>NZ_JACJTO010000019.1 GCF_014698755.1 Aphanizomenon flos-aquae FACHB-1287 | reverse complement strand
GGTTAATGCTATTACTGATGAAAATGCTCTCAATTGGTTTAATCATTGTGGATTGTTTTTTGACCCTATTTAGATAGCTATTCTTGTACTGGACTTGATATCAAACTGCTGTAAGCACCAGATTTAAAAACTAAAACTTCTGCTTGTGGGACTTTTACCCCCTCTTATGAAGCAGAAAAACAAGAAAATCCAGTTCCCTCCCCTTAGCAAGGGGAAGGGTTAGGGTGGGGTTAAAATATTTGATACATTATAAGCTTTATGACTGACAACTTTAGCAAGTTCACAGATAGAATAGGTGTTTTTGCTTCCCCAGGTAGCAATGCTTGTGAGATAGGCTTCTAGTCTGTCCAAATTTAAGCACCAGATTTAAAAACTAAAACTTCTGCTTGTGGGACTTTTACCCCCTCTTATGAAGCAGAAAAACAAGAAAATCCAGTTCCCTCCCCTTAGCAAGGGGAGGGTTAGGGTGGGGTTAAAATATTTGATACATTATAAGCTTTATGAATGACAACTTCAGCAAGTTCACAGATAAAATAGGTGTTTTTGCTTCCCCAGGTAGCAATGTTCAGGTAAACACACAAAATATTGACGGACAAAAAAAGTTAACTCCCACTAAAGATATACCCTATCGCGGTTCTGTTCATTTTGTCGGACGAGAAACAGAACTGACAACTATCCATGAAGATTTGCGACGGGGAAATTATGTAGCAATAACCGGAATGGGTGGTTTGGGTAAAACTGAATTAGTTACTCAATACGCGACACAATATCAAGATCATTATGATGGCATAATTTGGTTTAATGCTAGACAACGTATTCTCGCAGCAGAAGTATTTGAACTTTTTACATTAAAATTCGGTCTGGAAATTCCCCAAACTCAGGGAGAAAAACCGTTAACTCTCCAACAACAGGTAGCTTGGTGTTGGTTACAATATCCAAAAACACAAAAACCTGTTTTAATTGTCGTTGATGATTTGACTGATTTAACACAGTTACAAGATGTTGTTCCCCCAGAAACACGCTTTCGGGTTTTGATAACTACTCGACAACAACATTTAGACCCTAATTATATTCAAGAACTACCTTTAGAGGTTCTATCACCACCAATAGCATTAGAACTTTTACAAAAGCAATTGGGAAAAAATCATCAGCGAGTTGTCAATGAACCAGAAACTGCTACAGAAATATGTGAGTTTTTGGGAAATTTACCTTTGGGGATAATTTTAGTCGGAAGTTATTTAACAACAGATTTGGGACTTTCTCTAACTCAAATGTTAGAACGGTTACAAAAACGTAAGTTAGCGGAAACAGCTTTACAAAAGAGAGAAACTATCAATCAAACTCAATTGGGAATTAAAGCCGCTTTTAATTTAACTTGGGAAACACTGGATACTCAAACTCAATATCTGGGAGCATTTTTAAGTTTATTTTCTCCTCAGTTTATTCTTTGGGATTTGGTAGTTTGGGTGATTGAGTTTGAAGTAGAGAATGAGGAAAAACAACTAATTTGGACAGAGGAAGAATTAACTACCTCTAAAAAAAGACTTTATCAAGTTAACTTTTTACAAACAGGACAAGAATCACCAGAAGCTTATACAATTCATAATTTAGTGCGGTTGTTTTTGCAAGAACAGTTAGCAGAAGTTGGAGAAAAGCAGCCAATTCTCGAAAGAACTTTTATTACTCCTATGATATTCGTTGCTGAAAGACTTCCTCAATCACCCACTTCTGAAGATATTGAAAATTTCCAGTTAGTTGTTGTTCATTGGGAAGATTTAGGAAAACGGTTAATAGATGAAATTAACCAAGAAACAGTAGCAGAGAATAATTTACCAGTATCTATGGTTGCTGATGAAATCTGTTGGGTATTTGAAGGGTTAGGAAGATTTTATCAAGGACAAGGATTATATCAAGTAGCAGAATTTTGGTATCAGCAATTAGTAAAAGTTTGTCAAATTGTATTTACAAATGATCATCCTAATGTTGCTACTAGCTTAAACAATTTAGCAGGTCTTTACCGTAATCAAGGAAAATACAGTGAAGCTGAACCTCTCTATCTTGATGGTTTAGAAATGACAAAGCGGCTATTTACAGAGGATCATCCTTATGTTGCTACTAGCTTCAACAATTTAGCAAGTCTTTACGATAACCAAGGAAGATACAGTGAAGCAGAACCTCTCTTCCTTGAAGCTTTAGAAATGAGAAGGCGGCTATTTACAGGCGATCATCCTGATGTTGCTAATAGCTTAAACAATTTAGCAAGTCTTTACTATAGCCAAGGAAAATACAGTGAAGCTGAACCTCTCTACCTTAATGGTTTAGAAATGACAAAGCGGCTATTTACAGGCGACCATCCTGATGTTGCTAATAGCTTAAACAATTTAGCATTTCTTTACAAAAGCCAAGGAAGATACAGTGAAGCAGAACCTCTCTTCCTTGAAGCTTTAGAAATGACAAGGCGGCTATTTACAGGCGACCATCCTCATGTTGCTTTTAGCTTAAACAATTTAGCAAATCTTTACCATAACCAAGGAAGATACAGTGAAGCAGAACCTCTCTTCCTTGAAGCTTTAGAAATGAGAAGGCGGCTATTTACAGGCGATCATCCTCATGTTGCTTCTAGCTTAAACAATTTAGCAGGTCTTTACCGTAATCAAGGAAAATACAGTGAAGCAGAACCTCTCTTCCTTGAAGCTTTAGAAATGACAAGGCGGCTATTTACAGGCGACCATCCTCATGTTGCTTCTAGCTTAAACAATTTAGCAAATCTTTACCATAACCAAGGAAGATACAGTGAAGCAGAACCTCTCTTCCTTGAAGCTTTAGAAATGAGAAAGCGGCTATTTAAAAGCGACCATTCTGATGTTGCTGCTAGTTTAAACAATTTAGCAAATCTTTACGATAAACAAGGAAGATATAGTGAAGCAGAACTTCTCTATCTTGATGCTTTAGAAATGATAAAGCGGCTATTTACAGGCGACCATCCTTATGTTGCTACTAGCTTAAACAATTTAGCATTTTTTTACAATAGCCAAGGAAGATACAGTGAAGCAGAACCTCTCTACCTTGAAGCTTTAGCTATGTCTGAACGAGTGCTAGAAACTAATCACCCCACTACAATAACCGTTCGGAACAATTTGCAAATTTTACAACAGCAACTCATACCTCGTTTCTTTTATAAACGTTTGTTGAATAATCTATTAGCTGTGTTAACTTTACTATTGCATCGTTTACGGCTACTAATCAAACGTATCATTATCTTTTCCTGGCGTTTGTTTCGACGTTAACAATATTTTACCCAACAATAAGAATGTATTGCTATCAAATTCTAATGTATTGCCATACAAAAGCAACTTAACACAATCCAAAAACAAAATATGATTTAACAATGTTACTGCATCAAGAACAGATTAATATTTTAATCCAACAAAAACAGAATAGTACAAACAATAGCAGTAGAAATAAAACAATAAAACCTGGTTAACCACCAATAAAAATTAAAGACAAACAAGTATTAATGTTTAACCAGACAGTTTTAATTATTTTCCATGATTTCCACCGTACCCTTATATCCATCTATTCGGACTGGCTGACCATCTTGTAATAAATATGTAGCACCACGTACATCCATAACAGCAGGAATCCCATACTCACGGGCGATAATTGCACCGTGGGAAAGCTTTCCACCCGCCTCAGAGATTAATCCTCCAGCTTGCACTAGTACAGGAGCCCAACCAGAATCAGTGTAAGGAACAACAAGAATAGTATTCTTATCAATATTATTAGCACCTTGCAAACTACGCAATATTTTCACCCGGCCTTGGATTTGTCCTTGACTAGCAGGAATACCCAATAAAATATGATCAGCAGGATCAATTACAGGTTTAATAGGGTGAGGAGGATTATAACCGTAAACTACCGCAGGAATTTGGACAATGAGACTATCTTGAACAAATTGTTCTCGTCTATGTTTGATTAATGCTGATAAATTATTTTCAACAATCACATCTAAATTAATGATCATTTGACGAATTTCATCTAACTCCAAAAAGAAAATATCTCCTTCTTGTTCTAAAACTCCAGACCCCAGCCAAATCTGTTCTAACGCCAAAAAAGTCCAGCGTAATTCCGCTAACAATCGGGAATAAACTTCTGTTACTCTACCTTTAAGGTGAACTCGGTTTTGGACTAAATTTATTACTAGAGGACGAGAATTATTTACAGGTAAGACCTCTCCAGCTTGTATGAACTGCACAAATAATTGTTTAACTATTTGCGGATTTTCTTTCCAAGTGGGAACAGAAATATCTGTACCTACCTCACTCAAATAACCATAATCATGAATTAATTCATCCAAATCATATAAAATTTTTTGTCCCAGGGTTGTTTTTGCCAATTCGGAAAATATTTGTTCTGGTTCGCAGTTATCATCTAGAATTTGTTTAGCATCGACAGCCAAAAGACGCATAGCCTTTAATGATGCTACCTCTGGAGTGACACTGTTATCAATTGCTTCTGCTTTTGCTCCCAAAATCCCTTGACGAACAGCGGCGCTCAAAGGAGCTAAAATACTATAATAAGTACCTCGATGCAATAAATCAAGAATTAGATCTATTCTGGATAGTAACTGGTCTAATGATAATTGTTCAATAACGACATTTGAGAGTTCAGTTAATCCTGGGATAAAAACTTGACGATAATCCCATTTAAAATCTTTTTCTAAATCAAGTTCTCGCTTGAGTAATCTTGTCAGTCCTGGTAAATTAGTAAGAGTAGAATCTAGAGGAGGTTTAGTCATGCTTGCACCTCTAGTCAAAAATTCGAGACTTTCTGGAGGTAGTCCCATTGCTAAAAAGATTTCTCCCAATAGGGAAGCATTAAAATAAGCTCTAGAGTAATGTAGTGTTGCTGTTTTCGCAAAATCTAGGCCTTTAGCGCGTTCACCTAAAACTATAGTAAAAATTTCTCCCCACACACCACAGGTTAAAGGGGAATTAATGGACCAAGTTAAGGGGTGAATTACTCCTGGAATCACCTCAGCAGCGATTTTTCTTGTCCATAAGGGTAAAAGGGTGGTAATTGGTCTTGTTTGTAATACCCACAGATTTTGACCATCATAACTCCATTCAACATCTTGGGGAATGCCTAAATAACGCCTTTCTAAGCGTCTAGCTAAATATGCAACTTGTTTAATTAAGGATTGGGGAACTTTACCATTACCTTCAAATTGCAGACAGGATAATTTTTCATTACCAGCAACTACTACCCGATATTGTTCTGGTGTGACTTTTCCTGAGACAATTTGTCCGGGACTACCGGATACGGCTTCAATAATTACGGCCTCTCCTTGTTGAGAAATAGGATCTCGACTAAACGCTACGCCGGAAAATACGCTTTGAATTTGTTGTTGAATGAGTACCCCCATACCCACGTCTTTTGAGTTGGTACGACGGCGATATTCGATGGCACTGGGATGATTATATGAGTCTCGCACTTGAGCGATCGCTTGCTTTAATTCTGCTTTAGTGATTACATTTAAAATAGTTTCATACTGTCCTGCGGCGGAGGCTTGTTGTGAATCTTCTCCAATGGCTGAAGAACGTACTAGGAGGGGTGAAAGTGGAGAGGGTTGGAGAAAATTAATTAAAATAGTCGGGTCATCATCTGGGGATAATACCCAACCTTTAGGAACTGTATAACCCCAGCGTTTAATTTGCGATAATGTTGCTGATTTAGCTCCTACTATTTCCCCGTCTAATTCATCATCGAGGGTAATGATCCTTTCTTGATTACTTAAATATTGCATTACTGCTTGGGATTCTGGGTCTGCGTCCTCGACCGCAAGGTTAAGATCATCGGGAATTTGGCTATAAATCCAGTAAATTAAGGACGATAAGGCAAAAGCAGCTATGATTCTGGGTAAATCCTGGGAATGGATAATACCCACAAATAGGGGAAACATGACTAATACTGCTAATTTAATTGTTTCTCTGGAACGAGTGATTAAAAAGCCAATAGCCGCAATTACGCTTACACAAATAGTTACTAAAGGATCATTAGCCAGTAATCCCCAAGCTACATTTGTTGTTCCTGCCCCTTTAGTAGTGGTATATCTACCGATAACTAAAACTATTAAGGCAATAACTTCCCAAGCAGGTTCCATGGGAAAATACGCATGAGCAATTGTTACAACCGCAATACCTTTGAGAGATTCAGAGACGACGGAAATAATTCCTGCTAACTTGCCACCATGATAAAAGGCGGCTGCAACGCTAATATTGCCTGTACCTACATTGTCTAATCGCTTCCCACTCAGTGCATAAGTAATCCAACTAATTAGCGGTATTGCCCCTAAAAGTGAACTACCAATTAAAATAATTACGATATCCCAAAAATTAATCATTATTCTCTTATCTAAAATTTAAAATTCGATAATGTACACAATAGCTTTACTAAAAAAGCTTTGATTTTTAAGTTGGTTGCTCTGTCGCTTAACTCAACTTACTAAAAATAGCACAGATATTAATACACTAAAGTTTGTTCTTGGCAAAATAGTGAATAAATGTAAAACTCCTATAAATCAATAGTTCTAGGGTTTTTATTGGATCAACTTTAACTCATGAAAACTCAAACAAGAAGAAATTAATTAATTTTGGGTGCAGAACTTATACTCCTACTTACCTCTATTTCTGCTATAAAGACACTAGAGAACAATAAAAGTCTTGTTTGCTAGTGTCCTGAATTTTATTCAACGAATTTAACCTATTGCATAAGCGGCGGTAAGTGCCCAAAGGATAAGTCCAGCAATAGACCCTAAAAGTACCACGGTAGAGATAGTGACTAGTTTAGGTGAATCTGCACCTTCAAATTTCATGATTCCGCGATTTAAATCGGACATTGTTTTATAATGCTCCTTAGTTACAGGGCTAATCTGTCCGTTATGATTCTAGTCTTTCTTTTGGCAGATGGTGTTAAATTCTTATTATGATTTTCTTAGGGCTTGGTGACAACTATACACTCAAGCAATTGTAAAGTTTATTTAATTAGTCTTTTAATCAGAGTACAATAGATGTATGATTTTTTAGCTAAAATTTTGGTCGCTAGAAACTCAAGTAATTTTCTGTGGTTTGAGAAGTGTAATAACTCACCCGTAGATACAATAAGGTGGAATTTATGGACACCAAAGAACTCCTGAAGTCTTATAAATCAGGAGAAAGGAATTTTCAGGGTATAAATCTACATCAAGCTAAGTTGGATAATGTTGATTTAAGAGAAATAAATTTAGAAGGTGCAGATTTAAGCGGAGCGGATCTTAATCAATCAAATTTAATTGGTTGTAATCTTACTAGGGCGAATTTAACTAATGCTGATTTAAGTAGAGCAAATTTGCAAGGTGCGAATTTAAGTGAAGTAAATTTAATTGGTGCTGATTTAATTGAAATCAACCTCAAGAAAACTAACTTAACTCGTGCTGATTTGCGAACTGCAAATTTAAAGTTAGCAAACCTAGCAGGTGCTAATCTTTATCAAGCAGAAATGAGTGGCGCTAATTTGAATGGTGCTAATCTCTATAAAGCTAATTTAATTGATAGCAATATCAATGAAGCTGAATTTATAGGTGTTGATTTAACAACAACAATCATCACAGAATTGGAAATGACAGGGGAAATTTTGCATATAGGTTTATCCCATAAATGGATAACTTGGGCTGGTAGTTATTAATATAGCAAGGAACAGGGAAACCTGTTCTTTTATTTATTAAAGGAGGAATGCAGAATAATTATTAGTATTTCTTAAAAAACTAGAAAATTAAAGTTTTTTGTGTTCTTTCTTCCTGCTCTCAACTTCTCATTTGATTATAATAAGTACCTACCACAATTAAAAATTATCCAAATAGTTTTTAAAAAATAAAATGTCCGCAAGGGCGGACACTATCAGGGCTTCTGTCACTTTTATTGGCTACAATCATGTCTGAACATGATGTTTTTATTGTTGATGAAGAGAGAGAAAAAATCAAGTCTTTTTCAGATATAAACTAGACATAATTAAGTGTATTATATCCTAGAGGAGGAATCAGCAGAAAAAGGGCAGAAGTAATAAAAGTTTAAATGATATGATTTTTAATATAAAAAACATCATTCCTGAGAGTTATATCGACGGGAAGTATAAACCCAAATATTATTATCCTGCTGAATTTGTCGCGTGTGGGAAGAACCAATAATAATTACAGTTCTCATATCTGCTAATTCTGGTTCTAGCTCTTCCAGGGTAATAACCTTAACTGCTTCTCCCTTTCTCCCTAAATTTCGTCCTAATACAACTGGGGTATGGGGTTTTCGGTGTTCCATTAACATCTTTTTTGCGGCTGCTAGTTGCCAAGTGCGTTCTTTTGATACAGGATTATAAAAAGCAATCACAAAATCACTTATAGCCGCAGCGGTAATGCGTTGAGCGATAATTTCCCAAGGTTTTAAAATATCAGAAAGGGAAATCACACAAAAATCATGACCCAAGGGCGCACCAATACTAGCTGCTGCGGCTTGCATAGCAGAAATACCAGGAGCGACTTGAATAGCAATTGTTTGCCATTCTGGTTTATTGTATTGGTCTAAAACCTCAAAAACCGCCGCCGCCATTGCGTAAATACCGGGGTCGCCAGAAGATACAACTACTACATATTTTCCCTCCGCAGCCAATTCTAGCGCCTGATAAGCTCTTTCTGCTTCTACTCGATTATCTGATTCATGGACGCGCTTACCCTCTATCAGGGGAGCGATTAAATTAATATAGGTTTTATAACCAACTAAATCCGTTGCTGAGGCTATAATTTCCTTTGCTTGCGGTGACATCCATTTATATCCACCTGGACCCGTGCCAATAATCGCTAATTTTCCCTGGGGTTGTCCTGTGGTGCTGGGGTTGATAATTTCAGTTGATATGGCAACGGTAATAGAGGGAAATGGAGATGATACAATTTGAGCATCTGCACCTGTAGCAGCTAAGGCCAATTTTGTTAATTCACTTTCGGGAAAGAAGCGGGTAGGAACTCCCAAAGCCTTCGCAACAGCGTGAAGTTGGGAATTATTAGCTAGGTGACTGGGTGCAAATATTCCCGCAACTGCGGCGGGTGCTAAATTAGATTCAACAAATATTTGCTGAATTTGGGTAATTGTGTCTGGTTCTGGGTGAGTGAGAGCGATCGCAATTTTGGCAGGATGATAAACTAAACAATTAGAACTAGAATTACCCAATTTTTCGGTAATTTGAATAATTAACCCCCCATTTTCATCAATAGGTAAATTACTCTCACTCAACCAAGGCGCTGTTCCCTCTAACTTAACTTTTCCCCCTGCTAATAAGTCAGCAATAAATTTTTTCCCCTGTTCGGGGTTAGCTAAATGATATCCAGAGGGAGGGGACAGCAAAGCCGTATGAAAGCGGATATCTCCTGTGGTGGTAATTGCTGGTTTAATATTCAGTCCTGACCCTATAAGACGCGCTAAATCATTAACACCACTTAAACCACCTAAAAGCGGAACTACAGCACTTCCATCTTCTGCTACAGCTAAAATTGGCGGTTCTTGTTGTTTATCAGTTAATAAGGGTGCAATTGTTCTAATTAAAATCCCTGCTGCACAAATACCAATTATCGGTGTACTAGCGGTGAATAATTCCCGCAAAGTTGCGCCAAAATTGCTAAAGCTAATATCAACATCATCAGTACGATTAACTAAACCATATAGTTTTGCACCGGGCAAGATATTGGTAATTTTTCGACCTATGATAACACTATTTTGACTCAATACCACAACCGCCGGGGCTATCCTTGTATTCATAGAACTAGGTGACAGGGAACAGGAAATCAGTAATATTATTGAGAGTGATAATTGTTAATTACCTACAACTTATTTTTAGTGGGAATGATAATCATGGAAAAATAAGGTACTTCCTCCGGGTTAACTTCATCTAAGGGAACTACGCGCTGTTGCGTAGTCGTGGCGCGTTCAATATATCTTGCCCGTGCAGCTAGTCCTAATTCATGGAGAATATCCCTAACTTTCAGAAAATGGCGGCCAAGTTTCATAATAGCTGCTGCGTCAGTGGCCAGAAGTTGGCTAATTAAGACCTCTCTGGGTAATGGTGCAGGTAAAACCGTAAGAACATCATTGTAATAAGTAAATGGTAAACCTAAGGACACGGGACAGGCCATAAGTGACGAAACTCCAGGTACGACTTCTGTTTTGTACTTTTCAGATAATCGAGTAAAAAGATACATAAATGAACCATAAAAAAACGGATCTCCTTCACAGAGAACTACCACATCTCGACCGGCGGCTAAATGGTCAGCAATGGGTTGAGTTTCTTGGTCATAGATAGATTTAGCCTTTTCCGGTTCTAAGGCGCGGGGGAGGTGAAATAGTACCTCAATCTGACCATGATCCAGGTATGGAGAGACAATTTTTCTAGCGATACTTTCTTTGTCTGTGGCCGATTGATAGGCGACAACTGGGGCGGAACGGAGAAGACGCAAAGCTTTTAAGGTAATGAGTTCAGGGTCTCCAGGTCCGACACCAATTCCATAAAGACGACCCCCAGAGTTATTCATTACTCTTCCTCACTCGCTAAGGCGTTAACAGCAGCAGCAGCGATCGCACTTCCGCCCCTTCTTCCATGTAAAGTTAAGAATGGTACATTGCGGCTATCTGCGGCCAATGCGACTTTTGACTCGACTGCACCCACGAAACCAACAGGAAAACCTAATATTACTGCTGGTCTAGGAACTCCCTCGTCTAGCATTTCCAATAACCTAAATAGGGCTGTTGGTGCGTTTCCAATCACCACAATTGCTCCTTCTATACGAAAACGCCAGAATTCTAAAGCTGCTGCTGACCTGGTATTTCTTAATCTTTTAGCTAGTTGTGGTACTTCAGGATCGTTAAGGGTGCAAAGAACTTTATTATTTTTAGGTAATCTTTTTTTTGTCACTCCTTCGGCTACCATGTAAGAATCACACAAAATCGGTGCGCCAGCAATTAGGGCTTTTTTACCCGATTGTACTACTGTAGATGAATATTCTAAGTCTTTAACAATGTCAGTCATTCCACAGGCATGAATCATGCGAACAGCAACTTTTGACACATCTTCAGGGAATTTTTCTAGGTCAGATTCTAACCGAATCATTTCAAAGGACTTACGATATATTTCGTTACCATCACGGATGTAATCAAACATGATATTTTTAGGTTGTAAAGGTGAGATTAGCGGTTTTTTAACTAAATAGGTGATTTAATTGATGACTGTGACGATGAATAAATTGTCTAAAGGTTTCTTGTAAATTTAGGCGTTGTTTTTGATACACTGCTAACATTTTCTCAATCAAAGTCGGAATTTTGGCTATGGTCACATATTCATAAAGTAAATGACCTAAAACATAAACTTGATAACTGGGAAAGGTTTCCTGTGTCATTTCTGTGATTATACCAAGTAAGGTAATATCAGCTTGAGTGTGTTGAGCGCAAGATTTACTGCAACCACTAAAGTGGATATTCACTGGGGAATCTAGAATTATCAGATTTTCTAGGTATTTTACCAAGTTTAAGGCATCTTCTTTAGTTTCTGTGGCCGCAGCAGCACAACCCCGTTTACCAGAACAAGCTACCAGAAAACTTTTAATGTTTGTTGGTGAGGAATTTAAACCTAAATTAGTGATTTCTTTCTCAACTTCCCTAATTTGATTTTCGGGAATTTCCGTTAATAGTAAGTTTTGCCAAGGTGTTAACCTGATATTATCATGACCATACCTTTTGGCAATATTGGCTAAACTCCTAATTTGCCAAGTTTCTAATCTTCCCAAGGGTAAGACTATACCAATATAATATAATCCGATTTGGCGTTGGCAATGAATACCAATATGAGTTTTTTCTTGCAGAGGCGCGGCAGCGCGGAGGGGAGTTGGGAGGAAGTTGAATATATCTGGGTTGAGGTTTTGTTGAATTTGTTGGAGATATTTATCAATTGTGATTTTGTTGATAATTTCTCTTAACCGAGGTTTGCGAGGGTTTTTAGTGTCTATATGTTTGAGGTAAGTTTCCGCTAATGCTGCTAGGACTTGTATTGTCTTTTCTGGTTTTAATACAATTCCTGTGTCTTGGCATGGTTCTCCTTTTTCTCCATAATTGAGATATAATCGCAAATATATATTGCTGTTAATTGATTCTGCTACTAATATAATATCATTAGGTCGGTCACTTACGGAAACTTTGCCACGACCATCAAAGCACACGCTAAATTTTGCCGATAGTTCGCTAAGTTGAGAATTTGCTCTTATGTGTTCTTCCCAAGCTTTCACTAGGGGCTGAGTAGCGATTAATTCTTCTGTATCAATACCCGCAGTGGGACTGGTCATGATGTTGCGAATATGATCAGTTTTTGCATTGGTAGAAGCTAAACCTAAAGCTTGTAAATTTTTGAGAACTTCAATATTTATGTCTTGCTTAATTTCTCTAATTTGGATATTAGCGCGGTTAGTAATATCAATATAGCCACCAGCATAATTATCAGCTATATCTGCGATAGCCTGAAATTGCTGATAATTAATGATTCCTCCTGGTATTCGCAAGCGATAGAGAAAACCATCTTGGGCGGGTGTGCTGTAAAATAGACCTGGACAAGTAGTAACTGGAATTGACAAAATCATGACTCCTTACTCTGTGTGACGCAGAGACGACGAAGTGAACATTCTAGAGTTGGCGTTCTGACTTACTCAATTGGGGATTTTTAGGATTTTTAGGGTGTTCCAATTATCTCCAATTGCTTTACAGTTGCGGCACAGTCCCGGAATTACACCAAAGTTTCCCAACCCTAAGATTTAGTAGTTTACCATGAGATGGTATTTTTGGCTATTGTCAATTTTTTTAATCATTAGGAGGATGCCAACCACTCATTACCCAACGTTTACGAGCAACTATAATAACAGGGTTATTCATACGTAACCTAATTATTGTAGCGCGACCTATAGCAGTAATACCCTCAACTTTTGTACCGTCAGCACTCCAGATAAAATTTTCTGACCAAATCTGTTTACGAGGATTAAAAAGTGATATTGTTTCACCACTTAAAGGATCTATTGACTCAGTTAAATTACTTTTATATTCATTACAAGAACGACAAGCTAAACACAAGTTTTCAAAAGTTGTATCTCCTCCTTGTGAAACTGGTTGAATATGATCATAGGTCATAGGAATACCGCTATTTGCTTCGGATGTTAAGCAATAACAGCAACCTGATTTATCATTATCAATGATTTGTTTTCTTAAATTTTCAGAAATATAAGTAGACACAAGAATTTCAATATTTTAAAGATTTGGTAAACTATATCCACGCCAACGAAGCAAAACTGCGGACTGGGCTTTACGTAACATAAAAAGATCAGCTTCATGTCGCAGAGATATTAAATTTAATCTTTCTGTTTGTGTTAGTGTAGCATGAGAATTTTTCTCTAGTAAGCTATTGTATTCTTCCATATCTGTTACTGTTTTATGACTATGGAAAATTTGCCAAAGAGCATTATCATTTAACTTATCTAAAGCTGCTAGTTCGGCTTGAAATTCCTCTGGTACATCATCCCATGCTGGTGGACTACCCACTTGTAAAGCATGAAGTATAACCTCCTCTAAAGGGCGCTGGGTAGCATGGGCGGTATTAACTAACCGTTGATAGATAATTTCGGGTATTTGTAGTGTAATAGTTTCAGTAGGCATATTAAATTACTGCGTTGATTTTCACTAAGACTATTGATATTTTTAGTATATCCTAAAAGATGGGTTGTAATTGAGTTTTGTAAGTGCTAAACAAATCAGGATCACCTTCTCCACACACAATAAAGTCACTTTTTTTTAAGTGAAGCAAGAGGATCATTTTTTTCCTTACCATCATCATGATATCACCACCGCCAAGAAATGAATTTCTTGGCTAATAGCAAAATCAAACTAAAGCTGAATGAAGATTGATATTTATCTAGTCTGTTTTAACAGACTTTTGCTATGAGACTGAGAATTCATTCTCAGGCGGTTTAGTGGGAAAATGAAAAAAGTTAATATTTAAGGTAATTTTTATATAAAATGATACAGAAGTGTTGAATGTTAAGATTTTGAGGATTGTGTCCAAGTTGTGAATTGGTATTGGTGATACCAAATTTGATCAATTAATGACTCTATTCTCAATAGACAATGGATTTTACCTGGGTAAAACACAAAGATTGTAAAGTTTTATTGCAGGATTCAACACTTGTGGATCCCATACTTTTTTAACCCCATAAGCAGCCAGTCCTGCTACGGCTACAATTCCTGCGGCTGGTAGTGCAACAGCCGTTGTTGTTGTGAACCCTAAAACACCTAGAATGCCAGGAGCAGTAGAAGTTACTGTAGCTACTGTGACAGAACCTAAACCAGCTACTGTTGAGGAAGCAGCCGTAATTGCACCTAAAATTGCAGAATCTTCATGATCTAACATTAGTTAATTTCCTCCTTCTCTAATTATTGAAATTCAAAACCTATTCAAAAACTTTCTTGATACCAAAAGCAGCAAGTCCAACCACAGCACCAGCAGCTACAACCGGAGCAGCGCCAACAGCCACAGCCCCAAATGCTCCTGCTAATCCCATATTTCCTACCAATGCGGCAACTCCCATACCTGCGGCTGCTCCACTGGCTGCAAATCCCGCAACTTATTTTATCTCATCTTCCTTGTGATTTTTACCCATATCTTCTTACCTATGAAAACTGGACATAATGCTAAAAGTTTAACATACAATTTTCAATACTTACAATAGTGTAATTACTGAATCGCAACATCAAGTTACAACAAAACTTATACATTATTCTTCAAAAGAATATTCGACACTTTACTTATCCATCAAAACTCCTTCCGCGCTTTTCTCTTCGCCTCTGCGTCTCTGCGAGAAAAAATACTCTTATTCAACTCAAAGCACCAACTTCACATCCCCTCACGGTAAGGTAATAAAAGCGATATTCCAGCAAAACAAACAAATTATGCAAAAATGGTTATCAATTATCGGTATCGGTGAAGATGGTTTAGTAGGGTTAAGTCCCGTTGCTGTTTCCTGCTTAAATAAAGCTCAAATTATCTTTGGTGGTGAACGTCATCTTTCTATGTTACCCCATGCCGACAACCGGGAAAAAATTCCCTGGAAATCACCTTTTACAACTTCCATAACCGAAATTATCAGTCGTCGTGGCCAAGCAGTTTGTATTTTAGCTAGTGGCGACCCTCTATGTTATGGTGTGGGTACAACTATTCTGAAAGATATTAATATTTCGGAAGTTACAATTATTCCTGCACCTTCTGCTTTTAGTTTGGCTTGTTCTCGACTAGGATTGTCATTAACAGAAGTCGAAACTTTAAGTTTATGTGGTCGTCCGGTTTCTTTACTGCAATCTTACATTTATCCCGGTGCAAAATTATTAATTTTAAGTGAGGGAAAAAATACTCCCGCTCATGTCGCAGAAATTTTAATAAATCGCGGTTATGGTAATAGTCAAATTACCGTTTTAGAAAAAATGGGTAATATTAATGAGAATATTATAACAGATATCGCTACTAATTGGCAAGAAAAAAATGTCGCTCCTTTAAATACTATGGCGGTGGAATGTATTGCTGATAGGGGAATAGTTGGTTTATCAAAATTTCCCGGTTTACCTGATAGTGCTTTTCATCATGATGGACAATTGACAAAAAGGGAAGTCCGAGCGGTGACTTTATCGAGTTTAGCACCTAACCCTGGGGAATTGCTGTGGGATGTGGGCGCTGGTTGTGGTTCTATTTCTATAGAATGGTTGCGAAGTGATAGGAGATGTCGAGCGATCGCTATTGAACAAAATTCTACTAGAATAAATTATATTGCTGATAATGCGGCTACTTTAGGAACACCAAATTTACAAATTATTGGCGGAAAAAGTAGAGAAGTTATCCCCAATTTACCCGCACCAAATGCGATTTTTATTGGTGGTGGTGTGACAGAATCAGAAATACTAGAAAATTGTTGGAATGCTTTACTTACTGGGGGGAGAATGGTCATTAATGTTGTGACATTGGAGGGTGAACTGATTTTATACCAATGGTACGAAAAAGTAGGAGGAAATTTTACCCGTATTGCGATTCAACGCGGTGAACCTATCGGGTCAAGATTTTTGGGTTGGAAAGCCATGTCTCCTGTGACTCAGTGGGTGGGAATAAAAAATTAAAATAAACAAAAAATATTATTTGCCAGTCTAATAAAGTACACACTAATTTTTTGACTCTTCCCTGTTTCCTAAAACTAAAAAACTTTGTACCTCATGAGCATGGAAAATGCTATATTAAGGCTAAAAAAAAGTAACCTTAATAGTAATGTCACCTTCAAAAATACTTCTAACTTTAGCGAGTATATTTGTGATGTATTTTATTGAAGCACTTTTAATCACAAAGTGATCGCTCTTGATCACACCTTCAAATCAACCAAAATTTAACCTAAGTGACTCAGTGGATTATGCTTTATGAATAGGCCTAAAAAAGTAGTACATTAAAAAATGTATCTAGTAGTATTAAAATTTTGATTAAATCACCTGTGCGGAAAATCGTTATTGCTGGTAACTGGAAAATGTTTAAAACCCAGGTAGAATCTGCCGAATTTTTAAGCGGATTTTTGCCTCACCTAGAGGAAACCCCCTCAGTCCGAGAAGTGATACTATTCCCCCCTTTCACCAATTTAAGCCTACTATCCAAATCTTTACATGGTAGCCGTGTCAATTTGGGAGCGCAAAACGTCCATTGGGAGGAAAATGGAGCATATACAGGCGAAATTTCCGCCCCCATGCTCACAGAAATTGGCGTGCGTTATGTTATTGTCGGACACAGTGAAAGACGGCAATTATTTGGAGAAACAGACGTAAGTGTAAATCTCCGTCTCAAAGCCGCCCAAAAGCATGGACTCACACCTATTCTCTGTGTTGGAGAAACCAAACAACAACGAGACGCAGGAGAAACAGAATCAATAATTAGCGCCCAATTAACAGAAGACCTAGTAGATATCAATCAAACCAACTTAATTATTGCCTATGAACCAATTTGGGCAATTGGGACTGGTGATACCTGTAAAACCAAAGAAGCAAATCGAGTCATTGGTTTAATTCGCAGTCAATTAACCAACCCTCTAGTTCCCATTCAATATGGCGGTTCAGTCAACCCGAATAATATTGATGAAATTATGGCAGAACCAGAAATTGACGGCGCTCTCGTTGGTGGAGCAAGTCTAAAAGCTGATAGTTTTGCCAGAATTGTTAACTACCAATAATCGGGATTGGGGATTAGGGTAATTGATATAGTAGGTATTAATAATTAAGTAAGTTAACACGATAAAACCAAACTATGTAAAGAAATATAAAATAGCTGAAAACTTCTTTACTCTTGCCTTTTGCCTCTTACCTTACTATTTGGATTATCTATATGTATAACCATTTAATCATCCGAGATCATTGCTTTACCTGGGGAAAGCGGACTTATATGATGGGGATTTTAAATATTACCCCTGATAGTTTCAGTGACGGTGGTAAATTTAACACCACCTCAGCCGCCTTAACCCAGGCACAAGCCATGATTGCCGCTGGTGCTGATATCATTGATATTGGTGGACAATCAACCCGTCCAGGAGCAGAACAAGTACCTCTAGAAGTCGAACTGGAGCGGGTGCTATCTGTTTTAGAATTAATACGTCCAATAACCGATGTACCCATTTCCGTAGATACCACTAGATCAGAAGTAGCTAAAGCAGCAATTAATGCCGGAGCAGATATAGTCAATGACATTTCAGCGGGAACATTTGACCCCCAAATGTTGCCCACTGTTGCCAGTTTAAATGTACCAATTGTGTTAATGCACATCCAAGGAACTCCCCAAACTATGCAAAAATTCACTGATTATGAAAATTTAATCACTGATATTTATAACTTTTTATCTGGGCAAATTACAAATGCTAGACTTGTGGGAATTGACCAAAATAAAATAATTATTGATCCGGGAATTGGTTTTGCTAAAAATCATCAGCAGAATTTAGAGATATTTCGCCAATTAGAATCCCTAAAAACACTTAATTCTCCAATTTTGGTCGGACCATCTCGTAAAAGTTTTATCGGTAATATTCTCAACCAACCAGATCCAAAATTAAGAGTTTGGGGAACAGCCGCAGCCTGTTGTGCAGCCATTTTTAATGGTGTAGACATCCTCCGAGTTCATGATGTTCAAGAAATGCGGGAAGTTACTCAAGTAGCAGATGCCATTTTTCGTCATTCCTAATTGTTAATGATCATTTATATAGTTCCCCAGTCTAATGAAGTACACACCAATTACTGTTCCCTAAAACTAAAAAACTTTGTACCTCATAAGCATGGGAACCACTATATTAATTAGATCCATTCCCATTACCATTGGTAGGATTCTTACCATAATTTTCTTCTACTGAATCAGAAATCAATTCCTGAAACATTTCCGTTGAGTTAGCAGGATCTACAAATACAATTTTGGCATTATTGCTTTCACCCAATTTTTGACTAGCATCTACGTAATCCTGGGCAACAAGATACCGTAAAATATCCTTACTTTCAGGATGGCTACGTAAGGCTTCAGAAATGATCTCTATCGATCTTTTAGTTCCTGTCGCCCTCCTTTCTGCCGCTTCTTCTTCCCCTTCTGCGGCTAAAATCACAGCTTGTTTTTTAATTTGTGCATTCTGTTGTTCTTCCATGGACTTACGTACAGTCTCCGGCGGGGTGATACTCTGAATATCTAAACGGATAGTTTCCACCCCCCAGGAGAATGTAATTGAATTTAATTCAACTAATATAATTTTGTCCATTTCCGCCCTTGACATATTAGTATCCTTTAAGGAATTCTGGGCGATATTTTCTCGGAGGGTAGTGGTTGCTATGTTTGCTAGAGACTGTTCTAGATCATCAATAGCATAAAAGCTTTTTTTAATGTCCTGAATCCGCCAGTAAAGAATTGCATCTACTTCTAAATAGATACCATCTTTAGTAATTACATTTTGCGGTTTAATATCTAAAAGTTGCTCTCTAGTTGTGTTTTCCATCACAATTTGATCAATGATAGGAACAATAAAACTTAGTCCAGGATTAAGTTGACGATGATACCGCCCCAAACGTTCAACTAAGGCCGCATTCCCTTGATTTACCATCTTTGCCGATGCCAAGGCGTAACCGACTAGAGCTAAAAATATGATAAAAATTATTGGGTCCATTAAATTATTCTCCTCCTTCAGCTTTAGGCAGAATTGATTGTTAGAGCTACCAAGTGCATTAACTGTAAATTAAAATGGGTTAAGTGCGTAATTCCCTAATTAGTAACTATAAAATGATAACCCCGCGCTCACATTATAGGCGATCGCTATACCTTTAATGATCAATTGCCGAAAAAAATCAACTAAGATATACAATAATTATGTTTTGGGTCTAGATTTTTTGAGTGGAAACCTAGAAAACCAACTTTTGGACTTAACCTAAAATCCAGTGAATAATCTGATAATCCCCAAAATAGTACCTAAAGGTCCCGCTACAGTATTAACTGTATCACCAGTTTTGGTTAAATTGTTGCGATCAACTACGACAACATCATTATTACGCAGGATAGGATTAGTTTCCTCGTTAATTCCTTTCGACAAATCCACATTAACTTTACGCTTAGTAACAGTGCCATTAGAATTGAGGCGAATTAATTCTACAGTTCCTCTACTGGCTCTACCATCATTAAAACCACCTGCTGCCAATAATGCCTGATTTAAAGAGCTATTGGGTTGTAATTTGACCGCCCCTGGTCTTTTGACTTCACCAACTACACCCACTTCAACCGTATTTGGGGACAAAGTTGTTGTTGCTAATTGAGTAGCTTCAGCGGCACTAATGTCAGTAGCCGTAGGCACAATGATAGTATCGCCATCTTGTACCACTACGTCTTGATTGAGATCACCACTTTGTAGTAGTTGCCATAGGTTAATATCTATATTTTGTTCTGTACCAATGCGGGTAGGACGGCGTAATTTAATCTTCCGAACATCGGCAATGGACGTAATTCCCCCGGCTAGTTGTAAACTCCGCATCACAGTAGGTAAACCACCACCGGCACCACCACCCTCTGCGCCTCCTGCATTTCCAGCGGTGACAAGATAAGAACCTGGACGGTAAACTTGGCCAATTACTACCACCGTACGGGGTGAAGTTTGAGTAGCGGCAAAGTTAGCTGCAAATAAGTTCCGGGCTTCAGCCACATTCAGACTGGCAGCAGTGGGAACAATGATGGTATCTCCATCTCGTAAGGTAATTTCCTGAGATATTCTGCCTGTTTGAGTCAATTCCTTTAAATTTAGGGAAACTGTCTGCTCTCGAGAACCTCCTATCTTGCGGCGTAATTGCACTTGAGTTACATCTGCTGCTAGGGTTACACCTTGGGCACTAGTTAGCGCGGCTAATACCGTTGGGTATTGGACACCAGGGTTATTTCCTGCTCCCCCTTCCAAGCTGAGGGTATAAGCACCTGGTCTTGTTACTTCCCCAGCAACAAAGACATTGATGGGACGAGATGATACTAAGTTAACAGAAATCAGTGGACGTTTGAGAAAGCGAGCATATTCTTTGGCAATAGTATCAGCAGCCTGTTCAGTGGTTAAGCCCGAAATAGAGATACTGCCAATTAAAGGCATATTAATTGAACCACCAGGAGGAACTTGATATTCACCCGTATATTCTGGTACTTCAAATACATTAACACGGATGCGATCTCCGCCTCCTAATAAGTAATCTGTGGCAATACTGGATGTTGATTTTCCTGGCTGTTTTTGCGCCAAACTCACAGAGGGAAGCGTGATATTTACTGTTGTTAATAGTGCTAAACCCATGGTTAAATTGGTGAGAAATTTACGCAAATCTTTATTAAGCATATTTACCTGAGAATTGGAAATGACGATATTTACAGTTATTCTGAAACGTTTTAACATCGAGTATACTGAAGAATCGTGGTGACTCAACAATCTTATTTTCTAATAAATCCTTTGTTTTCCGGACATAAATAATTTGTTGCGTAAAGATATTGATTTTATATTTTGTCTAAAGTTAGGAAACATTTTACATAATTTTCACCAGTTGTGATAACAATTTTTAATTCTATATTTTCCTGACATATAGAATTCATAATTTGATTTAAAACTCAGTTATACTGCCTACAAATAAGTAAGCAACTGAGTTTTAGTATTCCCAAGTAATTTTATATAATTACTACTTATGGGCAATTTATTATTCTTGTATTCTTGTAGTTTGTACTAATTAAGGGGATGATTGAGGATTTGAATTTGATGGATGAAAAACTCTTCTAGGGATTGACGTGATAGATTCATAGTGATAATTTTCCCTCCCATTAACTGGAGACTAGAGAGAAAATCATAATAATCTTCTTGGAGTGTACCTTGCCAAGAACCATCCGCCCCAAATTCCAAATTACTTATCCATTTTTTCAAAATTTCCCCATCTCCTCCTTGACCTTTCACATGATATGTATTTTGGTTACCTAAAAGTTGATTGAGAGAACCACAACAGATTAATTCTCCTTGAGCAAGAATAGCCACACGGTCGCAAATTTGTTCCACTTCACTTAATACATGACTATTAAAAAATATGGTTTTACCAGATGCTTTCAGAGAGAGAATAATTTCTCGCATTTGGTAACGTCCCAGAGGATCAAGCCCAGACATAGGTTCATCTAAAAAAACCAAATTGGGATCATTAATTAATGCTTGAGCCATGCACACACGCTGAAGCATCCCCTTAGAATAACGTCGCAGTTGCTTTTTGCGAGCATCAGCTTGAGATAATCCGACTAATTCCAATAATTGGGGAATGCGTTGACGTTGTAACTTTTGGGGAATTTGAAATAAACCCGCTGTCAACTGCAAAAATTCCCAACCGCTCAGATATTCATATAAATAGGAATTTTCTGGGAGGTAGCCAATATGCTGCTTGACAGAGCGATCGCCTATGGGTTTACCTAGTAATAATCCTCGTCCAGATGTAGGACGAATAATACCCAATAACAATTTTAACAGCGTGGTTTTACCCGCACCATTTGGACCCAACAGACCAAAGGTTTCTCCTGGGTACACTTGTAAAGAGCAGTTTTTGAGAGATACAACTTTTTGATTGAGCCAAAATCCCGTACGATAGACCTTTCGCAATTCAGAAGTCAGGACTACAGGTTGTTTATCTAGGGGATTTTGTTGAGAATTAGAGTTGTCTACAACAGAATTCATGGCAATGAAACTACCAACTACTGACCATTTAGAACTAACTAATAGATTAACCGATGCTGATAATTTTTATAACACACCTTTAGAACTAGGAATTGTTGTCCCCCGACGTGGATCAATTTCCACGGCTATTCGCATGGCTCTAGCAAAGGCTTTAAATGTGGCCTCAATAATATGATGGGAATTAATTCCATCTAATTGGCGAATATGTAAAGTCATTTGGCTATGATTTACCAAGGCCACAAAAAACTCCCGCACTAATTGTGTATCATAAGTTCCCACCCGTTGAGTAGGAATTTCTAAACTATAACTGAGATGAGGTCTACCAGAGAAGTCTAAGGCCACTTGCACTAAGGCTTCATCTAAAGGAGCGAGAAAATTACCAAAACGCACAATTCCTTTTTTGTTACCCAAAGCTTGGCCTAAAGCTTGTCCTAAAGTAATCCCCACATCTTCGTTTGTATGGTGGTCATCAATTTCCCAATCACCTTTAGCTTGAATATCCAAGTCAAACAACCCATGGGAGGCGATTTGATGGAGCATATGATCTAAAAAGGGAATACCTGTAGATACTTTACATACACCCGTACCATCCAGGTTAATGGTGACATAAACATTTGTTTCACCAGTGGTGCGTTGAACTGAGGCTATCCGAGGAGTTTGTGTTGTCATTTGTCGGTTGTCAGTTGTCAGTTGTCATTTGTCGGTTGTCGGTTGTCAGTTGTCATTTGTCGGTTGTCGGTTGTCAGTTGTCGGTTGTCAGTTGTCGGTTGTCGGTTTTCAGTTTGTTACTTCTGACTTCTTAATTGTGCCGTATTACCAAAAGCTTGGGTCTAAAGCCTACTAGATTAGACACTGCAAGATATCTAGTTTAAGTGATATCGTTGAACCAAGAATCCTCGCGCCTTTAGGACCAGGAGTGTTACATTCCCATAATTTCATATCCCCCATCGACATACAGGATTTGTCCAGTAATACCGCTTGCCAAATCACTACACAAGAAAGCCGCAGTATTACCTACCTCCAATTGAGTAACAGTGCGACGGAGGGGGGCTACCTGCTCAACATGATGAATCATATCTAAAATACCACCAACTGCGGAAGATGCTAAAGTGCGGATTGGACCTGCGGAAATACCATTAACACGAATATTTTCCGGACCGAGTTCTGCGGCCAAATAACGAACACTAGCTTCTAAGCCAGCTTTAGCTACACCCATGACATTATAATTAGGAATTGCCCGAACTGCGCCCAAATATGTAAGAGTAATAATACTTCCACCTTCAGTCATTAAAGGTCTGGCTGCACCGCTTAACTGTATAAGTGAATAAGTGCTAACTTCTAACGCCGTATTGAAACCAGAACGAGAAGTTTGACTAAAACCCCCGGTCAAATCTTCTTTTTTGGCAAAAGCCAAACAATGCACTAAAATATCTATTTTCCCCCATTCCTGCCGGATGGTTTCAAAAGTAGATTGAATTTGCTCCTCATTTTCAACATTACAGGGCAAAAACAGGCTCGGAGCAAGAGGTTCTACCAATTCAGAAACTTTTTTTTCCATTTTACCCTTGTCATCTGGCAAGTAGGTAATGCCCAAATTGGCCCCGGCTTTATGGAGTTGTTGGGCAATTCCCCAAGCGATAGAACGGTTATTGGCAATACCTGTAACTAGAGCATTTTTTCCAGATAGATTCAGCATAAAAATTGCTAATGTAATTCATCATTAGGAGCATACTAGAATCCGAGCCTAGTTGGACTATGTTGGACTAGGAATTTTTTCAAATACTCCCAGACCAGTCAGCAAGGATCAAAAAATTATGACCATATTTATAAAAATTCTCAAGAAACAGAAAATTTCTAGAGGCAAAACCTTTGACTCTAATTAGTGAAATTACTTATGAATAATAATTAACTAAACTGAACAACAATTGTGTATCATTATAAACGAAGAACTAACAATTTTACCTTTGAGTATAGAAAAAAACAGCAAAGTCCATGGTGATTTATTGATTTTTCAGGTGTATTCTTAGGTAATTAGTTTTTGTTTTTCTGGCATTGGGTAGGGGAAGGGAGAAATGATAGTGACACAAGATAAAGCCCTAGCAAGTGTTTTTCGTCAAATGGCGACGGGGGCATTTCCTCCGGTTGTGGAAACATTTGAGCGGAATAAGACGATCTTTTTTCCGGGAGATCCTGCTGAACGAGTTTATTTTCTTCTCAAGGGTGCTGTGAAACTGTCAAGGGTATACGAAGCAGGAGAAGAAATAACGGTAGCACTACTGCGGGAAAACAGCGTCTTTGGTGTACTGTCACTGCTGACAGGAAATAAGTCTGATCGATTTTATCATGCAGTGGCCTTTACTACTGTAGAATTGCTTTCAGCCCCAATTGAACAGGTAGAGCAAGCACTGAAGGAAAATCCAGAATTATCAATGTTGATGTTGCGAGGTCTTGCTTCACGGATTCTTCAAACGGAGATGATGATTGAAACTCTTGCTCACCGTGATATGGGTTCTAGGTTAATTAGTTTCTTATTAATTCTTTGTCGAGATTTTGGCGTTCCTTGTGCTGATGGCATTACCATTGATCTGAAGTTATCCCATCAGGCGATCGCTGAAGCAATTGGCTCTACTCGTGTTACAGTCACTAGACTACTGGGAGATCTCCGCGAGAAGAAAATGATTTCTATTCATAAAAAGAAGATTACTGTACATAAACCTGTTGCTTTAAGTAAACAATTTACCTAAGCATCAGCCGTCAGCAGGTTGCCAAAAAGTAGATCTAAACCCCACTTCCACAAAATTCTGTCTGTGGAGGTAGGGAAGTTAAACTCAAATTTAGCTAAATGCTAACAATTTATTCAAGTTATAGGTAAATGGAGTTGGCAGGACTTCTATTTTTGAAGTGCTGTGTTTTTGGAGACTCTGTCAATAGCATCACTATGATCACGATTAAACTATTAATTTGGAGGAAGGTCTTTAATTGTCTAATTCTTTCTTTAGCCTCACTCTCTTTACCCACAGACAATGGTTAAACGTGATAGGCTGTATTGATCACTATTGCATTAGTTAAAAATGGCCACCGGGTACATCCTGATTGCAGCAATTCTCATTTTGGGAGGCGTAATTGCTACCGTGGGTGACCGCATCGGCACTCGGGTGGGCAAGGCCCGTCTCTCACTCTTTAATTTGCGTCCGAAAAAAACTGCTGTCATTGTCACTATCTTTACGGGTGGTCTGATTTCTGCTTCAACTTTAGCAATTCTCTTTGCTACTGACGGTGGACTACGGAAGGGTGTATTTGAATTGGAGGATATTCAAAGAGATCTAACCAATAAGCGGGAACAACTAAAAACCGCAGAAGCTCAAAAAAGCCAGGTGGAGGTTGAGCTAAATCAGGCTAAACAAGAAAAGGTTCAGGTACAACAAGAATTACAAGCAATTAATAAGTCATTACAGGCAGTAAATACTAAACAAAAGGCAACACAAGCTCAACTTAATCGTACTCTTAATCAGCAAGCTAAAACTCAAGCACGACTAAAGGAAACTCAAAGTCGTCTTGGTGGCATCATGATTCAGTATCAACAAGCTAGAGGTGAATTACAAACTCTTTATCATCAGCGACAGACTCTCCAAACTGCTGTAGAAGATTTAAAGGCAGAACGTGAGAAGTTGTATACTCAAGCTAAAGAGGCTATTGATGAAGCAAAGACGGCAATTGAAAAACGCGATCGCAAAATTGCTAAATTAGATAAACTTATTCAAAATCGTAATCTAGAAATTAAACAGCGAGAGGAAGTCATTATCACTAGAGAATCTCGCTTGAAGGAATTAGAGGAACAACAACAATTTTTAGATCGGGAAGTGGCTAGACTAGAAAAATATTATCAGTCCTATCGTGACCTCCGCTTGGGTAAATTAGCTTTGGTCAAAGGTCAAGTAATAGCGGCAGGATTAATTACTGTTAATAAAACTAATACCTCACGTCAGGCTATTATGAAAATTCTCGAAGCAGCTAATCATAATGCCAATGTTCAGTTAACTGAACCTGGTGAGATATCAATGAATAAAAAAATACTTCGTCTCACGAAAGATCAGGTTGAATCCCTAATCGCACAAATTAAAGATAGTCGAGAATATGTTGTTAGAATTTTCTCGGCAGGTAATTATGTCAGAGGCGAAAAGCAAATAGAATTTTTTGCAGACGCAGCCCGAAATCAACTTGTATTTTCATTAGGGGAAATTCTGGCTACTACTACGGCAGATTTAAAAAATATGACTCCTGAACAAATGCGTCAACGCTTAGATTTACTAATTTCTGCTTCTCAATTTCGCGCTCGAAATGCAGGAATTGTGGAAAGTGTAGAAGTAGATGGGACTTTTGTTCGCTTTGTGACTCAATTACAGCAAATGGAGCAGGAGGTGGAAATTAAAGCTATAGCGGCAGAAAATACTTATACTGTCGGTCCGTTAAGAATTAAATTAGTAGTTATATCAAATGGAGAAGTTCTTTTTAGTACGTAAGCAAGAAAGTTTAATTGTAAGATGTTCTATTGGTAAAGTAGATAGTTACAAAGTTACTGAATTACCTAACAATAACAAAAGATTGCCTAACAATATTAATTGATAATTAACAACTGACAACCGACAACTGACAACTGACAACCGACAACTAACAACTAACAACCGACAACCAACCAATGACAAATACACAACCTGCAATTTTAGGATTTGATCCTGGCCGTGATAAATGTGGTATTGCAGTAATGGGATTAGATAGACAACTGTATTATCATCAAGTTATCTTAGCAGAAGAAGCGATCGCTAATATTGAAGTACAATTGCAAAAATTTCCTGTATCCTTAATAGTGATGGGAGATCAAACAACAGCGAAAAAGTGGAAACAGCAACTTAGTCAAGAATTAAGTAAACTCACAAATATCATTTTAGTTGATGAACGTTATTCTACCCTAGAAGCACGCGATCGCTATTGGCAAATGTATCCACCCCAGGGTATAATTAAGTTATTACCCAAAGGAATGCGTCAACCTCCCAGGGCAATAGATGATATTGTGGCAGTGCTTCTGATTGAAAGATACCTCAATAGATTAACTGACAAATAATTTACAGTTCAGCCCGAATTGTGAAAGCATAATCTCCCCCAGGTTCTAATTGATAATCTTGTTGTTCTAGAAACCGCCCTAGAGGTTCTTTGATTAAAGCACGACCTTGAGAAGGCTTTACAGAAAGTTCCCCCCGACGAAAATGCCACTGGAAATGCCATTGAAAATTACCAGCGCTGACTTCACCTTCGAGAAAGCCCTGTTGCCAAGATTGGCGGATAATCTTAACATGGGCAGTAGTTTCTGGCAGACGTTTTGCACTCACGCTTATTTCATGTTAGATATAGGATAAAAGCCAATTATTTATGTAGGCTATTTATTTTATGTACTAAAAATAGCTTAAGTCAACAAACTAATAAAGACAACATAAGTTAGTAAAGTCTAGGTTCTTAACTACTGATTTGTGGTGAAATAACAATAAATGCGAGATAATAATGTAATAACTGCATTAAAGAATTAATTTTGTTACGAAAATAACAGATAATAAGAACGACATTGTTTATTACTGTTATTTCCCACTACAAAATATACAAGGTAGTGGGTTTTATCTCAATTTGAGGATTATTAACCATGTCAGTCTCTATTGACTTACAGCCAATATTACATAAAACTATTTGTCAAGACTGTGCTTTTTATGTTAAATTAGATTGTACTCACCCTGATGAGTTAGATGTTAATTGTGTTACCGTGAATTTTTGTAGTTCATTTACTCCAGCGGTAGAAATTGATAGTCCTTGTGTTTCTTTTGGTAATGATGATAAAGTGGGTTGGGTTGATACAAAGAAACCCAACAATAACCAGAACAACATTGATTTTTCCTGATCTTCCTTTGCGTCTTTGCTCCTTTGTGCCTTTGCGCGAAATAAATCTATGAAATTATCATTATTAATTAAATATCCTATTTTAGGGATAATCAATTTTTTATTATTAAGTATTAATATTCAACCCGTATTTTCCAGTTCTCCCCCGACTCTAATACTGGCACAAAATAGAAATACTAAAGCAGCTACAGAGGCTTTAAATCAAGGATTACAGGCGATTCAGTCGGGAAGAATAGAAGTAGCAATTACCGCTTTTCGTGAAGCTATTAAACTAGATCCTAAATTAGCAGCAGCGCACTATAATTTAGGTTTATCACTACGACAATTAGGAAAATTACAACCTGCTGCGGATGCTTTTTATCAAGCTACTCAAGCGGATTCTCAATTTGCTTTAGCTTTTGCAAATTTAGGTGGGGCTTTATTAGAAGGAAATAATTTAAAATTGGCTCAAGATTACTTAAATAAGGCCTTAGAATTAAATCCCAATTTAGGTTTTGCCCATTATAACATGGGGTTAGTTAAAGAGCAAGAAAAAAATTGGCAAAGTGCGATCGCTTCTTTTGAAAAAGCTAGAACCTATAGTAAAAATGCTCCAGAACCAGCTTATCATTTAGGGATATGTTATTTACAACTAGGGAAAATTGAACAAGCAAAAGCTGCTTTTAACCAAGCAATTAAAATCAATCCCAAATATGCGGAAGCCCACTATAATATTGGCTCAATTTTATTTAATCAGGGGAAATTAAATGAAGCTTTAGCAGCTTTTAGAAAATCAGCCGCAGCCAACCCTAATTATGCTAATGCTTATTATGGTGCGGGATTAGTTTTTATGCAGTTAAAGCAGTATAAAGAAGCTTTACAAGTCTTCCAATATGCACACGATTTATATAATATTCAAGGTAATTTACAGTGGGTAAAAAATTCCCAGGAGTTATTACAAAAAGCAGAAAAACAGCAAAAATAAACTCCCACTTTCTAGTAGTATACAAGTTCAAGACCTATTGAATTTATGTAAAAAGCTGTAAAATCTGATAGCTAATGACTTCTATAGTGTTATATTTAAAATTTGCGTCTTAATGTTATTCAGTCCAATAGATTAACAGTGATGGAAACTGTAGTTTTACAAGTACCAAAGCATATAGAATTACCTACACAATTAGTAAATTCTCCAAAAAAATTCACATTTATCGATCTATTTGCGGGTATTGGAGGGTTTAGAATTGCTTTAGAAAAATTAGGTGGTCAATGTTTAGGTTACTCTGAAATAGATAAACAAGCTATTAAAGTGTATCAGCAAAATTTTATCAATTACCGAAATCAAGATGAAATTGAATTAGGAGATATTACTAAAGTTACAAAACTTCCATCTAATATTGATGTAATTGTAGGTGGTGTCCCTTGTCAACCTTGGTCAGTCGCAGGTTGTTTAAAGGGTTTTGATGATCAGAGAGGAAAATTATGGTTTGATGTGATTCGGTTGGTCAATAAAAGTCAACCTAAAGCGTTTATTTTTGAAAATGTTAGTGGTTTAGCAAGTCCAAAAAACAGAGATAATTTAGAACTGATTTTGCAGAATTTTCATGATATAGGATATTGTGCGAAATGGCAAATATTAAATGCTTACGATTTTGGTTTACCTCAAAATAGAGATAGAGTTTTTATTGTAGGAATTCAAAATGGTATAGAGAAATGCCAAGAATATAGATTTCCTCGTTCTTTAAATATTCACCCCAAAGTTTTAGATATTTTAGATGAATTAAAAAATATTGAATTTATAGAAAAAGTTAAATTAGATGCAAATACCTTATTTAAAGGTGTAATACCACCTTCAAGAACTCGATTTCAAAAAGATGATGAATTAAATGATTTCTTTATTTTCTCAGATTTAAGAAATGGACATACAACAATTCACTCTTGGAATATTATTAAAACTACTGATAGAGAAAAAATGATTTGTTTAGCTCTTTTAAAGAATAGAAGAAGTAAAAAGTATGGTAATAAGGATGGAAACCCTTTATCTTTTGAAAACTTCCAGAGAATAATACCTAATATAGAAATTAGAGAATTAAATATATTAGTTGATAAAGGAATATTTCGCTGGACTGATAATAGAAAGTATGAATTTGTTAATTCTAAGAATATGACAGGAATTAATGATATCTATAGAATTATTTTACCTACTGCTGATATTTTTCCAACTTTAACTGCTACTGGTGGTAAAGATTATATAGCAACTGTATCTATTCATGGTAGTAATCCAGAAGAGTATAAGCAGTTGTTTTTAGAAAAAATTTATCACTCTAAAAAATATATACCAATCACTGCAAAACACGCTTGCAAGTTACAAGGATTTCCTGCTAATTTTATATATCATCAAAAAGATGATACTGCTAAAAAACATTTTGGTAATGCTGTTCCTATTCCTGTTGTTGAGTATGTAGCTAAAGAGTTATTAAGGATTATTGATATTTAACTGATTTTGGTAAAAAATATCACGAAATTCTGCCGCAAAGTTTTCTTGTCCTAGTTCAAAAAACAGTGATTTTAACTGCTTCTATGAAATTACTTGAACGGGAGTCTTATTTTTACCAATAGGTGTTTCCAGGGAAATTGGTAATTGGGCAAATTTGGCAATAAACCGTTTCTCGATATTCCATAGACCGTAGCAATTTCTTTCTCCGTGGGTTTGCGTCCCATTTCTTGAGATAGGAGTTTGGGTCATTCCAGGAGTGACGTTTTCCGCTGAAGATGAGGTACAAACTTGAATCATGAAACTCTTGTGGTGCGGGCATCTTACCCGCTAGATATGTACCCCATAACACCTGAAGATGAGGTACAAACTTGAATCATGAAACTCTTGTGGTGCGGGCATCTTGCCCGCTAGATATGTACCCCATAACACCGGGAAATGCTGTATTACAAAAAGCGCGAAAACTAGATAACTAAAAACATTTTAGCAAAATATCCCTATTCACAACAGGGGATTTTATCAGCTTTAAGACAGATGAATAAATCTCCAGAAATAAGTAGAAATTAACTAAACAACTAACGGATTAGAAAAATGAGTAAAACCAAAACTCAAGAACCCATTAGTAACTTAGAGTATGATTTTATTAGTGTGTTGCATACTAAAGCAGTAGCCGTTCAATCCTACGAAAATTATATCAAAGATGCAAAAGAGGCTAATTCTATACCTTGTGTAGAACTGTTCCAAAAATTACGCCAGTCAGAAATTGAACAAGTACACGAAATTCGCCAGCATCTCCAAGAGGTTATGCAGCAAGGTAAAATGTAATTAATGCTGGAGCGGGTTTAAAAAATTGATGATTTAAACCCGCCCCTACTCATTAACGAATATACTCTTTCAGTACGCTGTTACGATTAGGGTGGCGTAACTTACGGAGTGCTTTGGCTTCAATTTGGCGAATACGTTCGCGGGTGACGTTAAAAATTTGGCCGATTTCTTCTAGGGTTTTCATGCGACCATCGTCTAAACCATAGCGTAATCGGAGAACGTCCCGTTCACGAGGTCCGAGACTATCTAGGACTTTTTCTAGGTCTTCCCGCAGCAAGTTTTTAGAAACTTGGTCTTCTGGGGTTTCACCGTCAGATTCTATGAAATCACCTAAACGGGAGTCTTCTTCTTTCCCTATCGGTGTTTCCAGAGAAATTGGTAATTGAGCGGATTTGGCAATAAACCGCAGTTTCTCGATGGTCATTTCCATGCGAGTCGCAATTTCTTCCTCCGTGGGTTTACGTCCCATTTCTTGAGACAGGAGTTTCGTAGTTTTCTTAATTCGGGAAATGGTCTCGTAAAGATGAACCGGTAGACGGATAGTGCGGGACTGGTCAGCGATCGCTCTGGTAATTGCTTGACGTATCCACCATGTAGCGTAGGTAGAAAACTTATAGCCTTTTTCGTGATCAAACTTTTCAGCCGCACGAATCAACCCCAAACTACCCTCTTGAATCAAGTCTTGGAAAGACAAGCCCCGATTCATGTACTTCTTGGCAATGGAAACTACCAGCCGCAGGTTAGATTGTACCATCTTGTCCTTCGCCCTGCGGCCAATGTGTAGGCGATAACGAAAGGTTGGTAATGGTAATGATACTTCTGCCGCCCATTCACTGTCTCTAGGCTCTCGTTCCAGGCGTTCACAAAGCCTTTCCCTTGCCCGTTCTAGTTCCAGTAACTCAGCAATTTTCCGCGCCAGTTCAATTTCTTCATCTGCGCGTAATAGACGAATCCTCCCAATCTCTTGCAAGTACAGACGAATGGAATCTTCGGTGTAATGCTTTTTCTTGGTTACTTGTGTCCGACGACGCGATTTAGCGGCTTTTCCAGACTCTGCGTCGTCCTCATCAGACTGAGGCTCTAAAAAATCATTAATTTCGCCGTCATCAGTCAGCAATAAGTCCTCTTCTTCTATTAAGAGCGCTTGTAATTCGATCTCAGGCGGATTTATCATTTCTAGGTCAGGCTGATAAATATTATCGAGTACGTTGTTAGCCTGGTTCATGCCGCGTTCCTCATGCTCCTTCCAGAATCAGTTACTCAAGACATTTTGATTACTTTTGGCATTAAGTAATCTATGCACCGAAAATTGGGTTCTGGCTAATTACCCTAAGATATTTTCGATGATTTTCTTCCTGTTTTAGCCAGAATTTGTGCTTAAAAGTGGCAAATATCACTTTTTAGTGTATCGCTCGCTTTTTAAATTGTCATACCCATTACTTCCACACATCACTTTCTATTGACCAAATCTACAGATCAAGATCGGTTTTTTTTAAAAAGCTTTCTGATGCGGACATAAGTGAATGACATTAGACAGATTTAACTATAAATACCTTTCTGATTGTAGCCTGTTTCACAAAAATTGCCCTCTTTTTGTCCCTTATTTAGAACTCATTTACTAAGATTAAGCCACCTTTATCAAAAAGACATTAAAAATGGCGGTGATTCCATTAGATCTTATTGAAAACTTGTTGGTTTGGTAGGGGCATTCTCATTAAATTAAAAGGTAGGCACACTTTTATCAACCTTACACAAATTGTTCCTAACTGAACAAGTAGTATTTATGTTCTGCCTTAATTAACCCGAAGGCGGGTATTTATTTACAGAGATTAGTTCAACTAGAACTAATTGTCCATATCTACTGTTAGCTAGTGATTGGTGTTTGTTTCCAGGCACTAGCCCTTGTATATGCTATACCAAGAACTTGAACTAAGGAGTTAAATTTATGGCATTTTTTTGGCGGGTTAAGAGATCAATTAAAAACTCTCTCAATTTGCCCTTATTCACACATTAGCGCAGAGTTGAGATTTCTACCCTGTGCAACTTGACAAACTGTTCTTATTGTATACAACGATATTTTAATCAGGCGATAAATAATATTGTTGTTAAAGTTTCCCCAATCATAATACTTGGGTAAGTCAAGGGATGCCATCTGTAATTATGAATACTTCATTTTTTAAGCAGTTGGCTGTGACCCGAATTATGAAAAGTTTTGTTTATGCTTACTAAGCCTTGCTTTGTAGATAATATTTAGTTGACCTTTCTAACCATAGCAAATGCTTTCCCTTTTTGTGGAGAAAAATTTATGATTCTTAGCAAATAATTTATGGGGATTGGAAATTGGGATTGGGAAGATAAATATTCAAGCTGATTTTGATTCATTACCCATTACCAATTAATAATTACCAATCACCCATGACCTTAGATATCTAAGTCCGTCATATTCAGCTTAGAACCATAAGTTTCAATGAACTCGCGTCTAGGCGCAACCCGATCACCCATTAAAATGGTAAAAATCCGATCAGCTTCGGCTGCGTCTTCAATTTCCACTCGTTTGAGGGTACGGGTTTCTGGATTCATTGTGGTTGTCCACAGTTGTTCTGGCATCATTTCCCCCAAACCTTTAAACCGCTGAATGGTATAATTAGCATTACTGGGAAGAGTGCCTAGATGTTGTTGTAATTCCCGTTCGCTGTAACAATACTGGTAATTTTTACCCCGTTCTACTTTGTACAGTGGCGGACAAGCAATATAAATGAACCCCTGTTCAATTAACGCCCGTTGATAACGATAAAAGAAAGTTAACAACAAGGTGCGGATGTGCGCTCCATCTACGTCAGCATCAGTCATTAATACTATATGATGATATCGTAATTGTGAGGAGTTAAATTCTTCACCTTTGACACCTAAACCCAGGGCTGTAATTAAGGCTTGAATTTCGTTATTTTTATAGATTTTGGCATCGTCGGTTTTTTCAATGTTAAGAATTTTACCACGCAGAGGGAGAATTGCTTGGGTTCTGCGATCGCGTCCTTGCTTCGCACTTCCACCCGCTGAATCGCCTTCTACGATGTATATTTCAGATTCAGCCGGATCACGAGAGCTACAATCTGCTAATTTACCAGGAAGAGGCGAAGATTCTAATACTGATTTGCGACGGACTAGTTCCCGCGCATGACGGGCAGCTTCAGCAGCTTTAAACGCTTGGATAGCTTTATCTAAAATAGCATCAGCTATAGCGGGATGAAAATCTAGATACTCCGTGAGAACTTCACCGACAAAAGAATCAACAATCCCGCGAACCTCTGTATTTCCCAGTTTAGTTTTAGTTTGTCCTTCAAATTCAGGATCAGGGACTTTCACAGAAATGACAGCAGTTAGACCTTCGCGGACGTGCTCACCACTGAGATTAGATTCATTCTCTTTAATTTTATTGCGTTTGCGAGCAGTTGCATTTAATGTCCGAGTTAGAACCGCTTTTAAACCTTCTAAGTGTGTACCACCATCAATAGTGCGAATATTATTAGCAAAGCCCAGGACATTATCCGTATAAGCATCAGTACACCATTGTAAAGACACTTCTACCTGGACATTATTGCGTTCCCCTTGGACATAGATAATTTCTTCATGAAGCGGCTGCTTGTCACGATTCATGTAGGCGATATACTCTTTAATACCACCCCTGTATTCGTAGGTTTCTATTCTTGGTGTGTCACTTTTGAGGATATCTAAACGATGATCGGTAAAAATGATTCTGACACCTGCATTTAGATATGCTAACTCGCGTAAGCGTCCTGATAAAGTAATGTAATCAAATTCTATGCTGGTGGTAAAAATTTGTGTATCTGGCTTAAAGGTAATAGAAGTCCCAGTTTTATCTTCTTCCGAAGGTGTTGCTACCAATTCAGTAACCGGGAAACTCCGTTCATATCTCTGTTTATGTACCTTATGGTCTCGCCAAACCGTAACTTCTACAAACTCAGATAAAGCATTAACCACAGAAATTCCCACACCGTGTAAACCGCCAGAGACCTTGTAGCCACCACCACCAAACTTACCACCAGCATGAAGAACAGTTAAAACGGTTTCTAAAGCTGATTTTCCGGTTTTTGGGTGAATATCGGTAGGAATACCCCGACCATCATCTGTTACGGTGACAGAACCATCAGCATTGATATCTACTTCAACATGGGTACAGTAACCCGCCAAAGCTTCATCAACAGAGTTGTCAACTACCTCGTAAACTAAATGGTGAAGTCCTCGCGGACCTGTAGTACCAATGTACATCCCTGGTCGTTTGCGGACGGCTTCCAGACCTTCCAGAACCTGAATCTGATCGGCGCTGTAACTGCTCGTCATGAAAATTCTCCTGATACTTGGGGTTAAAATTGCCGAAAGGCGGAAAAAGTCAAATCACCCCAACATTATAACATAAAAGCCTTCCTGCCGTCTGTAGCCCAATTTTATGAGAAGTTTATATAAGGGTTGTAACCCTGATGAGAATTGGGTAGAAAATTCCCTATTTTGCGTTTTTCTTCCCACTGACCACTGACAACGAACATTTGACTAATGACTAAATTAATTGTAATTTGTGGGGCGACGGCGACGGGTAAATCTGGTTTAGCTTTAAGTTTAGCACAAAGATTAAATTCTGTAATTCTCAGTGCTGATTCTCGTCAAGTATATCGTGAGTTTGATATTGGGACAGCGAAACCAAATCTAGCTGAAAAAAAATTAGTTTCCCATTACTTAATAGATATCTGTGAACCAACTGAAATCATGACATTAGCAGATTATCAACAACAAGCACAAGCTTTAATTGCTAGTTTGGGAGTTGAAACACTGTTGTTAGTGGGTGGAACAGGTTTATATATTCGTTCCATTGTTCAAGGAATGAAGATTCCCAGAGTTGCACCCCAGCCCGAATTGCGATCGCAATTAGAATCTTTGGGTCAAATCCGACTCTATCCCATGTTACAACAAGTTGACCCCATTGCTGCCCAAAAAATTCACGCTAACGATTTGGTGCGGACTTTAAGAGCTTTGGAGGTTTATTATACAACTGGTATTCCTATTTCTGAACAGCAAGGAGAAAATCCACCGAATTATCCAATTTTACAAATTTGTTTAGATGCTTATGCAGAACATTTAGATGTGAGAATTGGTAAACGAACTGAACAAATGATAGCAGATGGTTTAGTTGCTGAAGTTGAATATCTTTGTCGAAAATATGGTATTGATTTACCCTTATTAAATACTTTGGGATATCAAGAAATAAAGCAATATTTAACTGGTGAAATTTCTTTAAATGCAGCCAAAGAATTAATTGCTTTACATACCCGACAATTTGCAAAACGTCAACGAACTTGGTTTAGACAATCTCCTAATCTTGAATATTTTGATATGAATAATCCTGATTTATTAGAAAGTGTTTGGCAAAGAATTACCGACTTTGTCTGAATCAGGATATCCAGTATTCAGACAAAAATCCTGCAATTGTTAAAAACTGAACTCTAAATAAATAAACTAGGAGAAACTTTAAAATATTCTCCCAAGGCTTTAGCTTGTGCTTTACTAATTGAACGTTTACCGTTAACAACTTCTGAGACTACACCACTGCTAGAACCTAGAATACGTACTAAGTCAGCTTGACGAATGCCGCTAGATTCCATGATATGTAGCAATATATCATGAGGTGTAGATTCATCCATTGGATAATTTTCTTCCTCATAATCTTCAATTAGTCTGACAAGCAATTTGTGTAAAGCTCGCTCCTCTGGACTACGATTTTTTTTAAAAGTTAGATATTCTGCAACTTTTAAAAGACGTTCATAGTCTTCCTCTGTGTCAATTACTTGAGGAGCGATTTCTGCTAGTAATTGACTATAAGTATTTCGGTCAAAAGTAAGGGTCATTTTTCCATTTATTTTTACTATATTCGGCGTGAGTTAGCAAGTATTTGTAGTACACCGTTTGATCTTCATAATCCATTCCTACAATTAAACGATAATCATTACCTTTGATATTGAAAACAGTAAAATTACCAACAGCTTCAGCATCTCGGTGAAATTTTTGAACATCATTTAAACTTTGCCATTCGGATTTTTTAACTGTTTTATACCAATCTTCAATTTGTTTTTTGATATCAGGGTACTTTGCTGCTTCTTCGCGGAGGGTGCGAATTGAAATTAGGTGCATAATATACTTTGGATTTGAAATAATAGTGATTGGTGTACATAGCTTAATTCCTTGTTTGTGCTTGGTTGTTCTTGTGTTTGTGCTTGGTTGTTCTTGTGTTTGTGCTTGGTTATTCTTGTGTTTGTGCTTGGTTATTCTTGTGTTTGTGCTTGCCACCTACTTTATTCTCGCAAAATGAGAGTAACTTGTCAAGTCCTAATTAGGACTTATACAAAATTTTTCTGTAATTAAAAACTCCACAAAGATAAAAAATCCTTGAGGAGCTTAAGAGAGTATTAACAGCTTTTGCCGAGCCATAAAGAATTAAGCCATAACGCACCAAATAGTAAATTTACTAATTATCTGGAAGTTGCTTTTTCAAAGCATTTAATAACGCCCAACGGCTATCAGTAGGTTTTTCGGAAACAGCAGTATTCAAAATACCCGGACAATTAAGATTACATAATTGACGCTGAGGTAACGCTAAACACATCTGTTGATATAACCATTCACCGGGATCAAAGTGACCATCAGGTGCTAAAGTTTCCAGTAAATCCTCTACAGCAACTTCCATTTCTAAAGGTAAATCTTCCGTTTGATTAGCGGTTTCATCCAACCAAATGACTTCCTGAGTATCAAGAACCAGACGGTGGTTATACTGCTGTAAACAGCGGTTGCAGGTACAGGTAATAATTGTTTCTGCCTGAGATGAAACTTCCAAGTAATTACCCTGATGTTTAACTTGGATAAGTCCGCGAACTGGTGTCAATGTTTCTAGTCCAGGTAGAAACTCTTGAACTTGAATTTCCTCTGTCCGCTCCGGGGCTTTACTTAGCTGCGGAATAAAAATAGCGTCCATAGGATTTGTAATACCCTGAAAATTGATCCATTTAGCTTGTATAATTATAGCGGGCAAGATGCCCGCACCACAAAGTTCAAGTAAATTGTGGTTATCAAATTTAGCTGCGTAACAGCTTAATAGGTAATAGGTAATAGGTAATTAATTGGTAATTGGTAATATTCTTGACTGTTCCCTGTTCCCCATTCCCTACTACCTAATTATTGTGTAACTGCTTGACGAACAACTAAATGACGATTAGGTTCTTTTCCGCGACTGAAAGTTTCTAAATCCGAAAATTCCTGCAATAAAGTATGGATTTGACGACGTTCCGAAGAACTGAGAGATTGAAGTTCTACCTCCCTTCCAGAAAAGCGAACTTCTGCGGCAGCAGTTTCCGCTAAAGTGCGGATTTCGGCCTCTCGTCTCACACGATAACCATTCAATTCAACCGTGTAGGCCTGTTGATTTTCTTCTGGTTGATTCAAATTGAGAACCGAATTTGCTAGATATTGAATTCCGTCCAGCACAGAAGCACCAGTACCAATTAAAATCCTAATTTGTTCTGATGTTAAATTAGTTTGATCTATTGTCAACCAGTAGCTTTCTTCTGCTGGTACATCTTCCTCAGAAGAGGGCTTAATTTCTAAATTAGCCCGTACTTGAGTAGATACACCAACAAGAAGTAGCAAATTTTGTAACCATTGTTCACCACTTTGCATAGAAATGTCGCTCATAATCAACCATTAGCCTTTTTCTTAGAACTTTTGGGTTCAAATGGCAACGCTTTCACTTCAATGGTTTGGGTTTGGGCTTCTTTCTCCTGTAAATCTACGATTTTTTGAATTTCTTCTGGTAGAGGTTCACGGGAAAGGATATAGGTTTGGATAGTTTGGAAAACATTACCAATTACCATATACATAAGTACCCCAGCCGGGAGGGGAAAAAATAAGAACATTCCAGAAAAGATCACAGGAGTAATTTTATTGACCGTATCTTGCTGAGGGTTGCCACCGCTGGAATTTTGTCCAGAGAGCATTTGGCTCACATAAAGACTGATACCAAAGAAGACAATCATTGCCACAATATCCCAATGAATTGTATTATCAGGATCAATAGCGCCTACTCGACCCAAAGCATCAATAAAGAGAAATCCTTTTTCTGCTGCCAGTCCAGGGATTGTGCCTTGAATGGTCACGTCTCCGGGTTCTAGAGCCTCTATATTGCCTTCGGCATCAATTTTCACCCTTTCTGAGCCTTTAGTGATTTTCCATTCAGGTTTTAAATTAGTTTCTGGGTGTTCTACCAAGAGCAAATCAAATGGTTTACCTTCTACAGTTTGATATTGAATCTTAGTTTTTTCTCCCACTGCTAACTTACTACCTCCTGGGAGAATGGCAGAGATTTGAGTGTGTTCCCCATCAGCAATATAAATATTTTGTGGGGGAGTGGCAAAAGCTTGGGGTTGAACGTTCTCAATTTGTTGTTCAGGGAAGACTTGCAGATTAACGGTATAATTCACACCAGAAAAAGGCGATCCCCGCAAAGTCGCAAACAGTGCTAGTAATACAGGCATTTGCAACAATAGAGGTAGACATCCTGCCAAGGGATTACCAAATTCACTTTGGACTTTGAGCATTTCCTCTTGTTGCTTTTGCTGATCATCTTTATAACGTTCTTTGATTTCTGCCATACGCTTCTGCATCACGGGTTGCACGACTCGCATTCGTCGCATACTACGAATAGAACCGGCACTCAAGGGATAGAGTGCAAAGCGGATAATCAATGTTAAGGCTACTATTGCCAACCCATAGCTAGGGACAAAACCATAGAAAAGGTCTATGATTGGCAACATCACGTTGTTCGAGAGAAACCCGATACCAAAATCCATTATTCTGAATTCAACCTGCGGTACTTTGACACTCCCACCCCGGTTGGGAGTGGGATACTCAGTTGAGCCTATCCTCTGACTAGAGGTGGTTATCTCCTAAGCTTTTGCTCTATATTGTAGAGGTTTTTGTTAAGCATTGCTGTGACTATCCACAAGCTACGGAAGTTAGGGATAGTCGCTCATTATTTAAAAATGTGAATGTTAACTCCCTGGACAAACTAATTATTTAGAACTGCTATATTGGGGATTTTTAGCAGTAATTTTTTCATTAATGTAGTCATAGACTTCCCGAAAATTAGGAACAGCCCGCATTTCGATGAGAGTACCATTTTTGAGAGTGATTGCCATATCTCCCCATAAGCTGATGGCACGGGGAACTTTGACAATTTTCACTACTTCTGAATAAATTACATCATAGCGATCGCGTCCCATCCAACCACCAGTGACACATATCCGTCTATCTGTGATCCGGAAACGCAGCCAGATAGATCTGACTATTGCCCCCACAGCCAAGGGAATACCCACCACTGTTAGCCCAATAAGCAGGTTAAGAATTAAATCCCCCAAGTGGGGACCACCTTCATAATAAACTTCTTCACGAATGCCCATTTAATACCTCTGCTTGTGCCAATAACTCCTCTAATTCTTGCAGAAATTTATGGGTTTGGTGCTCAGATTCTGCGGTTTTTGGTTTGACAATTAATACTAACCGCCATCCTGGGACTAATTTGGGCAATATTTGATACAATGCTGCTGTAATTTGCCTTTTGATTTTGTTGCGAACAACGGCGCGTTTACTAACTTTTGTACTAATAGCAATACCAATTTTTGTGGCAGGAGGGGCAGTATCCAAAGAAGGTTCTATGGCCAAAGCAGGTTTTAAAGCTCTCAAAGTAAAATGAGAACTATGTCGCCGAATTCCTTCCCGGAAAACTGCCTGAAAATCCTGACGGGATTTGAGACGATATGCTTTGGGCAAAGCCACAACAGTTCTTAATTGCTGAATTTTACCCTAAACACTCAAACGATGCCGTCCTTTTCTTCTTCTAGCACTAATCACGTTTCTGCCGTCTGGTGTCCGCATTCTGGCACGAAATCCAGAGGTTCTTTTTCTCTTGCGGCAAGTGCCTCCCAATGTCCTTTGCATATCTTTCTCCTTTTACCGGATTTTTATAAAAAGTCACAATCTGATATTTTACCATTTTACAGGCAATAAAAACATATTTCTAGATGGAGTTTTCACCAGAAACAAGCCAGAGGCAAAAATCAAAAGTAATCATTTTTCTCTTCTGGGTTAAACTAAGTATGGAAAAGTCCCTTCTATTGACTATCTAAACCGAGAAGTTGAGAGCAGGGAACAGGGAACGGGGGATTATTAAATATTTTGCCATAATATTCCAACATAAGGCTTATTTTTTATACATCGTAAACCTATTAATCCCAAATATTATAAAGAAATAATTAAAAGTGGTATTATCTATCGCGGTGATCATTCTGGAATTAGAGCCAAGGATGACAATAGAATGAAAGCGATGCAGAGAAGTTTGTCAGGTTAGCTCATCCGAAAGTCTGATATTTAGGCTATATTTTACACAAAAACGGTAAAACTGTCCATTGATTAAGTTAGTATGGTAGTGTGTGAATACAGCCAGTCAAAGCAGATAAAAAACTTATTGACTAAGGATATTGCCAGAGACTTGTTTTGATGATATTGTAAGTTGAGTTTCTGATTTTCAGAAAAAACCCCCAGTGGAAGTTAGCCAGCTAGGGGAGTTTAGTTATCAGGGTGCATCTACCAATTTAGTATTCTGGTGTTAACTAGCAAGTTCCGGATAGGTAGTAGATATTTTCTATAAAATCTGTAAGGATAAGGATACTAAAAACAAAAAATCCCCAACCAGAAGTTAGCCGGCTAGGGAAGTTAGTTATCAGGGTGCATCTACTTGTTAAGTGTTCATCGTTTTTAATTTCTGTTCCGGAAAAAATGGGTATATGTCCATAATTGTGTAATGATAACCGTAAACAAGAAAAAACCCCCAGTGGTGTTGGCCAGCTAGGGGAAGTTAGTTATCAGGGTGCATCTACTTGTTAAGTGTTCATCGTTTTTAATTTCTGTTCCGGAAAAAATGGGTATATGTCCATAATTGTGTAATGACAACCATAAACAAGAAAAAACCCCCAGTGGTGTTAGCCAGCTAGGGGAAGTTAGTTATCAGGGTGCATCTACTTGTTAACTGTTCATTGTTTTTAATTTATGCTCCGGAAAAAATTACCCAAAGATTGCTGTTTGTCAACTACGGAAAAAATTCCTGTGGTTATGTGGTTGGGTAGGGGAGTTAGTTCTTAGGATTTTATCTACTTAATACTTTATCTACAAATTTTTACAAACGCTCTTGGTTGTCAAGAGTGTTTTTTATTTGCCAAAATCACAAAAGAAAACCCCCAGTGAGTTTTAGCCAACTAGGGGAATTGAAGATCAAGGTGCATCTACCAATAAACAGTTCTCCATGGGGATCAGTCAATCCGGATCAGAACAGGCACAAAACCTGTAAACAAGCCTTCTTAAAACTAGATTAAGATCAATATCCGAAACATTAGAATGGCAAAATACATCTATATGTATGAGCAGGATTAGCAACTTGTAATCTTATTCCCAAAAGCAATACTGCTAATTCTTCTAAATTTCCTTGTATGGGGTAAACAGAATCATGTTTATCGATGCCAGAACAGTTCATGTTTAGGGCATATAATCATAATGGATAGAGATTAAAATGTGGCTTATAACCTGCTGAATGCAATAAGGGAATTTGTACGGTTGGCTCATCCGAAAGTTACGCCCGTGGACAAGAAGTAGTTTTATACCTTGGTGGAAGCGGGAAATAAACAGCGTGCTATTAGCATTGTCTAAGTTTTATGGAGCAGAAATTGTGACCCAGGAATTTCACCTTTCGGCAACGCTAGTGGGGCAAAATGATTATCTGGTGCGGACGGAACAAGTAGCGCCTGGGGTGCCGGTGGCGGAAGAACTGGTACATTGGCCTGTGGCTAAGTGGTTGACTGCTGCGGGAGATTTGATGGATGATCCTTTGCAGTCGGTTTTGCAGGGGCATAAGAGCATCAGAAATTCTGTTAACTTGGTGTCCTTGGGTCAAGAGTTATATAAGGCACTGTTCCAAGGAACGCTCCGGGATAGTTGGATTACTGCCCAAGGTATTGCCCAAAATCATCAGCAGGTACTGCGGCTAAGATTAGGAATCAAGGATACAAGATTGGCGAGGGTGCCGTGGGAAATTATGCACGCAGGTGATCGCCCTTTAGTTACTGGTCATTATCTTACCTTTTCCCGTTACCAAAGTGGCATTGCCCCATCATCGCAGTTAGCAACTCATAATCCAGCGGCAGATCGAAGGGTAAGAGTGTTAATGGTGATTTCCTCACCTACTGATTTAGCGCAACTAGATTTACTTAAACAAGAAGCTATAAATCTGAAGGCAGAACTGCATCGTCAAGCATCAAGAGTTGCTGATAGTAACTACCATTTACCAGAAATTAAATTGACTGTTCTTGACCAACCGGGTAGGGAGGAACTCACCCAAGCTTTAGAGCAGGGACATTATCATATTCTCCACTATTCTGGTCATAGCAACTTGGGGGCGAATGGTGGGCAAATTTACTTAGTAAGTAAAAAAACTGGTTTAACAGAAACTCTGAATGGAGATGATTTAGCGGGGCTGCTGGTTAATAATAATATTCAAATGGCAGTGTTTAATTCCTGTTTAGGGGCATATCGGGCTAGGTCTGGGGTGGAGGAAGATTCAGGAGAACGGAATTTAACGGAAAGTTTGGTAAAACGGGGAATTAGAAGTGTTTTGGCGATGTCAGAACGTATACCTGATGAGGTGGCGCTAACGTTGACCCAATTGTTTTACCGTAACTTAAGTCAGGGCTATGCTTTAGATTTATGTGTGAGTCGGGTACGTCAAGGGTTAATTTCTGCCTATGGTTCTCAACAGATGTACTGGGCTTTACCAATTTTGTATCTTCAGCGAGAATTTGATGGTTATTTGATACCACAAGTTGACTCTAGCTACATGACTACTCCAGGGGGGGCAGCGGAGTTATTGAACAAAGGTCAGCCTCCCTTGCAGACGAATAATTATAACTATTCTGCGGCCTTAGGCAATGCAGAAATGTCTTTAGCTATTGATGATCCTAATTTAACGGGGGGAACAACGGAGGTAGACTGGCTGGAGGAAGATACTTGGGGTGATATTGCTGATGAAATTGAGCATGATGAACCTAGTTATGACGAGGATTCGGCAATAGTTTCGGATGTGTTTCGTCAGCTTAATACCCCGACTAAAACAGAAGAACCTAGTATGAAGGTGGAAATAGTACAACAGGATCATCCTTATCCGTCGGAAATGCAGATTACTGATACTAAAAATGTAGACTGGGGAAATGTCCCAACTCAAATTACTCCCACTTCCTCGAATATTCAAAAGCATCAGGTAAATCCTCGGTTATCACCGTCACCTTTACGAACCCAAGTTAATCCGATTCCCCAGAGAAGATTACCTATGTTTTTGTATGGTCTTGTGGGGGCAAGTGCAATTACTGTTGTTGCTGGTGTGGGTTGGTTGTGGTATCAACAACAAGTGCGGAATTATGCCGAAATTCCACCAATCCCTGGACAAAATTTCCCAGATGATCAGCATCAGAGTATGGATTTACCTAATTTAGCTACGGGAATTGTCACGGCTATAGCTACGTCGCAGTTGAGTCAAGGCAATATTAAGGCTGGATTGGATGCTGTTAATGAATTAATGAATCGTGGTGCTTTTGCGGCTGCGGAAACGGCTTTAAATTTGATTCCTCCTCAGTATGCTGAAAATTCAGATGTGAACTTTTTTCGGGGGCGTTTAGCTTGGCAGTCGGTACAAACGAGAAATAATAAATACAGTATTGATGATGCTCGTCGTTATTGGGCGAGGGCGGTGCAAAATCAGCCAAATTCTGTTTTGTATCATAATTCTTTAGGATTTGCTTATTATGCGGAGAATAATCTTAATTATGCCAATGATGCTTGGTTCAAGGCTCTGAATTTAGCATTAACTCCTCAGCCCAATCAACTTTCTCTGGAGAAGAAACAGTTGGAAATGAGTGAACAACCAGAGGCTTTAATGGCTTATGCTGGATTGGCTTTGGGTTTATATAAGTCCGCTGGAAGTCAATCCCTTCCTAAAGGGCAGCAATATTTACGGGAAGCCATTAAACTTCGACAAAAGGTAATCCGAAGTGCGCCCCTAGACTTTAGTATGGAAAGGTTATCACAAAATTGGCTGTGGACAGAACAAGCGATCGCAGATTGGCAACGGTTGGGGGAAGCAAAGTTATCGCCTTCGCCCAAAAATAGTCCATAATTTCATGGGAGAAAAAATTGTGGAATCCAATACATCAAGCTAAAATTAGATAACCATTGCTATATTTACAACATAAGCAAATAATCTGCTTAGATATATAAACGGCATTATTGAGAAGTCAGGAGTCAAAAAAATGAAAAAGGTAGAAGCCATTATTCGTCCATTTAAGCTGGATGAAGTGAAAATAGCTCTGGTTAATGCGGGTATTGTCGGGATGACAGTTTCTGAAGTCCGAGGTTTCGGTCGTCAAAAGGGGCAAACTGAACGCTATCGGGGCTCGGAATATACTGTAGAGTTTCTCCAAAAACTCAAGGTAGAAATTGTCGTTGAAGATACCCAAGTTGATATGGTTGTGGATAAAATTATCTCTGCAGCCCGGACTGGTGAAATCGGTGATGGTAAAATTTTCATCTCCTCTGTTGATCAAATTATCCGCATACGGACAGGGGAAAGGAATACGGAAGCCGTATAAATATTGAGTATTTGCTGTTGCGTATTCAATAAACGGGCGTTGCTGAGTCTGTAAATCTGAAAACAGGAAATCAGCAGCGCCTTTTATTAATTTTTTTAACTGGCTTTGAGTTTTCACTTATTCACTTGGTAGCTTCTTTATACCATAACCTAACTGCCAATTATTTATTTGTTTGAGGTCATTTATTTGACCCGCAAAAATAAATTTGAGTGCGAGCCGCGTTTGTAAATACCCCCTAACTAAATAATGTCCTGGTTTGGCATTAATTTCATCTATAGTTTGAGTAGGATTGGTAATAACTCCGCAGTAGGTTCTATTCACTGGTAAATTAATTGTCATTAATTGATCATATACGTGATTATTCGGTAGCATAAACACAGCATATACATAATGCTCACCAAGCCAAGGACGAACGACAATTTTCTGAGGGTGGATATAAGATTTTGTAGTTTGACTGACGGTAAAACCTGATTTTTGACAGGGAAGGGTTGGTAATTGGTCCAAAAACTGAAAAAAGCCAATAATCACAACTAAGGTCAAGGAAAATAAGAAATAAGGGAGTTGACGGTTTCGCACTGTTGGCATCAATAATTATGTTTTATGGGGAGTTTCTATTTTACTTTTGCAGTCCGTCGCTAGGGTACACCGTGCAAATTACTAATAATTAAATTCTGTTGAAATTCAAAAAGTATGTTATAGTGTTAAATGTATAAGGGCGCGTGGCTCAGTGGATAGAGCAACAGGTTCCGGTCCTGTGGGTCGGGGGTTCAAATCCCTCCGCGCTCATTTTTGGTATTGCTAAATTATTTGATTTTCTGAAAAATTTATTTTTTCGGTATTTTATTACTAAACTTTTGTATAAGTTTAGAGACTTCCAAATAAAAAAAATATCCCAAAATTTCTTGTGATGCAAGCATCTTGCGTGCTAATAATACAAGGACGGGCAGGAGACCCATCCCACAAGATTGGATAGCGTGTGATTGAAAAACTAAAAACGCATAATTAGACAAATTATGGGTATTAAAGTCTACAGACTACCTCTTCAGATATCATGAGTTATTTCACAAAAGCTCTAATGCTGAGAAACAAGCTACAATTTAGAATAAGAAATTGTTAAAAAAATTTACGTTGGTAGCTAGAAATTTTCTGTGTCACAGCCTAAGACTACTCAAACCTTTAATTTTGATTCTATTGATGCCGCTTTGGCAGATCTCAAAGCCGGTCGTGTTATTGTTGTTGTAGATGACGAAAATCGAGAAAATGAGGGCGATTTAATTTGTGCTGCCCAATTTGCGACCCCTGATATGATTAATTTCATGGCTGTAGAAGCGAGGGGGCTGATTTGTCTGTCCATGACAGGCGATCGCTTGGATGAGCTAGACTTACCATTAATGGTCAGTAAACTAACGGATACTAACCAAACCGCTTTTACCGTTAGTATTGATGCCGGACCCCATTTAGGCGTTAGCACTGGTATTTCTGCTGAAGACCGAGCCCGGACTATCCAAGTCGCTATCAACCCAACTACAAAACCGGAAGAGTTACGCCGTCCAGGTCATATTTTCCCCCTACGAGCTAGACCGGGAGGTGTACTCAAACGAGCCGGACATACAGAAGCGGCTGTAGACCTATCCAGACTAGCGGGACTGTATCCAGCGGGGGTAATTTGCGAAATTCAAAACCCTGATGGTTCAATGGCTCGGTTAAATCAGTTAGTGGAATATGCTAAAAATCATCACCTCAAAATTATCAGTATTGCGGATTTAATTAGTTATCGTCTCAAAAATGACCGTCTTATCTATCGAGAAGTTATTACTAAGCTACCCAGCCAATTTGGTCAATTTGATATTTACGGCTACCGTCATACTCTAGATAATACGGAACACGTGGCTATTGTCAAGGGAAATCCGGCCAATTTCGGAGATGAAGCTGTGATGGTGCGAATGCACTCGGAATGCTTGACAGGTGATGCTTTAGGCTCTCTGCGCTGTGACTGTCGGATGCAGTTACAAGCCGCATTAAAAATGATTGAAAATGCTAGTCAAGGTGTCGTTGTTTACCTACGTCAGGAGGGACGGGGTATAGGCTTAGTTAACAAGCTCAAGGCCTATTCTTTACAAGATATGGGACTGGATACGGTGGAAGCAAATGAGCGTTTAGGGTTTCCTGCTGATTTGCGTGATTATGGTATGGGAGCGCAAATTCTCATGGATTTGGGTATTAAAAAAATTCGTTTGATTACTAATAATCCCCGTAAAATTGCTGGTGTTAAAGGTTATGGTTTGGAAGTTATAGATCGTGTTCCCCTGTTAATTGAGTCTAATGATTTCAATTCCTATTACTTAGCTACTAAGGCCAAGAAATTGGGGCATATGCTGTTACAAACTTATCTTGTAACAATTGCTATACATTGGCAAGATGAACCAGAATCGGTTACTGAACGTTATGAGCGTCTAGAGAAATTACGGTATTTATCAAAAAATCAGCATTTATTGTTACAAGAGGAAGCCCGTCCCTTGGGAATCGCTTTATTTGATCAACCATCTTTAACTGTACATTTAGGTTTTGACCAAGCGAATATTGCTGAATCCAATTGGTATCAACAAAAGGGTCATCCTTATTTACAAGCAATCTGTCAGATTCTGGACGAAATCACCATTTTACCCTATATTCAGAAAATAGAATTTCTGATTGCAACGGGTAGTGATCCGCTGAGTAATTTACAAGTACAGTTGGATAGACAGAGTTTTTCTAATGGTGTACTACCTTCGTCTTTAAAAGGTATTTTGCAAACACAGCACATTTACAGTTTTAGTAAGTAGGGTTTGCTGAATTTCCATAGATTAATCATAGCTTTAGTTTGATAACTAGAGCTATTTGTTCATTATTTATGTATGCTTGAATAACCCCACAAATAAAAGTTGCTATTAACTAGACATTAGCAATTAGAAAAAGTATAATTTTTAACAGAAGTGTTGAATGTTAAGAAAAGCCTGATAAAAATAGCCAAAAATATGTTGGGGTAATGGATAGAGGATTTGCGGGTCTAAATTTTATGCAAGAGTTAGTGCAAAAAGACAAATATTTTGTAGTGCGAATTAAAAATAATTGGAAACTAGAATTTGGATCAGAAACTGGATTAATCAAAATCGGTTCATCGAAGGATGCTCCCGCTTACAGAATGATTAATTTTTGTGATTTAGAAACGAAAACTGAATTTAGGTTAGTGACGAATTTACCTGCCAATGGAGAGGTAGCAGTTACAGATAATATCGTTTACGATGGGGAGTTGAACTGTTATGGAAATTTTTAAAGATGCACCTAAAACTGGATAGATTAATCACTAAAAATGTTAATGGTATTGCTATTCAAATTTATGCTAGTCTTATCGCTTATCTGATTTTACAACTTGTATCTGTTCCGAAAGAATGGGGTGAAAAGATGTTAGATAAATTCCGCTATCTTCAAGCTTGTATGTGTCAACAAATCAGTTATGTTCATTGGATGGAAGATATTATGAAATGTTGACATTTTTACCCTTGATAATACTAGTATACTTAAATATGTAAAGTTTTGTAACGACATTCAACATTTCTGGTAGAAATACTCAAGATAGAGAAGCTTTAATTAACATGATAGGCTTGGATTCAGAGTATGTAAATAAAATAGTTATAGATAATTCATTTTATAACTCAGTCAATCCATTTGTACAAGTGGAAAAAATAGATACCGTTATCAATTTAAGTATTAAACAGTTAAAAGATAAGGTATTAACTGGAAAAATTCGTTTATTTTCATCTCAAGGATATCTATACTTAAAATCTATTTCCTCTACTACTCAAGATTTTATAGATATAAACCTAGATAAAAAATTAATTGTAGAGGTAAAAACTAATATTCGCTTAGAATTTGACCAGATTGAACCTTTTTATGTATATTTTGTGGAAGATGGAAAAGATTGGTTAATTTATCAATATGGTTCTTGAAATAATTAAGTTAACATTTTAAAATCTTAGTTTTCAATTCTAGCAAATACTATTAACTTTACTGGAGTGATGTTTGCTGGTCTTACCTTCATTCAAATAGCGACATAGTTATTTTGTAGACAATAGTTTAAAATCTAGAGAATAGGTTTGTTTGTACCTGAAACCTCCAAGAGTATAATTTAAAAGCACTAGATGTCTACACCGATTTATCACATCACCCACATTGATAACTTAACCTCCATAATCACCAGTGGGGGATTGATAGCAAACAGTAGACTCAAGATACAACAAACCAATTATCTTGACATCGCACACTGACACATTCAAGATAGACGTGCCACCACAAAAGTCCCCTGTAGTGCTGGGGGATATTTACATGATTATGTCCCCTTTTATTTTGCTCCGCGTTCACCCATGCTCTATGCCATTCATAAACAAAACGTAGATAGTTATAGCGGTGGACAACAACCAATTATCCATCTAGTTTCAGAAGCTTATACCATCAATTCTTTAAAACTAAAATTTGCTTTTACTGATGGACACGCTATCATGGCATATAGCGAATTTTATGATGATATGTCTGATTTACAATCAGTCATAGATTGGGAATTAATGAAATCAAAATATTGGGCTAATACTCCAGATGACCCCAACCGCAAGTGGAGAAGACAAGCAGAATTTTTAGTTTATGAAAATTGTCCTTGGAGTTTAATACAAGAAATAGGTGTAATCAATAAAACTATTGCTGAACAAGTACAACTAATACTTACCGCCTTTAATATCCAAATTCCAGTAAAGATTTACCATGGTTGGTATTATTAAAATCATCAATTAAGTAGCTAAATAATATTTCAAATTATTATTAATATTATTCAAAAATTCCATTACGTAGTAAAATAATATTTAAAATCAGTTTCTAGTTTATCCAGTGATAGATAATATTGATAATAATTGATTATCAACCAGCAACTAACATAGAGAATACAATAGTATAAACAGCGATTAAAATTATTTAATCCCTTAAAAACAATGATTGAAATTAAGCAAGGCAACTTATTAACAGAACCAGCCCAAGCCCTAGTAAACACAGTAAACTGTGTCGGTGTTATGGGTAAAGGCATTGCTTTGCAATTTAAACAAGCCTATCCAGAAAATTTCCGCCAATACGAAAAAGCCTGTCGTGCTGGACAGGTGCAACCGGGGCAGATGTTTACCGTCGCTACAGGTAACTTATTTAACCCCCTGTACATTATTAACTTCCCCACCAAACGCCACTGGAAGGGCAAATCTAAATTAGAAGATATCAAAACTGGACTGGTAGCATTAGTCGCCCAAGTACAGCAATTAAACATTACTTCCATTGCTATACCTCCATTGGGGTGCGGTAACGGTGGCTTAGGCTGGAGTGAGGTAAAACCCTTAATAGAATCAGCTTTTGCTGCACTTCCAGATGTCCAAGTCATTATTTTTGAACCCAGTGGCGCACCTGCTGTGGAAACAATGCCCGTAGCCAGCAAAAAGCCAAATATGACTCGCGCCCGTGCCTTGTTTATTCGCTTACTGGAATTATACGGTATTCCTGGTTATGAATTAACCAAACTAGAAATTCAAAAACTCGCCTATTTTTTACAAGTAGCAGGTGAACCCCTACGCCTTGAGTATGTAAAACACAAATATGGACCTTATGCCCATAATCTAAATCATGTTTTAAAACACATAGAAGGGCATTACATTCGCGGTTATGGGCATGGAACAGCCAAGGCAGAAAGCGCGGAAATTTACGTTTTACCCGCAGGTAGAGAAGCTGCACAGTCCTTTTTAGCCAATGATCCATCAGCACAGGAACGGTTAGAACGAGTTAGCAACCTCATAAATGGCTTTGAAACCCCTTATGGCATGGAATTATTGGCTACAGTTCATTGGGTAGGAACTCAAGAAACCAACTCAGCCCACGATAGTGAACAGGCCATAGAGTTAGTTTATTCCTGGAGCGATGGGCTGCGCCCCATCGTAGATGAACGCAAACGTACCATCTTAAAACCACGACATATACGTAAAGCTTGGCAGCGATTAGGACAGCAGAATTGGTTGGCTGCAAAATAAAAATATAAGGCGATCGCCCTCATCACCAGTATAATTCCCCACTCATTGCGTATTTAGAGATGTCTACTTTATCTGTATTTATTCTGTTCATGCTTTCATCTTTTTTGTCTGAATCAGGATGTCCAGGATTTACAGGATTTAATTACGATTATGTGCATCTTCATACAGAATTGGTATAAGCTGAAAAACATTTAATTTGCATAATTAAAACAGGCAGGATGCCTGTTCCACAAGAGTTTTAGTTGTGAGCAATATACAATCTAAATGTCCAACAGCTTATTCATCCTGTTCATCCTTTAATCCTGGGTATCCTGATTCTGACTTTATTTATTTAAGGTTTCTTGGGTTTTTGCAATTGTGGAGATTTCGATTTATTCTTAGCAGTTAACTGTGGATGTTGATCTTGCATTTCCAACAGTTCGGGAACAGTGACAAATTCATAACCCTGTTTACGAAAGCGATTAATGATTTCTGGCAAGGCCTTGACAGTATTAGATCGATCACCGCCACCATCGTGCATTAATACAATACCACCTGGTTTAGCTTCTCTAAATATATTATTCATTAACCGGGGTACAGCGGGACGAGAGTAGTCCATGGAATCAGCCGACCACATAATAACAGCATATTTATTGTTTTTAGCATAAGCTGCGACTCCGTTATTCATGATTCCTCCTGGAGGACGGAACAGACTGGTTTTCACCCCTGTGGTTTGATAAATTATGTCTGTCGTATTAGCAACTTCGTAAGCTGCCGCTTGTGCGTTCATCTGATGATACCAGTGATGCCAGGTATGGTTAGCAATAATATGACCATCTGCAACTATTTGTTTTGTTAAGTCGGGATAATTTTTGACATTTTGTCCAACTACAAAAAATGTGCTTTTAATTCGATTTTTTTTGAGAATATCTAACACTTTGGCGGTAGTATTAGGCCAAGGTCCATCATCAAAGGTTAGGGCGATAACTTTTTTTTCTGGGGGAAGTTTAGCTTCACTAATTACAATCCCTTGAAAATTAGATGGTACATCAGTAGAGAACCCTTTGGCTTGTGCTTGTTGTTGCCAACTGGTGAGCATTTCTGTTTTTAATTCTTCTAACCGCTGCTGAGTTTTGACATTAGCACTAGTATTATTAATTTCAACGCTGATGCTTTGATTTTGGGCATCAGAGGTTTTATTTTTAAATAGAATCATTAAAGCAATACTTAGGGTACCAGTTAGGCCAACTAATGCGATTAATATTCCCTGTGTCCCAAAAAATGACTTATTATTTTCCACAGTGTGACTCCTTCAAGGAATGAACAATCAATGATAGCAATGATGGCTCTGAGGGTAGGTTATAACACATTTTTCTAAAGATTGAGATTTTTTGCCATACTGTGAAGTATGAGTTACTTGGGCATTCATGTATGTTTTACTACTTAGATTATGGTTTGATCTTCAAGAAAAAATGATTTTTTCCTTAATGCCACCAGTAGTTATATGATAATTAACTGAATATAGTTTCTCATTTGTGAATGATATTTAGTAGTCACGTTAGCTACTATTCTAATCTTGGGTGGAGATATTTTGATCACTGATTGACAACTTCTCAATGATAGTGGATTTAGTCGAGAAAATTAGGGTCTGTTGTCTTAATTTTACTTTTTCCAAACCACTAATATTACCCCAGTAACAATCAAACCTAATCCAAAAACACGGGTAGGAGAAATAGGTTCTTTTAAAATAAAATACCCTAAGAATACGGAAAATATATAACCAACCGATACCGCAGGAGCAGCGACACTCAGATTAACTCTTGTTAGTAGTAGAATATAGGCTACAGCACCAATACCATAACAGGTTAATCCTAGTAAAAGTTCTGGTATGGTGATCATGGTGAGAATGAGATTAATAATGTTCCCTCCATGCACTTTACCTAATTTGATTGCTCCCATTTTCAAAAAGAACTGTCCAGCAACACTAATGAGGACTGACATTAACAGTAAACTAAATTCTGGTATTGACACTGATATTATCTTGATTTTATTAATAACGGTTATTGATGGTATTTCATGTGAAATATAATTGAGAATTGAGGGACTAGAGCTTGCACCTCTAGATTTTGGTGATTTAAAATTATTAAATGGTATGGTTTTTTTAGTTTAATATTTCAGTTTTTTGTAAAACCTCTAGTTTCTTTTAATGTATAAAGAGGACGACCTTTTACTTCTTCGTATATTCGGCCAATATATTCACCTAAAATACCAATACAAATTAATTGAACTGAACCAAGAAAAAACATGGAAATTGTAATTAATGTGTAACCAATTATGGGGGAGAATGGTTCGGATAAACGCCAATACAAAACTAATAATATCATAAACAAGGCAATAAAAGCTGATAATATGCCTATATAAGTTGCCAGCCTTAAAGGAACTGTGGAAAAGGAGATAATACCATCAATTGCTAAAGCCCAAGATTTACCAAATGTATATTTTACTGTACCAGCAAAGCGGGGATCTCGTGCAAAAGGTACAGAAGTTTGTCGAAAACCTACCCAAGCACGTAAACCGCGAATGTAGCGATTACGTTCTGGCATAGAATTAAGGATATTTACGACCTGTCTATCCATTAAACAAAAGTCTCCTGTATCTTCGGGAATATCAACTTTAGCCAAGCGTCGGAGAATGCGATAAAAAAGATATGCAGTCAAGCGTTTGAGCCAGGTTTCTTGTTGACGGGATGTCCGTTGGGCATAAACTACTTGATATCCTTGATGCCATTTGTCAATCATGGTTAAGATTAATTCTGGTGGATCTTGAAGATCAGCATCCATAACAATGATACATTTACCTTGGACAAAGTTCAAGCCCGCAGTAACGGCAATTTGATGTCCAAAATTTCGAGCCAAACTGAGATAATGTACTCGGTTGTCAAGATGGTGTAATTCGCGCATCATACTTAAAGAGCGATCGCGGCTACCATCATCTATTAAAATTAATTCAGCATCACCGTCTAATTTTTCCATGACATGATGTAATCGGCGATACATCTCGGTGATGTTTTCTGATTCGTTATAAATGGGGATAACTAGGGAGTAGATAGGTTGGTTCACAGTTATAATTGACTGGCTGTAAAGTTGGTAATCAAGGCTTGATAAACAAAATCAATTTAAACTATCGTAAAATTAAAGTACAAGCTCAAGAATTGACATTAATGTTACCACTAAGTAATGATAGCAATGTATAATGAAGAACTTCCAGACAACTTAGGTGATTTTGGAGAATTACTCCGTCGAGTTTTGTCAGGAGAAGAAGTTATTCTTTCTCAAGCTGGTACTCCTGTTGCTCGTATCATACCTTTTTCTCACCGGCCATTAGCGCGAATACCGGGTTTAGACCGTGGTAAGGTGGTTATTGCCCCTGATTTTAACTCACCTTTACCAGAAGATATTTTAAAAGATTTTCTTAATCCCCTAGACATTCAGAATGAGAGTATTACTTGATACCCACGTCTTTATTTAGTGGGTTACAGATGATTCACAACTTTCATCTATCGCTGACCGAAAAGACGGGACACAAGCCCCGTCCTTCTAGGACGGCTTTATGTTAAAATTCGGTCATAGTCGCCATAGGGCATTGGGAGACTTTAAACGGACATGGAGGGACGATAAGACCACTTGTGGCGTGTTTCATTGAAGTGTCAAGAATCACCGCACCTTCAGGTCGGTGAGTATGTCAAAAAATCATTACCGACCCTAGTAATGAGTTATTCTTAAGTTCTGCAAGTGCGTGGGAAATTGTGATTAAGGTACGTTTAGGAAAACTAAGTTTACCTGAACCTCCAGAAACATATATTCCCAGTCGGTTAAAAATAAATCGTTTCCAGAGTTTACCAATTCAAATAGTTCATGCTTTACAAGTAGCAAATTTACCTGATTTACACCGTGATCCATTTGATAGGATTATTATTGCCCAGAGTCAGGTGGAAAACATGGCAATTTTAACTGTAGATAGTCAAATTATTCAATATCCTGTTGATGTAATTTGGTAGTTATTGCATATTTTATCATTGAATTTAACCTAACCATTTATCCTGTCCATAATTAACCCACTAGCGATCGCGGCTACCATCATCTATTAAAATTAATTCAGCGTCACCGTCTAATTGTTCCATGACATGATGTAATCGGCGATACATCTCTGTGATGTTTTCTGATTCGTTATAAATGGGAATAACTAGGGAGTAAATAGGCTGGTTCATAATGATAAAATTGCTTGAATATCTTTAAAATTTAATTACCTGAAAATCAAAACATAATGAATGATTACCGTTATCTGAAAGTCAATAAAGACTATATCATACTATTAACAATTTGGTTGATAGGATTACTGATAGATAGAACATGGTTTTTCTTAGATGAATCTATTCCATCTTATGATCAAAGCGCCCATTTAACAGGAGCATTGCACCATTATCGAATTTTTCAAAACCTGAATATTTTATCAGGTAATTGGTGGTTATCTCTGTGGGAATTAACCCCCAGTTATCGCGCTCCTTTTGTGTATATTTGTACTGTACCATTTTTGGTATTATTTGGTAGAGGTTATGATCAAGCGAGTTTAGTCAATTTATTATATACAGCTATAATTATTTTATCAGTATATCATTTAGGGAATTATTTATTTAAAAACCGAAAAATTGGCATCACAGCCAGCATATTTTGCTTATTATTTCCCATAATGGGAATTATGCGAACTGATTATTTATTAGATTATGGTTTAACGTCTATTGTCATAGCTACTTTCACCATTTTAACAATTTGGAAAGATAGTTATACTGGTTTTGTATCATGGATATTAACTTTGATATTGGGGGTAGGAATAGGGTTAATTATGTTAGCAAAACCCACAGGTTTTATTTTTATTCTTATTCCTAGTATCTACACATTAATTATTTTTATCAGCAACCGTAAATTTATTAAACTAATTCAAACAGGGTTATCTTTAATTTTAGCTTGGTTAATTTGTGGTTCTTGGTATAGTTTAAATTGGTTAACTATTATTACCTCTGCATTAAATGCTAATAATGTGGGAAAAGGAGAAGGTGATCCTGCTGCGACAACTATTGCTGGTTGGTTATATTATCCGCAAACTATCCCAGAAACTGTTGGTTTTCCGATATTATTTGTGAGTATTGGTATTTTGTTAATTTATCTTTTTAAATCTAGATTTAGTCAAAATGCAGTTAAAGATAATTTGGCTAAATCCGCTTTAAATTGGTTATTTATTTTTCTAATTGGTAGCTATGTAATTTGTTCTCTGGGGACAAACAAAGACATTAGATTTATTCTTCCTTGTTTTCCGGTAATTAGTTTAATTTTAGCTTACTTTTTTAATTTAATTGAAAATATCTGGTTTAATAAATTAAGATTAGCAACTTTTATAGTAAGTGGTATAATTTTACTAAATAATTTATTTCCTTTACCTCTAATTCAAGCTTATGGAGGAAAACATTTACCAAATAATGAAAGTAAAAAATATCCTCTTGCTGAATTAATCGAGAAAATTCATCAAACTACCCCATATTTAAAAACAACTTTAGGAGTAGTTCCCGTTTCTACACCCCAAGTTAATGAGTTTACCTTAGATTATTTCGGTACATTGGCTGATTTTCGCGTCTATGGGAGAAAATTAACCATGAAATTATCGCAAGTAGACCAAGATTTACAGTATTTATCTTGGTATGTCACCAAAGATAATGAACCAGAAGAACCGGGAGAAAAGGGAGAAACTAAACGCAAATTAAAATCTTTGATAGAAACTTCTCCTGATTTAAAATTACAAAGTGATTGGGTATTACCTCATGGTGATAAATTAAGATTATATCATCGGAAAAATCCTCAGATAGTTGTTGAAAAATTAATTAAAAAATTAAATAATGATCAGCATGATCAGAAATCAGTTACTTTAGAAAAAGTTATAACTGCTAATCAATTTATAATAGGTAAAAATAACTCCGTTACTTATCAAATAACTGGTTCATGGGATGAATTACAAAATGGTTTGTTACTATTAAAATGGCAAAATGGTCAATCAGCTTGGTATCATGATCATGGAATTGGTTTAGGTAATTTATATTGTGGTATAAAATGTCATCCCCAGGGAAATTTTCGAGTCATTGAGAATCTAGCTACATTTATTCCCCAGGAATTACCACTAGGAAAATATCAACTATCAGCATTATATTTAGATAGAATTACTGGTAAAATCACACCTTTAAATAGTTCTGATATAACTGTAAATGTTACAGACACAGGAAAATTAACAAAAACACCACCTTTAGATTTAGTTTCTCGAATGTCACAATTAGCAGTAGAATTACAAAATGGCAAGTTAGATAATATCTTTGTCCAGATAGATAATTTTAATCAATATGACGCGACTCAAGACTATTTAAAACAAATTGAATTTGCTGCTAATTATTACTTAAAAAATCAACCAAATAACTTAAATTGGCGTTATACTCTAGTGCTATCACAACTTTTACAGCGCGAAGCACCAGAATTAATTCAGAATTTAACAGAATTAACTAAATATGATGCAAAAAATCCTTATACTTGGCTTTATTTAGGAGTTGTTTATTTATATGACTTTCAACCCAGACAAGCCGAAAAGCAGTTAATAATGGTAGAAAAAATAAAACCAGATATCCCAGAATTAAAAACTTTAAAAACAGTGACAAATATTATGAAATTTCTCCCCTTAATTCACTTATAAAATATGAACAATAAACAATGGTTATTAGGGTTATTGGTAGCGTCTTTGGTTTTATGGTTAATGTTTCTGGGAAATTTACCTTTACGAGATTGGGATGAAGGTACTTATGCTATAGTTGCTAGAGAAATTTATCGTACTGGTAACTGGGTTTATCCTACTATTCAAGGAGATCCTTTTTTATTAAAACCACCTTTAATGCAGTGGTTAATTGCTATTTGCTATCATGGAGGAGGAATACAAGAATTTACTACTAGATTTCCGGGAGCATTTTTAACTGCGCTAGGAGTTCCTTTACTTTACTTAATTGGAAGGTTAATTTTTGCAGAAACTTTACCAGCTTTATTTTCGGCTTTGGTTTATTTAACATTATTGCCTGTAGTCCGTCATGGTAGACTAGCAATGTTAGATGGAATGACTATTTCCTTTTTCTTATTATTATTATTTTGTGTTCTTAAAGCGCGTCATGATAGAAAATATGCTGTTGGTATCGGATTTTGTTTGGGTTTAATTACTCTGACAAAGGGAATGTTAGTAGTAGTTTTAGCAGGAATAGCAGGTTTATTTATCATTGCTAATAAACAATTAGCTATATTTAAAAATCCATTTCTATGGATAGGAATGTTTTTAGGAAATTTCCCTGCTATTGCTTGGTATTTTGCCCAATGGCAACATTATGGTAATATTTTCTTAGAAGTGCATTTTCAGTCCCAAGCTTTTGATAGACTGGGAAAAGCTGTAGAAGGTAATACCGGTCCGATTTGGTATTATTTACTGGAAGTGATAAAATATGGTTTTCCCTGGTTGTTATTTTGGCCAGGAGGTTTATATTTAAGTTGGAAAAATCGTCATACTGCTTGGGGTTGTTTAACTCTCATTGGAACAATTGTTTATTTTGCCATAGTTTCTTTAATGAGTACCAAATTACCCTGGTATATTATGCCCATATACCCATTTTTAGCTTTAGCAATTGGGGCTAATTTAAGTTATATTTGGCAGGAAGAGAAGTTTAAAACTAGATTTTTGACGGGATTTTTTGCATTTTTAGTTATTATCGGTTTAGCAGGTTGTATTTATTTTAGTTTAGTTGATAAACAGCCATTGTTAATTGTTATGAGCATTATTTTAGCAGTGACTATGGGAATCACATCATGGTTTATTAATCAGCATAACCGTCAATTTATCCCGGTTTTATTTGCGGGAATGTATTTAGTTTTAGCAATGTTAATGAGTTCTCAATCATGGATATGGGAGTTAAATGAAAAATTCCCCGTTTTACCAGTTGCAGCATTAATTAGGGATAATATTCCACCAGGAACAGAAATTTATACTTCTTTTCCTGATAGTCGTCCTAGTTTAGACTTTTATAGTGATTGTAAAGTTATTCCTACATCTCTTGCAGATTTACAAGATAAGTTTGTTCATAAATTTTATTTGTTGGTGGATAATGACACCTTGCAGAAAATGAATTTAAGGGGGAGTAAAATTATCGGGGAATCAGAAGGTTTTAAATTGATTTCACCACTAAGCTAAAATGCACCTAATTTATATATTAGAGCGGGCAGGGATGCCCACCCCACAAGAATTAGACAGATATATAATGCAGAAATTCTATTTATTCTTGCACAAAGAGATACACATCATCGCGTTGATATTGTAAATTAAAATCAGAACGCTTTTTTAGTTCATTCCTCAAATTATGATAATCTTTCCTAGTCCCTCCCCAACCAGGATGACGAGTATTCAGCAGTATATAATGAAACTTATTTAATTCATTAATACTATATTTAAAATTAATCTCTTGTCTATGGGTTAAATGGGGAGTAATTACATCTGTAGTTAGAACACTATCTTGAGTTTTAATTAAAGATATTGCTTGTCTTGTAGCTTGCCAATTGTCTACAAAGTTAAGATATTTTGACATAAAAAACCCCCATTTGCCTAAAAATAAAAACCAAAATAAAGACCACAAAATAATTATTCTTCCTTGCTTTATCCATGCTTTATTGGCTGCTATACTGGCAATTAATGCTAAGATTAAAAATGGAATTGTTGGTAAAGAATAATGTAAAATTACATTTTTCTGTGAAGCATGATCAGCAAGTATATTTAATGCTATACAAGGAATTGCACCTATCAATGATGTCATATATTTGGGTATTAAACCCCAGATTATAGGTGCTAATAAGAAAAATAAATATTCTAGATTTATCAGAGTAAAAATGTGACCAAAAACAATTTGCGGTTGAGATAGGACAATTTGTAATGTTTCAGAAAATGACTTTCCTAAATAGCTATAGCGGTAAAAATGTCGGTTGACCAATGTTGCTTCGCTGCCGAAAAAAGGAATAATAATTTTGTTAGCAATTAAAAACCATGCTATACCACTAATGATAGCAATTACACCATACAAACGCCGCTTTTCAAAAAATAGTAACCAAACACCCATAGCTACTACTGTTAAGGAAAGTACCGCTTTACATCCTAATACTATCAGAACACTTATACAAAACCAAATTAATTTTCCTTTTCTCGCAGCTAAAACTGCTGTTAAAATTGCAGGAACAGCTATTGTATCTGGGTGAAAATCACACAAGTTGCTGTTATATAGGACTGGATATAGTAAGTAAACAATTACTATTGCTATTGCTTGATTTTCTTTCAAACCCGCTTGTATTGCCAGTAAATATGTAGGAAAAGCACCTAAAGACAAAGCAATAGACTGGACTGCAAACAACCAATAGACATGAGGATAAATTTTATATAGTAAAGCTATAGGATACAATATCCAAGCAGCATGATCAGCTAAAATGTGAAAACCAAGTACGGAGGAAATTGGCGGTTTTCCCTGACTAACTAAGTAAACTGTTTGATCAAAAAATGCTAAATCTCCAGATGAATTAAATAATTCATGTCTGATAATACTAGATATAAATAAAATTAAGGCACTAATACCGATAATTTTAATAATATTATTTTTGGTTAGTAATTTTTCCACAGTTGTTTATTTTTTATTATTAATGTTTAAGGCAAAATCCGTTTTTGATTTGGGGTAAATCATGTCACAATTCCGCACCACAAACCAAAGTGTAAAACCTAAAGGAATAGAAAACAACTGGATATATATAGGAGTTCCCAAATAACTAAAAAATGATGCCATTTGTACTGATATTGCTACCCAACGATATTCAGGAAAGTAAAAAGCAAAGATAATAGATAAAATATCTGTAGGATAAAAATATCTTTCGTGCATTTTGGGTAATAAATACGGCATAAAAAATACCGATATTGTCGCTAAATGTATGAGTCTATCTTGAGTTATTTCTAATTTACTTCTATAGACAAGATATGCTAACAAAAATATCGCAGTTACAGTTAATAGTAAACCTATTGGTACTACAATATTATAATAATCGTTAGGAATCCATTGATAGAGATTCGGTACACCTTTAGCTAGTTCTTTATATTTATGAGATTGTTCAAAATATACTAATAGTAATTCCTTTATTGGTCTACCAGCAATCCAAGCGGGTAACATTGCTGTTGTATATACTAAAGGAATTATTGGTAAATAAAACCAAGATATTCTTTTTTTAATCAATAAGATTAATAATAAAGGTGCTAAAAACATCGCTTGTAATTTAAACGAAAGTGCTACACCAAAACTTATTAATGCGGGAATTTGTTTGTGAATAGATAAAAAGTAAATACAGGCAATTAATCCAGTAGTATAAATAACATCACATTGTCCCCAAAGAGAACTATTATAAATTACGGTGGGACTTAATATAACGGCTAAAAATGCCCAATTTGCCATTCTACCTATAGGATATTTAAGCTTGACAATTTTATAAGTTAAAAATGCACAAATAAAGTCAACAGTCATGGCAAAAAGCTTGATTGCCAAAATTTTCGGTAATCCTGAAAGCAGGGTAGAAGCAATTAAAAGCCAGTAAAGATAGGATGGTGTATAATCGGCAAAACCATATTTTAAGGCACTAAATCCGCCATGAGATGCGATAAAATCATACCAAGGATCTAAAAAATATTTATAATCTACTGATTTATTAGGAACACAAATTAATCTGATTACTACAGCGAATATAATTCCAATTAACAAATATCCTAGAATTGGTAATTGGCAAGAGTTTAATATATGATCAAACTTATCTTTTATTGACTTCAATAATGTTTTGTGTGAATTATTCATGATTATTAATTATGATCCTTTTATCTTTGTAAATTGTATTCTAATAGAAATAGTAAATGCTGTACTATTATTGATTATTTACAAGTTTGACTATTATTGACATATTAAAATTTACCATATTTTGGTTGAATCTCTGATGCAACAGATGAAAAGTATTAGAAACTTAATAGATAAAAACTTAATCAATAATTATTACTGATATGTTAAACTAACAAACATCGCTTTCTGATCAAAAATATGCAATTAATAGCAAAGCAATATTACACTCCAGAGGAATATCTGGAATTAGAAGCAACTGCTGACTACAAAAGCGAATACATTGGCGGACAAATCATTGCTATGGCTGGTCTATCTATAAATCATAACCGCATCTCTTTGAATTTAAGTTCTGGGCTGAATTTTGCCTTTAGAAATCAGAATTACGAAGTTTTCATGGGTGATATGCGTCTATGGATACCTCAAAAACTAATATACACTTATCCAGATGTAATTATTATTGCAGATGAACCAGAATTTTTCAATAATCGGACAGATACAATCACAAATCCCCAGGTAGTTATTGAAGTTTTATCTCAATCTACCAAAGGTTACGACAGAGAAGATAAATTTGCAGCTTACAGGACAATTCCCACTTTTCAAGAATATCTGTTAATTGATCAAAACCGAATTAAAGTATCTAAGAGACAAAATTGTAGGCTGGGTAGAATAAAGTAAAATCGAACAAAGTGATGAAAATGTTCGGATTCCTTGCGTCAACCCAACCTACTGAATTAAATTTAATTGCTCTTAGATTCAGCATGACCATTACGAATAGACCATGCTAGTTCTAACATTTGAGTCCAGCGTTTTTGGAGTTGTTTAGGAGTACATTGAACAGATTTAGAGATAAGTAAATCACTTTGACAAGCAGTTTTCAACTCAAAAATTTGTTGTTGCTGTGGTGTAAGTTGATTCCAAAAAATATCCCATTGCTGAGAAGATAAACCTAGCTTATGTTCTAAACCAGCGCCTAACCATTGGTGAACTAATTGCCATTGGTGCTGTTTAGCAAACTTCTCAACGTGATATTTAAATCTTTGTTGTAAATAATCGCGTTGACGACTGGTTAAACCCAGAATTTGGTCAATTTCCGGTGCAGAGAGATCCTGAAGTTTAAGAGTCAGATAATCCATACAATCAGACTGTCCTTGAGACTCCAGATATTTCATTAATTCCGTAATTACCCGATTGCGTTCCGACTCCTCAGAAGGGTCAAAACCAGGTTTAGCAATCATTTGTGAGCGAATTTGCTGCACAGCCACATTCCGCTGATAAGATTCCGCTTCTTCAGTTTTCGCAGAATCTACAGCCATTTCAATATCTACAGTAGTTTCTTGAGGTTGACGACGGGCAAAACCTTGAGCGCGTAAAACAATTAACTGTTGATTAGCGCCACCGGGTAAATTAATCCGACGTTTGGCATACTGTTCTGTAAACGCCATATACTCGGCTACTTGTAGCTGCGTTCGCGGGGTGTAATCTTCAGGTAATTCAGTTTCCCGACGAAAAGCTTTAATAGCTTCGATATAAAAAGCTTGTAAAAAATCCTCAATGAGATTGTAACGAGCCTCAAACCCTAAATCTGAGCCACTAACAGCAACATGACGATAAACAATTGCACCTAAACTGCTATGTAATTCTATTCGTCCTTGTTTAGAACCAAGCTGATAGTAACGTAGGCATTTTTGTAAACGATGTCTTCCTAATGTAATCTGCCAAGACTGAATTTGTCCTGAGTTCTGAATACGGGAGCTTTTATCACATATCCGTTCTACTTCTTTGGCTATGCGCCCGACAACATCTTGTACACCAGAAGTGGCAACTTTAACTTGAGATTGCATCTCATGGGATAAAAGTTGTACTAATGTATTGCTGGTGGGAAGAGACAATTCTTCAAGAGAAATATAGCTATCAAGAGCAGATGTAGAATTAGGCAGATTGGCGATGTTAGCTTTCATGACTTTTCTATAAAATTGGTATTGCACCTTAACTCAAATGCAAATACAGTATTTAATATCACTCTCGTCTGTAAAAATCCTTTGAGGTTGATTCCTCAAACTTCACCAACTAGACGGTTGATATGTAAACACTGCGGTAAATTTCCAAAGTTAAGGGCTATGTTTTATCTGTCGCTTTGTTTTTAGCAACTAAATCAAAGATGGCATAATAGATATTCACTCTGGTGACAAATCGCCGAAAGCTTAGTCATGGCAGGATTGACTGATAGCCCGTGTGGCGTAGCCGTAATTTTAGGACTGGGGAGACAATTTTAGAATTGGAGACAGGTAATCTCAATGGGTGCTGCTGAGTCCAAAACAAGGGGTTGCATTTGTCAAGCTTTGTTGTTAAACCCAAGTAGCTGCGGCTTCCCAACCTAAACCTCTCCGAATAATAACTGGTTCTTCATTGGTCAAATCTAAAATGGTAGATACTTGATATGTAGGTTCTTCAGCCGTGTCAATAATGATATCTACCAATTTATCCAAATGGTCATATAAATCTATCCGTGACAAAATTGTTTGTTTTCCGTTCTCAGCTATTTCCTGATTTTCATCATTTGCTGTGACATGAGCCGAAGTAGAAATAATTGGGTTTCCTAAGGCTTGCATTAATGCCAAGCAAACCTTATGATTTGGCACTCGGATTCCTGTAGTTTTGCGTTTGGGACTTTGCACCAGTCGTGGTACTAGTTTGGTAGCAGGAAGCAAAAATGTGTAGGGACCTGGTATTAACCTCTTCATTATCCTGTAGGCTGGATCACTTACGAAGGCATAAGTCGCTACATTGGAAAGTGAAGGACACAAAAATGTCAGTGGTTTATCATTTGCTAACTGTTTGATTTGCCGCACTCGTTCCACCGCCGACTTGGCATTTAAATCACAACCAATTGCATAAACTGTATCAGTAGGGTAGAGCATGATAGCGCCACCTAATAGCGCTAACTTTATTTCCTCTATTCGGCGGCTTTGAGGATTATCAGGATGAATGGTAAATATTTTGGACATAATAGGGTTAGTAATGGGTAATTGGTAATTGGTAATTGGTAATTCACGTTCTACAACTGACAACTGACCACCGACAAATAAATTTATGAATAAAATTGCTTATTTTCAATGTCCAACAGGGGTTTCTGGTGATATGTGTTTAGGGGCGTTAGTTAGTCTAGGTGTGCCTGTGGAGTATTTGGTAGAAAAACTCCATAGTTTAGGAATTGAGCAAGAATATCGACTGTGGGCGGAATTTGTCCACCGTCAAACTCAACAAGCAACTAAGGTTCATGTGGATTTGCTTGATCATCACCATGAACATGATCACCACCATATCCGCCATTTACCGGAAATAGAGGAGATGATTCTCAATGGCAAATTACCAGGGCAGGTAGAAGCTTGGAGTTTAGCTGTTTTCCGACGCTTGGCAGAGGCAGAGGGGGCTGTTCATGGCATTGCACCGGAAAAAGTTCATTTTCATGAAGTAGGTGCTGTAGATGCGATTGTGGATGTTGTTGGTACTTGCTTAGGTTTGGATTGGTTGGGTATTGACAGCAATCAGCAGGGCTTTCCTTTGCTATACTGTTCGGCCTTTCCTACAGGGGGTGGTACTGTTCATGCAGCCCATGGACGAATGGCAGTACCAGTACCAGCGGTGTTAAAATTGTGGGAAATGCGGGGTTGTCCAGTTTATAGCAATGGTATTGACAGAGAATTGGTAACACCAACGGGGGCGGCGATTACTACTACCCTAGTGCAGGACTTTGGTTCACCACCGCCAATGACTATCAAACAGGTAGGATTAGGAGCGGGTTCTCTAGATTTACCCATTCCTAATATACTACGGCTTTGGTTTGGTGAAAGTGAATCTTTACAGACTGATAACTCCGATTTTACGGAATATTCCCCAAATTTAGAAACGATTACTGTTCTAGAAACTCAAATAGATGACTTAAATCCTCAAGTATTCGGTTATGTATTTGAGGCTTTATTTGCTGTTGGAGCATTGGATGTTTTCACTCAAACCATAGGAATGAAAAAGTCACGGACTGGAATTTTATTAACTGTGATTTGTCATTCCGAGAAATTAGCTAGTTGTGAGGCGGTGTTATTTGGAGAAACTAGCACTTTGGGGATTCGTCGTACTACTCAACAAAGGTCAATTTTACAAAGAGAAATGCAAAAAGTGGAAACTATTTATGGGACAATATCAGTAAAAGTGGCATGGACAGGAAAAGCTAGAGAAAAGGTAATTACTAATGTGCAGCCAGAATATGAAGATTGTGCAGTTTTAGCACGACAAAATAATATTCCTTGGCGGGAAATTCATCGTTTGGCTTTAGAAAGTTGGTATTTAAAATATCAAAATTAACAAGGTATATAGAATTAAATACAAAATGGGCGGGCTAGAAGCCTAACCCACAAGAGTAATATATATATTATTGTGTATTGTTCCTTAAATACAAAATGGGCGGGCTAGAAGCCCACCCCACAATAGTAATATATATTATTGTGTATTGTTCCTAATTTTTAAAATACGGAATTCTACATATTTCCAATATTCACAAATAAAAAATGAAAAAAATTGTCCGGTGGTTGATTCTAGGGGGAACGCTGTTTTTTTTATTAAAAGCCTTCAAAGATAATTGGTCAGGAGTTAGTTCTATTCGGATTAATATAACTGGTTGGTTAATATTAGGAAGTGCTACGGCTGTAACTTTATTAGCACATATTTGGGCGGGTTGGGTTTGGACTTGGGTACTAAAGGAGTTAAATCAATCTGTATCGTCCATTGAGTTTATTCAAGTTTATTTAAAAACGAATATTGCTAAATATTTACCTGGGAATGTCTGGCATTATTATGGGCGAATCATGGCGGCTAAAAATGCTAATATCCCTACAAATATTGCGACTTTAAGTGTTTTGTTAGAACCACTATTAATGTTAGCAGCAGCTTTAATTATTATTGTTTTGTTTGGTGGTCAAATTGTTCTTGATCATCTGAAATTTAATTTAATTATTCTGCAATTATTGGGTTTAATAATTGTTTTGTGTATACTTCACCCCCGATTTTTAAATCCAGTTATTCAACTTTTAGACAGGTGGAAAAATAAAAAATCTCCCGAAAAGAATCAGTTAATAGATAGTTTTATAATTAAAAATTATCCTCTAAAAGCCTTATTAGGGGAAATAGTTTTTTTAGGGTTGCGTGCTTCTGGATTTATTTTAACTATCATAGCGTTAACTTCTGTAAATTGGGAGCAAATACCCTTATTAGTGGGGGCTTTTAGTTGTGCGTGGGTATTGGGGTTAGTTGTTCCGGGTGCACCAGGTGGTTTAGGAGTATTTGAAACCATAGCCATATTACTATTACAATATCATTTTCCAGCGGCTTTAGTGATTAGTGCGATCGCTATTTATCGTCTCATTAGTATCTTAGCAGAAACCACCGGAGCAGCCATAGCTTGGTTATATCAAAGAATTAACCATAAAAAAATTCATTCTTAACCTCCGTCCTCCGTGCCTCTGTGGTTCGATAAAATATCTTTAAACCGCAGACGCACAGAGTGAAAAAAGATATTAATCTCCAGTAATAGAAAGTTCACTCACCCAAACTCTGGGAGCAACTCCTCCGGGTGTTAATTCGACCTCTTTCTCCACATAAACAATAGATTTCAGAAGTTCCAAAAAATCACCAGCTACCGTTGCAGACTCAATACTAATTTTCTCACCTTTATTAACTAACCAACCATCAAAAGGTAAAGAAAAAGAACCTTGTAAAGATTTAACACCCGCATGAAGAGCTTGTAAATCATCAATTAAAATCACATTTTCTGCAGTTTCTAAACTCAATTCTTGTTGAGGAGTTCCTGCTGCAAAAACATGATAAAAATTAGGACTGACACTGACTTTCGCGCCAATACTAGCATTACCTGTAGGCTGAGAATTTAACCGTTTAGCAGTTCCCGCACTATGTAAAAAGCTAGTTAAAATACCCTTTTCTATTAACTTAATTTGTCGAGTAGGAGTACCTTCACCATCAAAACTTTCTGCACCAACATTAGCAGGGTGTAGAGCATCATCATAAACTGAAAGTAAAGGTGAAGAAATTTCTTTACCAATATCATCAGTTTTCGATAAACTTTGATTATCAAGAATACTTTGGGCATTAAATAAATTAGAAAAAGCACCCAACAAACTTAAAAAAGCTTCAGCAGAGAAAACTACTTGATATTTACCAGTTTTGATTTTTTCATAATGCAAATGACTGATAGTTTTCTGGGCAGTTTCCTGAATACAACCAGCAATATCTAAATCAGCTACACTTTCCTTAACTCGATAAGCTCCAGCGCTGCGAGGTTTCTTATTTTCCTCTTCAGTTTTGCTGTACAAATAAATAGAAGCTAAAGAATGAGATTCAGTTCTTAACGCACCTTCACTATTGAGATAGAATCTGTCAATATCTCTTTGTGCTAACCCATTATAAGGCACACTGGTAATAGCTGGATGAATTGCCATTAATTCTTTTTCTGCTACTAATAGTTTTTCTATTAATTCAGAAACAGGTGCTTGCAGGGCTTTTTCTTGATGTTTATTAGGAATAGGAATTGTTGCTTCTGGACTAAAATCAGGAACATTTTCTTTAACTCCAAAAAAACTGGCTTCATAAGCTGTTTTTAAAGCTAATTCTAATCCCTTATAATCTACATCTGTGGTGCTGGTAACACCCATTGTATTTTCTTCATTCCAAACCCGAACTGTTACCCCAGAACGATTAGAAGCTTTGACTTGTTTGGGTTCACCTTGGTCAACTTGAACGCTGGTATCATCTACGGTAGAGCCGTAAATATCGAATTTTTTAATACCGAGTTTGGCGGCATTTTCTTGAGCGTAGGTGGCGATTTCTTGGATCTTTGTCATGATGAATTAATTTGTGAATTTTGACCGCAGATGAACGCAGATAAACGCGGATGATATGGATGGTTTATCTGTTTTTCATCTGATGATTTTTATCTGTTGTTTTTATCTTCCGCCAACGGTAATAGAATCAACCTTAATATGGGGTTGTCCAACTGTGGTGTAAATGCTGCCGCTAACTGAACCACAAAAGCCGGGAGCTAGTTCTAAATCTTGGGAACATAGGGAGATTTTATTCATGATTTCCTTAGCTTCACCGATGAGGGTAGCACCTTTTAATGGTTTGGTAATTTTGCCATTTTCTATTAGGTAAGCTTCATCAACACTAAAGTTAAATTGACCTGTTGCTCCTACACTTCCGCCTCCCATTTTCTTGCAATAAATGCCTTTATCAACGGAGGAAAATAGGTCTTCTGTTGTGTGTTCACCACAATCAATGTATGTATTTCGCATCCGACTAGCGGCTGCAAAAGTGTAATTTTGACGGCGGCCACTGCCTGTTCTGGGGTGTCCGGTACGTACTGAACCGGTTCTATCAGCTAGGAAGTTTTTGAGGATGCCTTTTTCAATTAATAATGTTCTTTGAGCGGGCATTCCTTCATCGTCCATGTCAATAGTTCCAAAGGCATTATCAGAACGTCCTTCGTCCCAAGCAGTCAGGCTTTCATGGGCGATTTTTTCACCTTTTTTATCAGCAAATGGTGTGGTTTTGTGTTCAATTTGGGTGGTTTCTAAAAGGTGTCCACAGGCTTCATGGAAAATTACGCCGCCAAAATGATTGGCCATGATAATGGGGTAAGTTCCTGATTCTACGTAATCTGCGTACAGCATTTTACCAGCAGATTCCGCGATTTGTTCGGAGGCTTGTTGATAATCCCAGGTTCTCAGGAAGTTAGCGTCACTGGTATTACCCGCCCGTTCAGCAATGGAGGAACGGTTAGCACCGTCAGCACAAAGCAGGTTAAAGCCCACGGACTGAGTGAGGCGGATATCACGGGCAAATGTACCATCACTGGCAGCAACTAATACTTCTTGCCAATCACGGAAGTAGGAAGCGCGGCGAGATTGGACGTGGGTAGCTTTTTTGTTCAGTTGGGCTGTACCATCAAGGAGAACTTCTCCCATTTCGCGGATAGAACTACATAAGGGTAGCCAAGCGTCTTTACCGCGTTTGCTGGCGTAGTCCCTGAGTAATTCCAGGTTGATTTCGGGAATGAAGCCACTAGGACCTGGTAATTGTAGTCCTAAAATAGAAAGTGCTTTTTCTAAAGCTGCTTTTAAACCCGCAAATGTGAGGTTATTGGTGCTAACGTAGCAGTCAGCTTTGCCGCGAAATACACGCACTCCTGCACCGGTGGCTAAACTGGGGGAAATGCTGGTAATGGTGTCATCTTCGGCTAAACAACTGATGTAGTTGCGACGTTCTAGGAAGTATTCCACAAAGTCTGCCCCGGCTGCGCGTCCTAGTCCTAAAAGGGTTGCCAGGGGGGCTTCCCAAGTGTCATCGAAGCGTTCTGTGGTGGATGAATATTGTAAAGTGGGGAGTTGATTCGAGAGAAGTAGGGTGTTTGTAAGCATGAAGTGCCTCGTCTGCTGGCGTTATCTACAGATGTAACTGAAATAATCCTGGTATGTTCAGTCTAACAAATCTGTGAAAGTCTTTGTTGGCAGTTAGGCTGTAGGGTTTTCCGCCATATTGTCTTTTAAGATGTGATCAGTGGACATTCTAAGCCAGATAATGATGTGATCTAATTCCGATTTTATGTTAATGTTGGGTTGGAGTATTGCTGTAAAACATAGTTAATTCTCACTTTTTGTAACTTTTTATTTAAAATAATTGCGTAGTTACTAGACTGACTAATATACTGGAGATATTTATGACCCTTAAACTAATATCCGCAAAAATTAAAAATTTTAAAAGCTTAGGAGATGTAGATTTAAATTTCAGGGATCTAACGATTTTGGTAGGACCTAATGCTAGTGGTAAATCAAATTGTTTAGAAGCACTAGGTTTTCTCAGTACACTTTTAAAAGCTCAAACACTACCTCCTGTAGAATATATGGACAGAATATTAAGATTGGAAGAAAAAAAAATAGATTATGAAATTTCTATAGAAGATGATGAAAGTAATAAAGCAGAATATAATGTTGTAGTTAGTCTCAGCGAAAATAATACTTTTATTGATAAAGAGTATCTCTTAGTTAATAAAATTGAAGTAATTAATATTATTAATGGCAAAGGAGAAGTCAAGGACGAAAATGGCGAAAATTGTCAGCAATACCAATCTTCTGAGGGTGATGGACTCGCATTAACAGATGCAGGTAAATATGGTCATAAACCTTTTACAAAAAAGTTAGCAAGCGATATAAAAGATTGGAAATTTTATGATGTAGATCCTGATAGTGTCAGAGCAAATTCTAGAAGCCCAAAGAGAAATATTATAATCTACGAATATGTACAAAGTGATGAAATAATACCCAGCCTTAATTCTAATGCTAGTAAAGCCCAAACAATTTTACAATATTGGGCTAGACATGATAAAAATAAGTTTGATGAAGTGAGTCAAGAACTCTATAATTGTCTAAAAATCAGGTTGGATATCTTAGAAGATGTAGAGCCAACTATTACAGTTACAGTTATTGAAGAAGACGGTAAAAAAATAGCTTTATCTAATATGTCAGATGGGACTCTGAGATTGATAGCTTATTTTATCATGCTTTATGAGTCTGATGTTCCAACTCTCATTAGTATTGAAGAACCTGAGAGAAATTTTCATCCTGGTATTTTACAAGATATTGCTAGCATGATCAAAAAGTTATCCAAGAGAACACAGGTGATTTTTACAACCCATAGTTCTCAATTATTGGATTGTTTTTCTCCTGAAGAAATATCATCTGACATTTCGGTAATTCTTTTGAGTCAAAAAGGAGAAATTGGAACACAAGCTTGTTTATTGGATAAATTAGCAGAAAACCGAGATGATCTTTCCGATTGGATGAATGATTTTGGAATAGGTAGCGCGATTTATCATAGTCACTTAATTGAAGGAGTTTTTGCTGGTTAATATGCCTAGTGTTCGTCTTTGGGTGCCGGAATCTGATCATGATAGTAAAGCAGTTGGCTATATTGCTAACAAAATAGTCGCGCTTTATGGTGGTAATATAACGATCCAACTTGCCACTAAACAGGGTTTTAATACAGCTACAAATCCAAAAATTCAAGATGGTTTAAAGAAGGCAGTTGATAATTATTTAAAAAATGATGATTTAGTTATCTTTTTACTAGATTCCGATGGGACACAATCGCAAAACCAAAGACGTAGGGAAAGAAATTCTCTGGTTAATCGAATTGAAGAAGTTGTTAAATTGTTTGAAGGTGAAGGAAGAGTAAAATTTTTTCCGATGGTTCAAGAACTTGAAGCTTGGTTATTAGTTGATTATTTGGGTATATGCTGCTTTTTTACCGAAAATACTGATCATCGAAATAATAGAAAATGGACAGACTTTGCTAATAGTAAACAGCGTGGACTAACAGATTTGATAGCAGAAGCTGAGTCAGGTGGAAGGGGTGCAAAAGAATGTTTAGTAAAGGCATCACGGGAAATATTAATTAAGCATAATCCTAATCTCACAGATAAACATAAAAATTTGAAAGCAAGTCAATATGAAGAAAGTCAATCATCTAAAATAGCAGAATATCTTGAAATTGATTATCAAACTCTGAGAAGAAATAAATCCTTGTTAGATTTTGCAACCTGTTTACACCAGTTAGATGCCTATTTTTTTATCTTTATTTTTTAATCCTTCCGCTTCCCATAGTACAATTTGTTCACGAAAAGCAGCCCAAGGACTTTTTTCGTCGGCCGCATAAATCATAATTTCGGCGAATTTTTCTGATGTTATTCTTTTACTATCTGAATTTGTAGTTTTAGCTTGAGCAATATGATTTCCTGTTTCTATCACTGTGGCTAATGGAAGTACCAAGGTTGTTCCTTTTTCAATTTCTGTGAGAATTTTCTCATTAACAAGTTCAAAGTCCCATTTATTATTACCAGCAGTTTCTTTACCTGGAACTTTTAACCAGACGCACAATAAAGATGTATCTATTAATAAAACTTTTCTCATATTTTTAATTATTCCCCATGAGACTCGTTTGCTGGCGTTATCTACAGATGTAACTGAAATAATCCTGGTGTATTCAGTGTTGGTATTTAGTAGGGTTTTCCGCGATATTGTCTTTTCAGATGGGATAACTGAGCATTCTAATTAAGATAATGATGTGATCTAATTCTGATTTTATGTTAATGTTCCGTTGGAATATTGCTGTGAAACTATAGTTAATTCTGACTTTTTATGACTTTTTATTTAAAATATGAGACAAAAAATTAATTTATAAAAATATAAAAACGTAAATACCCAAATTATTAAATAAATTGGGTATTTCAGAATTTACAAATTATTAAACCTCCTAGATATCAAATAGGAAATTGATAGATAAGCACCTTTCCTTGCCAATTTTCCTCTACAAATACAAGATAATCATCATTATTCCGACGGAAAGCCCGGATACCATAGGGAATATCAACCCAGCCACTTTCTTTACCAACTTCTGCACCTGGAGTCATCTTTTTCACGAGTTCTCCTGTAGCAGTTTTGTAAACATATACTTCTGCGGTTTTCACACCCACTGCAAATACATAATCACCTGCTATACTCATGGCTGCAGTAGCAACTAGTTCATTGCCTGTAGTGTCGTAAGGAACGACAGTTCGCCATTTGGGCGTGCGATTTCCTTGACTCCAATTATCGAAGCGAGCAATTTCTGATCCTATGACTTTAGCATCATCAGCAAATGCTGGATGTTCAAGGGTAAAACCTGACAAATACATAGTATCTGTTTCGGGAAAATATTCAATTCTTCGCAAGTCCTTAAAAATATTAGGAGTCTTGATTTTTTCCATCGAATTATAGGTATAAATGGGATTTCCTTTAGTATCTAATCCCTGTAAAGGATAATGCCGAATACCATCTTCAATTCGCAAAGTTTTCCACACATCTCCTTTGTTATCTACCCACCAACCACCGATATAAGGATAATCTTCCGTACTATCATATTCATTTTTATCAAATGCACCATTACCATTAATATCGCGCCAAATCCATTCACCTTTTGCGGGTTGATAGGGTGGCCAATTACCATGAACAGATTGTTTTCCCTGATCATTAGTACCAACAAACATCCCCGATGGAATTGCAATTTTACCATCTGTATTTGGTTGAAAACGATAAATTTGCAAAAAGCTATTGAACATATTTGTTAGGAATAAAAAAGGTTTTCCTTGAATACGTCTCACAAAAGTTCCATCTGGTGATGTATGTAGCCGTGGATCTTGAGCATATTTAAAGGGATTGACTGTGTAAGCTTTATAAGTCCACTGTTTACCAGCAGGTTTGTTATAATCCATTGCATATTGTTCTTGTTTCGTAAATATATTTACGCCATCTGTTTGTGGATCAACATCTGCATTATCTACAAATATTAATCCTAGTAATTGCCATTCTATTTTTCCTGATGGAGAAAATTTTCTTAAATCTGTTCCTGATTTATTAAAACCATTATTATTCACATAAATATTACCTTGATTATCTGCACCAACTCCTGTAATACCATACAACTTTGATGTTTTTACTTCTCCAGGTACACCACCAAAAATACCTTTTTTATCACCAAGGCTATCTACACGAACTGGCTGATTATTAATATTATAAATTACCAGTTGTTGATTAATACCATTTTCTGCTACTAATAATCTACCAAAATTATCAATGGCTAATGCTGATGGTTGATCAACATCTATAATTTCTTGAGGTAGTTTTTTACCGGTTTGAGAATAATTGACTATTTTTCCAAATGTAGTACCTTTCTTATGTTGAATAATCCACAAACTACCTTTTTTATCAATGGTAATTTGTCCGGGACTATTAAGGCTAAATTTATTGATTTCTGCCATAGTTTCGGTATTATAAACCCGAACAATATTTTCCCCAGCATTGCTAACAAATAGCTTGTTATCTATCGTTGCTATTCCTGTAACTTCATTTTTTTTGCTGGTAATTAACATACTTTTATCCCAGCCATTTCCTTTTTTAAAAGGTACAGGTTTTCCTTTTAAATCATAACGTCTAACACAGTACCAAGTTTCTCCTGGATCAGGATAATCTTCTTTAATTTGATCCATTCCTCCTTGAGTCATGGAAATATAAATATATTTGCTATTTACTGTTATAGCTTTACCACCTAAACGATTCCAACCATGTGTATCTTCAAGAATAAAAATTGGTTTACCATCTTTATATACTCCCGCTTCGCTACCAGCTTCATCCCAAACACTATTTGTATAAATTGTCCCGTCATCTTTGACATACATTCCTTCAATATTATTTTGTACTCGTAATTTACCATTACCAATCGTATTTCCTAACCAAGAAGTAATATATGTAATTTCAGGAGTTCTGATGGTTTTGGATTTTTTACTTGTAGCTAAATCCATTGTCATTCCCCAAAATGTCACGACTAGTGCACAGGTTAAACCAAGTAAAATATTAAAAGTTATTTTCTTTCGCCAATATCTACTGTAAAATAAATTATGAAGATATTGATAAAGTTTTTGGCAAGTTTTACTAATCTGCATAAATAATTTGTTGTGGAAGTGTTTGTTTCAATTAATAAGCAATAGATTGTTATTCATTTTGATCTATTCTTTACAAAAATCTTGCTGTAATCTGCCTTTTTAATTTTTGATTTGTCCTCTCTAACTGGCTTTTAAGTTATTACTCATAAGTTAACAAGGAAATTTTATTCCGCATCTGATTTTATGAAAACTTTATTAATAAAATATACTTTCAAAACAAATAAATTATACTTAATATTGTTAATAATGCTAATTTCTAGATAAAATTGTTACTTTTTTATAAATAAGATAATCCTGAGAAGTGTTGAATGTTAAGAAAAGCCTGATAAAAATAGCCCAAAATATGTTAAATTTTGGGCGAAGGATTAAAATATTTTGATTAACCATGATCATAAACTCATTTCCCAAGATTGTCAAAAATATCCTGGAAGGCAGAAATGTTGAATGTCGTTACAAAACTTTACATATTTAAGTATACTAGTATTATCAAGGGTAAAAATGTCAACATTTCATAATATCTTCCATCCAATGAACATAACTGATTT
>NZ_JACJTO010000018.1 GCF_014698755.1 Aphanizomenon flos-aquae FACHB-1287 | reverse complement strand
ATCCACTCGCAGAAGCGGCTCCACACATCGGCGCTTTGGCGCTGCTGTAATGTTGTAGTCATGTGTTTATAATTGCGTTTGAGTTATGTATGTTTTGGTAGGTGTTTCTACCTTATGAATTTATATTAACCTTTATGTTTCGATTTGTAAAGGGGTTTTCGTAATATTTTTTAATAAATTTTGCCGATTTAGTGATCTTCAGAGCTATAAACTAGATGTAGTAAGGTTTTTAGCCATTAATTTTTTTGTAATAATTTTTGATTTTCTTGTAATTTCCTAAACCAGTCCCTGCACCCCTACCATATATGCCTCTATCTAGTCGAAATATTGTTACTTATAGCCCTGCTTATACTATCGTTCCTACTTATGAATGCTTTAACCGCTGTTCCTACTGCAATTTCTGTACCGAACCGGGGAAAAGTCCCTGGTTGACTCTTGGGAAAGCTCAAGAGATTTTTTTACAACTTAAAAACCAAAATATCTGTGAAATCCTCATCCTCAGCGGTGAAGTTCATCCCTATTCATCCAGACGGGAAGCTTGGTTTGGGAGAATTTATGATTTGTGTGTATTAGCATTAGAAATGGGATTTTTAACTCATACTAATGTTGGTCCACTGAGTTGGTCGGAAATGCAGAAGCTTAAAACCGTAAATGTGTCAATGGGGTTAATGTTAGAACAATTAACACCAAAACTATTAAATACAGTTCATCGACACGCGCCGAGTAAATTGCCAGAAGTGCGATCGCAACAGTTACAATGGGCAGGAGAGTTAAAAATCCCCTTTACTACGGGGTTACTTTTAGGAATAGGGGAAACGGAGGAAGATTGGTGGGAGACTTTAACAGCTATTTCTGAATCTCATAGCAATTACCATCATATTCAAGAGGTAATTCTTCAACCTCACAGTCCGGGAACAATGCAAACCTTTAACGCACCACCATTTAACCCCTATCAATTACCGGAAGTTATCGCTAAAGCGCGGGAAATTTTACCAATAGACATTGCTATTCAGATTCCCCCCAATTTAATTAAAGATAAAAGTTGGTTACTTGCTTGTATAGCCGCTGGAGCTAGGGATTTAGGGGGAATAAGTCCCAAAGATGAGGTTAACCCTGATTATCCACATTTACAGGACCAGGAACTCTCAAGCATTTTAGAGCCTGGTAATTGGAAACTGATACCGCGCTTACCAGTGTATCCCCAGTTTGATCACTGGTTGAGTGCAAGTTTACTACAGCAGGTACAAAAATGGCGAGCAAGATTTTAAACCTATTAAAAATTACAAAAGCATAGGGTTAATTTTGCGGAGAACATGATGAAAGTAGAGTTAGATATGCTAATTAATCTAATGTATTCACAGTATTAACAAATATGACTACCCATACAACACCCTCTCATACATCTTTACTGCTGAAATTCATCGGTATAATTTGTATATTGTCCTTTGTTTTCAATTTCCTATTTTTATTATTACCATTGCAACTCACGGATAAATCTTGGCAAATCAACTTGTCCCGAACTCTTGTAGAACAGGGTATTAACCCAATGCTGGGCTTAGGATTACTTTTAACTGCGTATTGGATTGATAGAGCTAATGAAAGACCACGCTCATCTTCGTTTATAAAGTTACCAGTTTTTATCCTCTCCAGTTTGTTAGGGCTGATGTTTTTATTAATTTTTCCTTTGCACCTCAGTAATGTAAGTCAAGTAAAAAATCAGGCTTTAACCCAAATTAATCAAGAATCTCAACAGTTAGAAAGCCAAATTAACAATCAATTAGCCGAAGAGCAAACCAAAATTAAAAATCAATTAGCAGAAGTACAAAATAAATTTGGCAATGAACAAATAAAAGCCGCTTTGGAGAAACAACGTCCAGCATTAAGACAGCAATTAGCCGCTCAATTGAATGAATTGATCAAAGACGAGGCAAAGTATAATCAAGCACTTAATAATAAAGAATTACCTGAAGTACAAAAGAATTTACTCAAGCAATATAAAGCAAATCCACAAGCCCTCGATGATTTTATTAAACAGCAAACAGATCCGCAACAACTAGCAGCCCAGGCAACCGAGAAAATCAATAAAATGAATCAAGAAGCAACCCAGAAAATCACCCAAATTCGCAACCAAAAAGCACTACAGTTACAAAAAATCCAGGAAAATGCCTGGAAAGAATTACGAATTGGCATGAATAGCTTATTATTGGCAATTGGTTATATTGTCATTGGCTGGAGGGGATTAAGAAATACGAGTATAATAGTCCGTCAGTAATTTGCTAGGAAATAATATATTGTAGCAATATGTAACCCTGGTTAGTGTCCTATGTACACGCTGTTTGGTAGAATGTCTAGGTTGTTTAATCTCATGATCTTCATCTTTGAGTCAGTCAATAGATACTATCAAACTCGATACCTTAGCCCAAGAACTAGCAACTATCCAGCAAACAGGTTCTAAACGGATTGCTTTGTTAGGTTCTCGTCATGTGCCAATTACCCACCAGAACCTCATTGAAATGATGACCTATGCCCTAATTCTATCGGGCAACCGCATCATTACCTCTGGCGCTACAGGCACAAATTCTGCGGCCATTCGCGGTGCAACCAAGGCTGACCCCAACCTACTCACGGTCATTTTACCCCAGAGTTTGGAACGTCAACCCCAAGAATCACGCCAGCAGCTAGAACAGGTCATGCACCTGGTGGAAAACCCCAGTAATGATGATCTGTCTTTGGCTGAAGCGAGTTACTTATGTAACAAAGAAATCATCTCTCGTTGTCAACAGCTAATCTGTTTTGCATTTCATGATAGTCGCACTCTACTACAAACTTGTAGTGACGCGGAAGAACAACGAAAAGTGGTAACACTCTTTTACTTTGACTAAAGTGAATTGCAGTTTTTGCCAAGCCAATGATAGAGATGGAAAATTAAGGGGTAATGAGTTAACTAAATTACCCCTTATTAATTCATAAAAATGCTCAAGATTACCCAAGTAACCCATTAAATTAGTTGAATGTCTCTATCTCTATTACCAGTACCTGCTATTTTTTTATCCACTATTGTCGTCGCGGCTATTCTCATTTATGTACCCTATTTATTAGTAGCTTTTGCTAGAGTGCAGATAGGATATGATCTTTCTGCTCCCCGCGCCATGTTTGACAAGTTGCCACCCTATGCCCAACGAGCAACATGGGCTCATGAAAACTCTTTTGAAGGGTTTATGGTTTTTGCAGCGGCAGCTTTAATGGCTTACGTTACTGGGGTGAATTCTCCTCAAGGAGGAAATGCAGCAATAATCTTTATCATTGCTCGTTTGCTATACTCTATTTTCTATATTGCCAATATACCTCTGTTGAGATCACTCATGTTTGGTATTGCTTCTTTTAGTTCTGGAACTTTGTTTTACCTCAGTCTCATGCAAATTAAATAATTAGGTAAAAGGGAATAAGAAGAATATTTATCTATTTTTAATCTTCCCCTTTACCAATTACCAATTACCAATTACCAATTACCCATTACCAATTTTATTTATGGCTGCTTCTTTTTCTTTTGATATTGTCAGCGATTTTGATAGACAAGAATTAGTGAATACTATTGATCAAGTCACAAGAGACGTTAAAAGCCGTTATGATCTTAAAGATACTCAAACTACTGTTGAATTAAGCGAAGAAAAAATTACCATTAGCACTGACAGCGACTTTACTTTAGAATCGGTTCACACCATTCTCCGGGAAAAAGCCGCCAAGCGTAACCTCTCTCAAAAAATCTTTGAATTTGGTAAAGTTGAGTCTGCCAGTGGCAACCGTGTTAGGCAAGAAATCACTCTCAAAAAAGGTATCAGCCAAGAAATTGCCAAACAAATTTCTAAATTGATTCGAGAGGAAATTAAAAAGGTGCAAGCTTCAATTCAAGGTGACGCAGTGCGGGTGACAGCTAAATCGAAAGATGACTTACAATTGGTTATTCAACGTCTTAAACAAGAAGACTTCCCTGTAGCTTTACAATTTACAAATTATCGCTAGAAAATACCCCTCTTCTATTACTTTCTAGATGTAGAATTTAATAAAAAATGCACTAAGTCCACAAAAGGAACTTGTGCATTTAAAATTGTAAAATGGGCGAGGAGGGATTCGAACCCCCGACACCGTGGTTCGTAGCCACGTGCTCTAGTCCACTGAGCTACACACCCTCGACTCATGAATTTTATAATAGCATACACTTTCCCAATTATGCAAGATAATTTTTCAAATTCTTTTTCTTTAACTCATTTGGATGGCCAGGGACAAGCTCAAATAGTTGATGTATCAAGCAAAATAGCGACAATTCGCCAAGCAGTAGCTACTGGTAAGGTGAGGATGTTACCGGAGACTTTCGCGGCTATTCAAGCTGGAAACACCCCCAAGGGGGACGTTTTAGCGACTGCGAGGTTAGCGGGAATCATGGCTGCGAAACAGACAGCAAACTTAATTCCGCTCTGTCACCCCTTACCTTTGCAAAAAATTACCGTTGAGATTATCCCCGATGCCCAATTACCTGGTTATCAAATTGATGCTACTGTGAAAACTAAAGCGGAAACTGGTGTGGAAATGGAGGCTTTAACAGCGGTGTCTATTGCTGCTTTAACTTTATATGATATGGCTAAAGCGTTAGAAAAAACGATTCAAATTGAAGCGATTCATTTAGTTAGTAAAACAGGTGGAAAGTCTGGAGATTGGGGATAGTTGACATTTTTTGTACTAGTGGATAGACTATATTTGTTAGGACATTTGCCGTACATTTACATTTATACATCACATTTATTGTGTAGGGGCTATCATGACTCATACAGTCGCTAAAACCAGCCAAGAAAAATCCTTGTGTTCTAAATTAGAAAGATTAGAAGCCCGTGTCAGTGCACAGAATAAGGAATTGTTCCAACGAGCGGCTGATATTCAGGGAAGAACACTATCAAATTTTGTGGTTAGCAGTCTTGTCAGTGTTGCAAACCAGATTATTCAGGAAAATGAAATCATGGTTTTAAGCAGAAAAGACCAAGAAATTTTTGTAGAAGCACTGCTTAATCCACCAGAACCCAGCGAAAAGTTACGGCTTGCGGCTCAACGCTACAAAAAGAATATGGGTGTAGTAAGTGCAGTTAACAGATAATTTTGATGCTTTTAATCATTATTTAATAGAGCCGCTAGGAAAAAAGCATAACCGGGCGGCTTTTTGTTCTGGTGTTGATGAACTAGATAAATATTTTAAAGCACAAGCTGGGCAAGATTTACGTAAACGGACAGCAGCCCCATTTGTTTTAGTAGAAAAAAATTCTGGTTTCGTCGCAGGTTATTATACATTATCAGCAACACGTATTAAAATAGGAGAATTGCCCGTAGAAATCACGAAAAAACTACCAAAATATCCTGAACTTCCTGCTACCCTTTTAGGTAGATTAGCCGTTGATCAAAATCATCGTCAAAAAGGTTTGGAGGAAATGTTGTTAATGAATGCCCTAGATCGTAGTTTGCAAAGTGAAATTGCGACAATTGCGGTAGTTGTTGATGCTAAAGATGATAAAGCCCGTTCTTTTTATGAGCATTATCAATTCATTCGCTTTGCTGATTATTCTCATCGGCTTTTTTTGATGATGGAAACGATAGATAAGATGATCAATTCAAATTAAATAAATTTACTCAAAAACTACGGTTCTATTTCCATAGACTAAAACACGATTTTGTAAATGCAATCTTACTGCTCTAGCTAATACCATTCTTTCTAAATCTTTCCCTTTTCGGATTAAATCATTTACCTCATCTCGATGACTTACCCGCACTACATCTTGTTCAATAATTGGACCTGCATCTAAGTTAGGAGTAGCATAATGGGCTGTTGCACCAATTATTTTTACTCCTCTTTCAAAGGCGCGATGATAGGGATTAGCCCCAATAAATGCTGGTAAAAATGAATGATGGATATTAATAATTTGCGGGAATTTTTCAATAAAATCCGCGCTAACTATTTGCATATATTTGGCTAAAACTACTAAATCAATTTTGTATTCATGTAGTAATTCTAGTTGTTTAGCTTCTTGTTCTTGTTTATTTTCTTTAGTAATGGGTATATGATGGTAATCAATACCAAATTGTTCAACCACTGGTTGTAAATGGAGATGATTACTAATAATCAAAGGAATCTCCCCATGAAATTCTTTAGCGCGATGTCTCCAAATTAAATCAAATAAACAATGATCTTGATGACTTACCCAAATAGCAATCCGGGGAAGAGTATCAGAAAAGTGTAATTGCCATTTTGCATTTAAGGGTTGAGCGATTGCATTAAAAGCAGGAGTAATTACATCTTTGGGTAAATTAAATTCTTTTAATTGCCATTCTATGCGAGTTAAAAATAGTCCAGCTTCAAAATCCGTATGTTGATCTGCATGGGTAATATTCCCACCGTTAGCATAAATAAAATTGGCAAATTTCGCTACTAATCCTCGTTGATCTGGACAATAAATTAATAAAGTTGCTGTTTGTTTTGTCATGGAAAATAACTAATAAATACTAATTTTTGCTGTTTTATCTCTTTACCCCTATCTGACTGGGAATATGAACAGGGGTATAGTGAAAGGAGATTTTATTATTTTGAGGGCGTTGGGGAAGGAAGACTAGGTAATGGTTGTATATCTGTCTTTTCTGCTGTTTGTTTCCATTCCGATATGTCTCGATTTACTGCATTAACAAAATCTTTAGATACTAATAATAAGTTCATATTCTGGTTAGCATCAGCTTGGGCATATAAAAATTGATTGTTAAAATCTCCTTTCCCTAAAATTAATTGATGTTTTTGTTGGTTTTTAAGTTTAATATCAATGGTCGCTACAGGTTTATCTAAACCAAATTCTGATAATTCATTAGTTAAAATTGGTAATGTTCTTTCACTTTTACCCTCAACTAACAAATCCATTAAATAAGAAACAATGGCATCATTTGCTGGTTCTGATATGGGGGATTTGATTTCCCATTGAGGTTTTTCAGAAGTATTCCTTTTTTCTAGTTCTAATGTTGTATCTTTGATTTTAATTGTTAAAGATTGAACATCAGCAGGGGTAAAAGAGAAAATTTTCTGTTTTTGGGTTTTTATTTCTGTTTGCTGATTTTTACCTTTGATTTCATGAAAGTAGACAAAACTTCCTAAACCAATTGCTAAAACTATTAAAATTAAAGTTGTTTTTGGTAATTTCATGTTGAAGATTGAAGATTAATGAATTATAAATTATCTAATTAGTCAGAAATTAAAATTGCTTCTCGCCATTTTCGCACTGAGTTAATTATATAGATACCATTATTACTTTTTAACTGTTCCACTGTAATAACTTCTTCTCTAATTTTACCTTTTTCAAGTAAATCAGCCCGAAAAGTCCCTGGTAACAAACCGCATTTTACCGGAGGTGTCAGCAATTTTCCATGGAAATTTACCACAATATTACCAACACAGGTTTCTGTGATTTCACCTCTTTCATTCCATAATAAAACATCATCAAAATCAGGAAAAGTGGCTTTTGCTATTTCATAAATTTGGCGATTACTAGTTTTATGATACAGAAATATATTACTAGAGTCAACAGGTGTGTGACATATACTTAATTTGACAAATTCTTGATGATTCGTAGAAGATAAAGCCATAATTTGATATGTCATATTACCATGAGAGTTTAACAAAAATCTTATTTTGTAAGCTTGATTTAAAAATGATTGTGTTGATTGCTCAAGTTGAGTTTTTAAGCTATTGATATTAACAGGAAAATCAAAGTAAATTGCTGAAGATTGCAACCGTTTTAAATGATGGTCTAAAACAAAATAACCATCATTAGGTTGCCATAATATTGTTTCTAAAAGTGAAAAATTTGGTTGATTTAATTGATTTTTCATCGGCGTTTCCACCAAATAATAAAACCTGTTACTAAACCAATTAAAGGTAATAAAAACAGGGCAGATATTGTTAATAAGTTGGCTTGAAAAGTTGATATAATAATTCGGCGATTTTTGGGTTCTTTAGGACGAATTGAGAGAAGTTGTTGATCTTGTTGACTTAACCAACTAACTGAGTTTAAAAATACATCTCCATTTAACTGTTGTCCAAATAAACCATCAACTGCAAAATTTGAGTTTCCAAATACGACTAACCTTGATTCTTTAGCCGTAGCTGGTGAATTTATAGGAATTGGAGTTGGTGAATTTGTGGGAATTGGAGTTGGTGAATTTGTGGGAATTGGAGTTGGTGAATTTGTAGGAATTGGAGTTGGTGAATTTGTGGGAATTGGAGTTGGTGTTGGTGAAGTTTGATTTGATAACTTTCTAGTTAATGCTACTCCTAAAGTTAAGGGACCTTTTAAGTCTTTCCCTTCATTAAACTCTAATTTTTCACTTTTTTGATCACTTTCTGCCCAACTGCTAGGATAGGGTTTAGTTTTCAACAAAACCATAGACTCAATACCAGACACAGAATCAATTTCCAGAGGACGAGTTAAGGGATATACAGAAATATTTTTGCCAAAATCTTTAGTAATAGGATGTTGTCCATATTCTGTAACTAGAATAGCAGCAGGTCCTAGTTGCAAATTTGCCCCAGAAGTATCAATAGCCAAACGATTATCTAAACGCACACCCCAATCTTTTAAAATAGTGTCTATTTTCGGGTTGGTGTTAGGATCAATCATCAATAATAAGTTACCACCACGATTAAGATAATTTTGTAAAGCTGTAACTTCTCCTATTAATAGTTCTTTTTGTGGTCCAGCTACAACTATCACCGCAGCATCATCAGGAACTTGCGGCTGTTCTGCTAAATTTAAACCTGATGTAATAAAGTTTTTATCAATTAATCCTTGAATTGCTTGAGAAATTGCCCCTTTACTAGCTGAAAGTGGGTGTTCACCATGACCTTGAAGAAAGTAAATTTTAGCAGTTTTGGAACTAGTAATTTGTTGTAAACGAGCAGTTAATTTTACTTCTGATAGACGTTCATTTTCACTAATTATCTGGACTACTTGCCGTTTGTTTTGAAATTCTAGATAAACTTCACCATAATCTTTAACTCCAAATTTTTCTGCTATTCCTGGTTTTAATTGAGGATCAACATACTCAAATTTAAATTTATTACTTTGACGATGATAGTTATCCAATAATTCCCGATCTTGGATATTTTGTTCTTTACTAAATAACCAAACTTTCATTGTTTCGGGTAAATTACTCACTAATTCTCTTGATTGAGGAGATAGGGTAAATAATTGACTATCTGTTAAGTCCAGACGCAAATGATAGCGGATACCTAAAAAGTTAATTAATCCCAAGATAATTAATACTGATAAAGTAGCAACGAAGGCATTAGTACCAGATTGGGTAGAACGTTTTTGCCACCACTTATTTTGTTGACTTTGTACTATCACCCATAAGCCACAAATTATCAGACCTATTATTATTAATAATAAAGGGATAATTCTCCATTTTTCTGATATTAAACCAACGGTTAAGCCAGCAGCTAAAAAGAATGGTCCTAACCAAAATACAAGTTTCCAAAGTTTATTTTTATTCATTAGGGAACAGAAAATAGGGAATAGATTTGAACGTTCTTTAACAACCAACAACTAACAACTAACTACTAACTAATGACGTTGAAACCTAAGTGCATCAATTGATTGGGCCGTGAGGAAAATACCTAAGATAATGTAACTGGTAAATAAAATCAAGCCGCTAGTATCGAAAATTCCTTGAATCAGAGTATTGTAATGTTTGAGAAGGGATAAATGACTTACAGCTTCGCCAATTGGACCGGGGATAGTTTTGGCAACTAAATCCATAAATAACAGTAAAATAACGACCGCAAAGGTGAGAACAGCAGATAAAATTGTGCTGTCTGTTAATGAGGAAATAAACATTCCTAAAGACAAAATTGCTGCTGCTAGTAAGAGTAATCCTAAATGACCAAGTAAGGGAATTGTGGGTGATATAGGTGGATTAGAACTAGATAAAGCGATCGCTTCCAATACTATCAAAGGCAAAAACATTGTTAAGAAAAATGTTAATACCCCTAATAATTTACCTACAGCTACAGCCCAGTTAGTAACTGGTGATGTAGCTAAGAGTTCTAAAGTTCCTCTTTTGCGTTCTTCGGCATAGAGTCCCATTGATAAAATAGGCAATACAAATAACATTAACCAGCCCATTCTATCTAAAAATGCCCGCACAAATTCATAAGGAACATCTATGATTGGTGCTGCAACTCCAAGCTGCTGCCCTTGTAAATCATAACCAGAAACTGTAACTAAAATTCCTTCTGGTCCTAACAGAATCATCACGAAAAATAAACCTGCTAAAAACCAAAATGCACTGGCTATCCCATAAGCTAATGGCGAAACAAAATAACTCTGTAATTCTCGACGATAAATGGCAATAATATTGGCGATAACTATACCCATTTACGCAGCTTCTCCTTCTTCAATTTCTGAATTTATCTCAGTTGGTAAATTCTTTTCTGTTGTGGTTAATTCTAAGAAAACATCTTCTAGTGTGGCATTTATCCGCCGCATTTCATATAAATCAAATCCAGCCCGAATTAAAGCAGCAGTAATTTCTGTTCCTGGTTCTATTCCTGGCTGTAATATTACCCGTAGGCAAGTATGATTTTCTGATAATTGTTGATGGTTAGGCATTAATTCTACTAAACTCACACCGGATATATTTTGCAGCATTTCTTTAGCTAAAATTGCTTCACCTCCAATTTCTAATTCATATCCTGCTCCACCTGTTAATTGTGTCATCAAATTTTCTGGGGTATTTATTGCGACTATTTGCCCATAATTAATAATGGCAACTCGGCTACAGGTCATACTCACTTCTGGGAGAATATGAGTAGACAAAATGATGGTGTGTGTTCCTGCTAAACTTTTAATTAAGTTCCGTACCTCGATGATTTGCCGAGGATCAAGACCAACTGTAGGTTCGTCGAGAATAATCGCCGGCGGCTCATGAACGATCGCTTGAGCAATTCCCACTCTTTGCCGATAGCCTTTAGAGAGTTTACGAATAATAACTTTGCGCTTATCTTCTAAGTTGCACCGCTGAATAGCTACTGTTACTTTTTTCGCCCGGTCACCTGGAGAAACTCCTTTAATCCTAGCGACAAAGTGTAAAAACCCTTCTACAGTCATCTCTGGATACAATGGTGGTGTTTCCGGTAAATAACCAATCCGCTGCCGCACCAACAGAGAATGATCATGGACATCATAACCCGCAATTTTCGCTGTCCCACTGGAGGCAGGTAAATAACCGGCTAAAATTCGCATAGTTGTAGTTTTACCAGCACCATTTGGACCCAAAAACCCTAAAATTTCCCCTGGTTCAACGCTAAAGGTAACATCAGTAATTGCTGTTGTCGAGCCATAAATTTTACTCAAATGTTCAACTTCAATCATTTGCCCAATCACCAATTATGAGAATACCCAAACAATCTTAGCGAAAGAATGGGTAATTGGCCGCCCCTTTCCCATTTCCCCAACTAAAATAAGTGAAAAGATAAATTAGTCAGGAGTAAGTAAAATCATGAGAGTTTGGCTGGTATGCTTTTTCGTTCTCTTTGCTTTGGCGGAGTTTTTTAAGTGGTTACGCGGTTTTTCTATACCATTACCAGTATCTATTTTAGTTGGGGCATTTTTAGCAGTTGTCTCTAATTATGATAAAATAATTGGTTATTATCCCAACAATACTTCTCTAATTACCTCCGTAGAAATACCACAAGAAATCCCTAAGTTGGAATCAATAGCAAACTCAACTCCAATTTCTTTATTAATATCTCCCATTGTATCCGATATTCAAGAATCTTCAAAGGAATAAATTGGTAAAATTAGAAATAAGAACAGATAAGGATTTCGGATTTTTTGATCCTCAAGAAATGCCAAACTGGGGAGAATTAAACCCCTAATACTTTGTTAAATTTCGTAATACCAAATATCCTCTTCACCATAATTCCATAATGATAAAACTTTTGTGGTGCACGCATCTTACCCACTAATTTTGTATCTCACTCAAGGGGGATATACTGTAATTATTTTTTATCTCCTTACCCTTGATAATCCTGCGTTACGGATTTGATCGTAAATTCCCACTAATTCCGATCAACTTTTGAGGATTTATCAAATATCAATAAATTTGTTAAACTCTATTAAAAATTAATACTAAATACTTGCATAATAGAAATATATTAGGTAATATTTAGGTTTAGTTAAACAAACATCAAAGACTGCCGATTTCCTATCTATAATAGGCATAATTCTATTATAGAGAAATAACATCAGATCAAGGTATTGATGGTTTAACGCCAAGTTGTCTTTCTTTCTCACAAGTATTAGCTCAATCATTTGGGCGCGAAAAGTGCTGTGGATATGACCTAAATCACTCTTTCTGGTGTCACTCCCGGTACAAAGATTGTATTGTTAATATTGGGTTTCTTCAGCTTTACAAGTGCCACTAGCTTGGGTAATAAGCTGTTACGCAGCTAAAGTTAATAATCCTAAAATAGTTAGGGCTTGTAGTGCGGGCATCTTTCCCACTAGACTTATACAAATTAAATGCAAAGTAGCTTAAAACCAAAAAGCCACTCATCAATAAATTATTTTCTTTTGTTTACGTTCATCTGATAAAAATTATTAAAGTTTATAAATATAGATTAACAAAAGGGGAATTCAAATTGAGCATACTAGCATTTTCTTTACTGGTTTGGTTGGGATCATTTACTGCTGGCCTAGTCGGAGCATTAACTGGATTAGGTGGTGGAGTCGTCATAGTCCCGTTATTAACTTCCGTCTTTGGTGTTGATATTCGCTATGCCGTTGGAGCATCATTAGTATCAGTTATTGCGACATCATTAGGTTCAGCTTCTACATATATTAAAAAAGGCTACGCTAATTTACGATTAGGTATGTTTCTGGAGGTAGCCACTACTATTGGTGCTCTCATTGGCGCTTTCATTGCCACTCATGTAACCGTAAAAATACTTTCCTTAATTTTGGCGATTGTGCTAATTTATTCAGCATATTCATCTCAACGCCCCAGACCAGAACAAACAGAAATTATGTCTCCAGATCCTTTAGCAGAATATCTCCAGCTTAATGGTACTTACCCTACTCCTGATGGTGTAATTCCTTACCAAGTTCGTGCTTTACCTGCTGGGTTCAGTATTATGTTAGTAGCCGGAGTGCTTTCTGGTCTATTGGGCATTGGTTCGGGGGCTTTTAAAGTATTGGCCATGGATCAAGCCATGGGTCTCCCTTTTAAAGTTTCGACTACCACCAGTAATTTTATGATTGGTGTCACAGCCGCCGCCTCAGCAGGTGTTTATTTAACCCAGGGATACATAGATCCAGGTTTATCGATGCCAGTGATGTTGGGAGTTTTACCAGGTGCATTTTTAGGAGCGCGAATATTAATTGGTGCTAAAACTCAAATCCTGAGAATTATTTTCAGCTTTGTATTGGTGGTCATGGCGTTTAAAATGGTCTATAACAGTCTAATAGGAGGGCTGTAATTATGTATAAACTAAATTCTGGTTTTCGGTGGACTTGCACAGCACAGGCAGAAATAAAAGTTGGAACTTTTACTTTTGAAGCAGAGGAGCAAGATTCTGATATTCAACATTTAGAAGAACAGATTATCAATCATGCAGCACAAATAAATTTTGATGAAAATATTAGTCATCAAAAACTGACAAAATCGGCAGATGAAAAACAATTAGAATATTTACTCAGTCATTTCCTCATGTATGGAGTTTTAATCGCTAGTGCTGTAGTATTATTTGGGGGTATTTTGTACTTAATTCGTCATGGCTCTGAGCCTGCTGAATATCAAGTATTTATAGGCACACCATCTGAGTTTCAATCTCCAAGAGGTGTAGTAAATGCGGTTTTGGCAGGTAGCCGTCGGGGAATTATTCAATTAGGACTATTAATACTAATTGCTGTCCCTATTTTGCGCGTAATTATTTCTTTCTGCACTTTTCTTTTACAGCGAAATTTTATCTATGTCATCATTACATCATTAGTGCTTGTCGGTATTACTTACAGCCTAGTTAGCGCGTATTACTAATAGGAGGTTGCTGAATTGGCGATTTTTGGGTGTAGAGCCGAGAATCTTTAACCAGGTCACGTCTCTACAAGGATATAAATGTATGCACATTCTCATCCCTAAAATCAGTAACGCCACTAATGGTTGTCACCAAAAATCAAAATATTTTGGCTTTCGTTTTTAAGTAATTTACCTAAGCAATACAAGATGCTATTTTATACCTAAGTACAATATGTCTGGATTGTATAACAAAAGAAATATTTTTCAAGTATAACCCACATAAAAGGTAAGATTTTTGTTAAGATTACTAGAAAATTAAAAGTTAAGTAGCTTTTAAGACAAAAAAAAGTAACAAATACTACGAATTGTATTTAACCAAGACAAATATCGTAGATGGAGAGGAAGGAAAACAAGTGTTCAAAAAAGCAGTCATTATTGGGTGTTTAACCGTATCCCTACTGTTAGGTTTATTCACAGGAAATGCCCTTGCAGAAACATCAGCATCTGTACCTGATCCTAATACAGGAGATACAGCATTTATGCTGATATCTTCAGCTTTAGTATTGCTAATGACACCAGGATTAGCATTTTTTTATGGTGGATTTGTGCGATCGCGCAATATTCTCAACACATTGATGATGAGTTTTGTGTTGATGGCCATTGTCGGAGTCACCTGGGTTCTCTGGGGTTATAGTCTTTCCTTTGCCCCTGGTTTGCCCTTCATCGGTGGTTTACAGTGGTTAGGGTTAAATGGTGTCGGGTTAGAAACAACAGGTTATCTGCAAGGTTCAGCCCCGGTAGAAGTTGTTTCCTATGCGGGAACAATTCCCCATCAAGCATTCATGATCTATCAAGCCATGTTTGCAATTATTACCCCAGCCTTAATTTCGGGAGCGATCGCTGAACGGATGAGTTTCCGTGCCTATTGCCTATTTGTAGTGCTGTGGTCAACCTTCATCTACACACCCCTAGCTCACATGGTTTGGGCAAAAGGAGGATTTTTAGGTTTATATGGCGGTCTAGGTGCTCTAGACTTTGCTGGAGGGACAGTAGTACATATTAGTTCCGGTATTTCCGCCCTAGTAGCAGCCATTGTCCTCGGTCCAAGAAAAAACTATCCAGATCGTCTTAACCCTCCTCATAATGTCCCCTTTATTTTGTTAGGTGCGGGGTTACTTTGGTTTGGTTGGTTCGGTTTTAATGCTGGTAGTGCCTTATCTGCCGGTTCAGTTGCTACAGTAGCATTTGTTGCCACCAATACATCAGCCGCCGCCGGGACATTAATGTGGTTGATTTTAGAAGCCAAACTCCGGGGAAAACCCACCGCCGTAGGGGCAGCCACAGGCGCAGTAGCCGGTTTAGTGGGAATCACCCCAGCCGCCGGATTTGTCACCCCTTTAGCCGCAATTTTAATCGGTTTCATTACCTCCTTCGTCTGCTTCTATGCCGTCAGTTTCAAGCACAAGTTGCGGGTTGATGATGCCTTAGATACCTATCCTGTGCATGGTGTCGGTGGGACTATCGGCGCGATTTTAACAGCTATCTTTGCCGACATTAGAGTTAATGGTGGGGGTAAAGATGGGGTATTGCGTGGTAACTTCAGTGAATTATTTGTGGAACTAGGAGCGATCGCCCTAGCCTATATTATTGCGGGAGTTGGAACCTGGATCATTCTGAAAATTATTGATGCTACAGTTGGTTTACGAGTCCCAGATCAAACTGAGGATCAAGGCTTGGATATCAACGAACACGGAGAAGAAGGTTATAACTCCGAGTTTGCAGATCGTATCTCTAATAAGTAAATTATGTAGAGACGTTATATGTAACGTCTCTACATCTAAAAATAACCTGGATATTCATAAATAAACTATATTTTGATCAGTTAATATTATAATTTTGATCTCAATTACTCATTACTAGAGATACAATCAAGTTGAATATCGGTCATGTTTACTAGTCGTGTCTAATCGCGTAAAAACTTTTCCTGTCTGGGGATTATTCGCCTTGTTAACTAATATCATCCTCATGTTAGCGGTTATTTTATTGATTTGGCGACAGCAAAAACTAACCCCTGTGTTAGCAAATACAGCTATTCCCGATCCGCCAGAACCAGTTAACCTAAATTGGAAGAATCAATATGTACAACCAGAGTTAGGCCCCCGTCATAAACTCAGTTATCCTCAATGGTTGGATATCCTCAAGCAAGAAGCTAAAATGACTGCTGATAAACATCCCCAACGGTTAACCATTCTAGCGGGAGATTCTCTAAGTTTATGGTTTCCACCGGAGTTATTACCTGAGGATAGAACCTGGCTGAATCAGGGTATTTCTGGGGAGGTTAGTAATGGATTATTACAAAGATTAGATTTCTTTGATCGTACCCAACCAGAGAAGATTTTCGTAATGGTGGGTATTAATGATCTAATTCGGGGACTAGATGATCAGGAAATTTTAGCTAATTATGGGCAAATTGTCGGTTATTTACGAAAAAGACACCCCCAAGCAGAAATTGTCATTCAGTCGATTTTACCCCACGCTGGGGAAAATATAACTTGGGAAAGAAAAGAAAAACTCCAAGCCATTCCTAATCCTCGGATTTACAAGTTAAATCAGAAACTGAATCATCTCGCTACGGAAAAAGGTGCAAAATATCTGAATTTACAACCCTTATTCACCGATAAGCAGGGTAATCTTCGTTCAGATTTTACTACCGACGGTTTACATCTGAGTCCCCCAGGTTATCTGGTTTGGCGAACTGCTTTACAGATGTATACTAACCAACAAATAACACCCCAAGCTCCTCAATTAGAAAAGATCAACTCAAGAAATAGAATATAAATCCAAATTTTCCATCTAAATCGCCTTCGAGCGCGAGAAAATCAAAATAGTAATTTTAGTAATCAACATCAAATGGATACAAAAGCTTTCAAGCGCGGCCTACAACACTCAGCCAATTACAATCGTAAGGGCTTTGGTCATCAAGCGGAAGTTGCTACCCAGTTACAATCTGAATATCAGAGCAACTTGATTCAAGAGATCCGGGACTCTAACTACACTCTCAAGCGTGGTGATGTTACCATTCAAATAGCACAAGCATTTGGTTTTTGTTGGGGTGTGGAGAGGGCTGTAGCCATGGCCTATGAAACCCGTCAGCATTTCCCTACAGAACAAATTTGGATTACTAATGAAATTATTCACAATCCATCTGTGAATAAACGAATGCAAGAAATGCAGGTAGAATTTATTCCTGTAATTGACAAAGTAAAAGATTTTTCTGTTGTTGGTAGCGGTGATGTGGTGATTTTACCAGCCTTTGGTGCAAGTGTTCAAGAAATGCAGATCTTGAATGATAAAGGATGTCAAATGGTTGATACTACCTGTCCCTGGGTATCCAAAGTTTGGAACACTGTTGAAAAACACAAAAAAGGCGATTATACTTCAATTATTCATGGAAAATACAAGCATGAAGAAACTGTTGCAACGATTTCTTTTGCTGGGAAATATTTGATTGTTTTGAATTTAAAAGAAGCGGAATATGTTATTAACTATATTCTCAATGGTGGCAATCGTGAGGAATTTTTAACTAAGTTTGCAAAAGCTTGTTCTCAAGGATTTGATCCTGATCAAGATTTAGAAAGAGTTGGGATTGCTAACCAAACCACCATGCTCAAAGGTGAGACTGAACAAATTGGTAAAATGCTAGAGCGGGCGATGATGCAGAAATATGGACCAACAGAGTTAAATCAGCATTTTCAAAATTTTAATACCATCTGTGATGCTACTCAAGAACGTCAAGATGCTATGTTAGAATTGGTGGAAGACAACCTAGATTTAATGATAGTTATTGGTGGATTTAATTCATCAAATACTACCCAATTACAACAAATTGCCATTGATAGAGGTATTCCTTCCTATCATATTGATTGTGTTCAAAGGATTCAATCAATTAATCATATTGAACATCGACAATTAACAGGGGAATTAATAATTACAGAAAATTGGCTACCTGCGGGGGAAATTAAAGTTGGTGTTACCTCTGGTGCTTCCACACCGGATAAAGTAGTTGAAGATATAATTGAGCAAATTTTTGCTTTGAAAGCAACAGCGACTTAAATTAAAATCGTAGTTTCTTTAGGTACATTCCCCTGAATATAGGAATCATATTTGATATTTGCACAATTTTCAGTAGTATAGGGTGGACATTGACCACCCTATCTATATTTCAAAAGTCAAATATTCATTCTATATTAAAGATCGCTAATTATCAGTCAATTTTAGGAATCTACAACGATGTCTACCACTTTTGACCAACTCCAACCAGCAAATCAACAACAATCTATCTTGTATCTACCATATATTCAAGGTGGAAAAAGAAATTTATTACCTTATGCTATCAGTCTTTATCAACAGGGTAAATTAGAGGGATACCGCAAAATTGAGGATAGTCAAAATATTCCCTTTGTTGTCACCTGGAATGTTGCTACATTACCTTCTGACCAAATTGTTTGTCAGATACAGTTTGATTCTAATTCTGAACTAACCTATGAAATTATGATAGCAAGTTTTGAATTTATTGGTTTTTTAATTGAACTGATGGAAAACTATAAGCGAAATAGAACAACCGATTTTTCTAAATCTTTTTACCGCAAGATTCTCAATTTTTAGTCCAGTAATTATTTGAATATCCCCGACACTTCTTGCTGATAAAAATACCTCTTGATTTATAGCTGTAGTAGCGATAATTATATCAGGAAGCTGGTTTTTATACTTTCTAATAAGCCACTCCTCATTTTTTAATGCTTTTTCCAATGTCATAGCATTGATTTTGTTACATCCCACATTCTGCACTTCATGGTGTAGCAAAACTTAATCCACTAGGTGAAGTAGGAGTTGATAGAATATCGGTATCAAAGATTTGTTAACAGGAGAAATTTATCAATTCTGAATTGCTCAATTATATTCATCATCAACATAGGATTCATATACATCAGGCCTTTCCGTAGAAGTAACAGAATCTGATAATTGGAAGTTATCATCTGTCATGCGAATAATTTCTCCAGAAAAGAATTTAGCTAAACTTTCCGCAGCTTTGACCACACCATCATGATCCAAATTTGATGAAGATGATTGCACTGGAGCCAGAGCAGCAGTTTTTACTGGTGCTGTGTTCGTAATAACAGGCTCAGTTTTAACTGGTGTGGGTAACAGTGTGCATACTGTAGCTACCGGCTGTGGTGCAGGTTCTGGAGTGGTTTCCGGTTGTGAGACTTCCTGATTTGATATAGGTGGAGGTGGTTGTTGAACGGGGGGAGAATTGTGCGGTATTGGATTTCTTTTAGTAGATATCGCATTTGCAGTGTTAGCTTTTTCTAAAATGACTTCAATTTCCTGCTGGAAAGTTTGTCTAAAAGCTGTAGTGATGATAGGTAGATAAGATTTTACCTTATCATACCACACTGATTTTACACCTATACGGGCAACAGAACCATTAAACTCCATTAAATAGCACATTTGACCCAGTAACGCCTGTATAGGTAATTGCGGAATATGTCCACGCACTTGTTCCCAAAGTTGAGTTAAATCCGATTGTGAACCATCTCCTACCGGACTTATTGGTGCTGATTGCTGGTTAAGAGGTGGTGGTTCAGCAATAGTTGCTGGTGGGGGTGCGAAATTAACAACTGCATGGTGATTTGCCTGAGTATATACTGGTGGTGCAGCAACAGGAGGATAACCTGAAGTCACAGTATTTGTAGTTGGGATTTGAATTTTGGAACTAGGATTAGCACTAGGTAATAATCCCAGTAATGTGACTTCTAACCATAAACGGGGTTGAGTGGTATTTTTTAGTTGTAGTTCCGCGCTTCTTAGATGTTGTTGTCCTAGTAAGATCGTACTAACGTCAAATTTTTGGGCAAAATCAACCAATGATATCCAAGTTGACTGAGTACAAGCTACAAGATCCTGACGATTGGGGGCAGTTTTCGCTATCAGAAAATCCCGGTAAAAAGCGGCGAGATTTTGGAGAATAATTAGGGGTTCTCGTCCTCTATCTAGGATTTTACGGGTAGAATCTAGAACTATTTCCGCCTGATCTTGGGCGATCGCTTCTAATAGTCCAAATAAATCTTTTTCGCTAACTGAACCCACCAAATCCCAAACTTTATCCGGTGTTACTTCCCCAGCAACTAAAGCTAATTGATCCAATAAACTCTCTGCATCTCTTAATCCCCCTTGGGCAATTTGTCCCACCAGAACCAGAGAATCCTGGGAAATATTAATCCTCTCCTTGGTCGCAATATCCGTTAAATGCTTGACCATTGCTTCTAACTGAATACGTCTAAAATCAAACCTTTGACACCGGGAAATAATTGTTGGTAATACCCTTTGGGGGTCTGTTGTCGCCAGCACAAAAACAACGTGCTTAGGTGGTTCTTCTAAAGTTTTAAGTAACGCATTAAACGCAGCGGTACTTAACATATGACATTCATCAATCACATAAACTTTATAACGACACTGCATCGGCGCAAACTGCGCCCTTTCAATTAATTCACGAATATTATCAACACCAGTATTACTAGCAGCATCAATTTCAATTACATCTGTAGAATAGCCTTTAGTAATACCCTGACAGATTTCACAAACGCCGCAGGGTGAAGGGGTGGGCTGGTTGCCTTGAAGACAATTGAGCGATTTAGCGAGAATTCTTGCACTGGAAGTTTTTCCTGTGCCTCTAGGTCCAGTGAATAAATAGGCAGGAGCAATTTTCGCTGAGAGAATGGCATTAGTCAGGGTAGTAGCGATCGCCTCTTGACCCACCAGTTCAGCGAAACTCTTTGGCCGATACTTATGGTGCAGGGGTTCGTAAGACATGGGGACAGGTTTAAATCCGTATAAGTAGGGTGGTGTTAAAAATTGTCGTTATAGCAGGGCAAGAAGCAATAGTAAAGAAGTTTCCAGCGATGTTACGTTTCTTTACACAGTTTGGTTTGATGGTGTTAACCTACTTATCCCAGGTAATTTAGGGTTTTCCCATTCTAACAACTCATGGCAATTTTCCATCAAATATAGGCGCTGGTCACTGAGACCGCTAAAATTTTAATAGCAACATTAATGGTGCATCCAATGTTCAAGCGGCTAATTCAATGGCTCAAAAAATTGTATCGGCGTTTATTCGGTAGGAAGCAAAATCTCACCCCCAGTCGAGAAAATACCCCCAAACCAGTAATACCCCCCTTATCTGATACAGATTTAGAACTTCTATTTACAGAACTATTAGAAGGAGTTCATCAAGTCAAGGGACAAACTTGGGCGCGAAAATGGTTACACAATCTTGAACATCGTGTTACGGGGGAACAGTGGTTAGGATGGTTAAATAATTTTGGTAACAAATTGTTAGCATCTTCTAAACCCCATAATGAATTAGCGGCCAGATTAGTCCAACTTGGGGAATTAGAGATTGGGAAAATTGGCAATTTATCCTACGATATAGGCATGAAACTCTTAACACGCAATCCTGGAGAACCAATTTGGGAATATAATGGACCTGATGCAGTCGAGAATCCTCCCTTAATACCTGCCAACGCTGAACAAAATTTACCAGAAGGGGAATACAAAACTGTCACCCTAGATGAATTATTGATCATGTTACAGCAGGATCAAAACCTGTGCGAGCAAATTGCCCAACAACTAGGGATAGAAACAAATAATCCAGAAGAAATTATTCAAGCATTGGTTAATCAGTATGATCAAGCTCATGAATCTTTTGGAGACCCCGCAACCAACTCCTGAAAACCGATCTTAGTAACTAAGTTATATTGATTCGACGTGGGTATCAATATTTTTACTTATCTATATGAGGTTTTCTAGTCCGTTCCATAATTAATAGTTTTTTTGAAACAACAATTGCTACAATCTAGTGAAAAGAAAATCCAATAAATTGGCAGATGTTCAGGTGGCTCTTGCAGTGGCTTAATAAATTTTTACAGTACCCCTTTGGCAAACTGGAGATAGGTGATCCCCATTCCGGTCAAGGCAATCTGGTGGCAGATAAACCCCCAGAACTCACGAATGCGGATCTAGAGTTGTTATTTAATGAACTGTTAGAGGGAGTGCATCAGGCACGAGGACAACAGTGGGCATTAAAGTATTTACAGCGGATGGAACCGCGCATTACTGTTGACCGTTGGATAGATTGGCTGTTGATATTTGCTGATAAATTATTAGCTTCTCCTGCCCCAAATCTTCAGTTGGCTGAACGCTTGATCAAGCTGGGTGAGTTAGAGATTGGTGAAATTAGTAATTTGTCCTATGACATTGGAATACATTTATTACAGCGTAATCTGAATCAGGACTATGATCGTCAGCAAGGGTCACTGGAGTTGGAAATTCCCATACTGATAGAGGAAACAGAAAACGAGGAACAGGGAGAAGTAGATTCTGTCACTGATTACCTGTTACCTATCATCTCCTCTACAGAAAATGCTGATCAGGTTTATGAGTCTGGAATTGAGGAATTTTCCGAGAATGTTGAGGATATCATTCCAGATCCAGAGTTTTTAATAGAGAAGGACTGGAACGAGTCTTTAGTAAATAACGAGTCTTTAGTAAATGTAGAATCGCAGTTAGTATCTACTTTAGATGAGTTGGTGGTACGACTGGAGCAAAGTAGTAATCTTGTCCAGCAGTTGGCCTCAGAATTGGCAATTCCTGATGGTCAAATTGTTGAGCAATCAAGATCAGAAATAGTTGAGCCTAATCAGGCAGAAACTCTATTTTACCAGGGTTTACAGCAAGCTAAGGCTGGAGATTTGTTAACGGCTTTGGATTTCTATGAACGAGCCAGTCAAATACAACCCCAAGTTTATGATTATTGGTTTAATCAGGGGTTGATACTGTTTTATTTGCAACGGTTTCCTGAAGCGATCGCCGCTTATGAACAAGCACTAAAACTTAAACCGTATTTATATAAGATCTGGTATCGTCGTGGGTGTATTCTTACTGAACTGGGAGAATTTGAGGAGGCCATTACTTCTTTTGATCAAGCGATCGCTATTAAACCTGATTACCAAGCTGCTTGGTCCAACAGGGGTTTAGCATTACTAAAGGCAGGTTTCATCAGGGAAGCAATTTCTAGTTATGATCAAGCTCTCAATCTCGAACCCGAAGATCCAGAAACCTGGTACTATCGGGGTATGGCTTTAGCTGTACTGGAACAATATACAGATGCGATCGCTAGTTATGATCGGTCTCTCAATCTGCAAGCAAACTATTATGAAGTCTGGATTGACCGGGGTGTGGTACTTTTTAACTTAAAAGAATGGTCAGCAGCAATAGAGTCTTGGAATCAAGCCCTGGCCATTCAACCTGAATTTTATCTAGGTTGGTATAATCGGGGTGTGTCCTTTGAAAACTTAGGTCGTCGTGAAGAGGCGATCACTTCCTATAAACAAGCGATCGCTATTAAACCTGATTTCCACCCGGCATGGTATAATCAAGCCGTAGCCCTGTTTCACCTAGACCATTTTGCCCAAGCTATATCCTGCTACGATAGTGCTTTAGAAATTAAGTTGGACTACTGGGAGGCTTGGCTGGGTAGGGGTGCGGCAGCGGCTCATCTTAGCTCCCAGGAATCATCACTAATTGTGGTTAGTCCCATTTCTAGATTAAATCCTGCTCTTAATTTAGGCGGCTATGAGGGTAAATTAGCAAGTTATCAAGAGGGTTTAAAACAGCTTCGCCCAGATACCCATCCAGAAGGTTGGGGAAGATTACATATAGCTGTTGGTAATACTTACTATGAACAAGGTAAAAAATCAACTATACCCCGTGATTATTGGCATCATGCCATATCTGAATACCAATTGGCGCTATCCACTCTCACACCAGAAGATTTTCCAGAATTGCATTTAGAAATTTTGCAATTTCTAGCCAAAGTGCTGGTCTGTTTGGGAGAAACAGTAGCGGCACAGAAATCACAAAAATGGGGGATTGAATTATTAGAACAATTACTGACTAACCCTACTCGTTCTGATGAAAACAAAAAACAACTGGTACTAAAATTCGCAGGTTTGGGACAACTAGCGGTTGATTTTGCTGTCAATTCAGGAGACTTGGTGGAAGCTTGGGAAATCGCTGAACAAGCTAAAAATAATTGTTTACGGTGGTTAATGCCCGATCTAAATGATCAACTTTATTCCGTGGATTATAGCTCTATTCAAAAATTGCTTAATCCCTCCACAGCTATAATTTATTGGCACGTTAGTCCGGCAGCTTTACACACATTTATTATCAAAGATCAAAGCCCATCTCCTATTCTATTATTTACCCCAATCCAAGATATAGAAGCAATTCCAGAAGGAATAAGACGCTTAATTGAATTTGAATATTGGTTAGCAGATTGGCAAAGTTCAGGATCACCATCAAAACTATTACAATTGCAAAATATCTTGAGTATTCCCACAATTATTCAAGAATTGGAAGGGGTAGAGACAATCATTTTAATTCCCCACCGTGACCTGTATAAGTTGCCTTTGCACAGTTTATTTAATCTGTCTTTCACTCCAGTTTCTTCATTGCAGGTCGCAGATTATAATATTAGCTATCTACCTAGTATAGCTGTAGGAATTTATTTACAATCTCAGTCATTTTCTAATGGGCATCAACGTAATAGGAGTTATGGCTATTCTGTATTTCAATCTGATCAATTAGCATCAGAAATTGTCAGCAAAGCCTTTGCTATTTCTCAAGATTTTCTCAGTTATTAAAAGATGATTGTTAACAGTTGACTTTCAAGGGACTTTCAAAAAATAAAATCCCCAATTAATGATAATGCAGAAGTGTTGAATGTTAAGATTTTGAGGATTGTGTCCAAGTTGTGCATTGGTATTTGTGATACCAAATTTGATCAATTAATGACTCTATTCTCAATAGACCATGGATTTTACCTGGGTAAAACGCAAAGATTGTAAAGTTTTATTGCAGAATTTAACACTTGTGATGATAATGATCATCATTGGTAATGTCTTTTAATTCTCCCTCTTATATATTTAAACTTTAAGAGGGATAGGCTATTATCTTACACCTCTATATCTAATTTACTCATCGGAAATCATACTTAATATCCATTCTATCCATCGTCTAACTGTGCTAGAACGTCTGTCAGCAGTTGTATTACTTAAATTTGAATTACACGATAAAATTATTTTAATAAGTTCATTTTTATCCGGTATTTCACCATTTGAAAGGGTAGATTCAAAAGTTTTATAAAAAACCTCATATTGTAAAATTTTTCTTATAAAATATAGTATTTTTATTTTATGCCTTTTTTTTAAATAATCTGTAGTTTCATCAGTTAATTTAAAGTTGATTTCTTTGGTATTTCTGTCTTCAGATTTCTCAACAAATCCAAGATATCTAGCAGCATTAGTATAATAATCAGTCTGTCGTTGATCAAATTGATAATTTGCTGTAATCTCTTCTTTTGTAAGTTCTTTATTTAACAAAATTGTGAGTAAATCTATAATTCTTGCAAATGTATTTGCTTGTGGAAATGGAATATTTTTTGGTTCAGGAGCTATCGTAATAGATTTAAATATTTCAGATACATCATCATGAGTGATTATTTCGGGTGCTATAACATAATTTTTTTGTTCTACCAACTTTATAGAATTGTAATCTAATAAATTCTCGAATTTATATATAAAGAAGCTAAATATATTACTAGAATTAGAGTAAGTCATTAAAACAGGAATTACCTGCTTTCTTCTAATTTTATTAAACCATAGTTGATATGGATAATAAAGCTGCCTAATTAAAAAATTATCCACATCATATAATTTAGCTTCCACCAATACAAAATAATTTTCACTCTCAAACCCTGCATCTATTTCACACTGAGAATTATCAACTTCAATTTGATACTGTTTATTATCTACTCTATCTTTTATAAAAAAATTAAACTTACCTGTAGACATTCGACCATAAACAGTTTGTTTAAAAATTTCTCCATCACTATTAATTAAATCATCTATAATATCTATATTGAAAGCACAACTTAAAGCAGCACTTTCTGAAAAGAGATTACAATAATCTATACTTTCTATACTGGAAGGAAAATCAACAGGAGTAGGCTCTAGAGAAGGGTCATAATCAACTTTTAGGTAAGTATCAAATCTACCTATTATATATTTTTTTCTAGAAATAGGTAATATAGACAGTTTATGTTCTTTAAAAATCTTAGGCAAAGTACCAGAATGATCAAACTTAGCCATTAACCTACTTTCTCTAAATTCATTAATGCTATTTGACTCTATTTCAAAATATCCTATTTCATTGATTTTTTCCAAAATAGAGTATTTTTCAAATAGTGCTTCCCAAGCAACATCATTTTTTGTTTTTGTTTTTTTAATATTTTTATCACTCATAGTTTTTTACTAAAATCTCATCCACTTTACCTCTTTTTTTACCATTACAATTTATCGCTCTTATAGCTGAGATTTTTGTGTGCAGATAATCTTTATATAGGTCTTCGATAAATTCTGTACAAGCATTGCTTAATAAAATATGACAACCCCTACTATTTAGATCATCAAATACCTCTTTTAATCTTCTCTGTTCCTGTTTATTGAAACCGTTAACATCGTAGCCAGTAAAAGAAGCAGTTTCGGAAACTGGATCATAAGGAGGATCGAGATATATAAAATCTCCTCCTTTTGCATCTTTAACAGCTTCTTGAAAATCAGAGTTTAATATTCTAACTTGATTTTCATTTAAATATTTATTAACTGCTTTCAAAACAGCTATATCTAAAATATTTGGATTTTTATATTTGCCAAAAGGTACATTAAATTGACCTTGAGAATTAACTCTAAATAGACCATTATAACAAGTTTTATTTAAGAAAATAATCCTGGATGCTCGTTGAACTTCTGTTTTAGACTTGAAATTCTTTTCTCGATCCCAGTCTCTAATATCATAATAATAATATTCATTATTTTTGTGATTTTTTAAATCCTCAATTAGTTCATCTAAAGAATTTTTAATTATTTTGTAACAATTTATCAATTCAGCATTACTGTCATTAATTACAGCTTTTTTAGGTTGCAAACTAAACAAAAGTGCACCACCACCAATAAAAGGCTCGTAGTAGGTTTGAAGATTATAATTTTTAGGCAGGTGATTGGCTAGAATTGTCGGCACAAGCTGTCTTTTTCCTCCTGCCCACTTTACAAAGGGTTTGACTAACGGATTAACTAATACCATTTTATGACCTGTAAATTATTAAGTGACAATAGTTTATTGATACTATTGTACTATATAATAGATATTTTCGTCTAGAATCCAGATCATACTATATTTGTTGGAAAAATCTGGATTTTTGAGAATTATTGGATTATTCCCAGTTTAATTGACATTCATCTTGATCAAATTCCCAATCAATACATACATCAGATATGGAGTCTATCGAATTTATTATATTAAAAACTTGAAGTTTATCTTCTTGTTGATATAAGCTAACAGCATATAAAATAATTGCAGCTAACCAAAGTAATATTGTAAGATTATTTACCATTCTGTAACGAAATATCTAACTTGTCAAACAACCATTTACACGCACTATCTACGTCTGCAACTTGTTTTCCTGGGGGTACAGGAGGACGATTTACCATCACCACCTTTATCCCTAATTTCCTAGCAGCGATAATTTTAGGATAGGTAGCATTACCTCCACTGTTTTTACTGACAATGGTATCTATATTGTATTTGAGGAGAATTTCCTGTTCATTTTCTAAGTTAAAGGGACCGCGATCGCATAAAATTAGTCCTGGAGGGATGATAACATCAGTATTTGGTGGATCAATCATCCGCATTAAAAACCAAATTTCCTGTAAATGTGCAAAAGTGCCAATTTCTTGTCTACCAATGGTTAAAAATACCCTTTTGGCTCGATTTGCTAAAGTTGTAGCTGCGGCTAAATTATCTTCAACTTCTAACCAGTCATCATCCTCTAGTTTTTCCCAAGGTGGACGAATTACCATTAATCGAGGAATACCGACCTCCTGTGTAGCTGCGGCTGCATTTTCAGAAATCTGATTAGCAAAAGGATGAGTAGCATCAATTAATAGATCAATTTGCATTTCTCGCAGATAATTGGTTAATCCCCGTACACCACCAAAACCACCAGTCCGGACATTACCGGGAAGATTAGCGGGTTCACGAGTCCGACCAGCTAAAGAGGTAATCACCTCAATACCAGGAATATTTGCTATCTTAATAGCCAATTCTACCGCATCACCAATTCCACCAAGAATTAAAACCCTTAACATATATCAGTTGTTGGTACTAGATTCCAGATTTTTAATTTGGTTTTGGAGTTTTTTCACAGGTTGTAAATGGGATTGGTCTAATGAATTACTTAGCCAAATCAAAGTTCCACTAAATAAAGTTACTGTAATAATTAAAATACCCGTTAACATTTTTACCTGTAAATGCAGACGTTTTATCTGATCAATTTGATTTTCTTCTGGAAGTTGAGGAACAGAAACTAAACTAAGATCTTCATTTTCTATCATTACTGCAATCTGTGTTTCTTCTACCCTCATAAATGCAACTTTACCTTGCAACCATTTAGTAATCAAGTCAGGGCAATTTTTCTTAAACCAGTCCCAAGCAAGCATTTTAAATGCAGGTTTAGACATTTTAGTGATAAATTTTAGAGTTTTATTGAGAGTTCCAAACTTAAACCTTTGATTTACTAAATTAACTGAACCCACATCGTAAAGACAATCTATGATTTCTTTAATTGTAATTTCTTCTTGAGAAATTAAGGTTTTTAATAATAGTCTAACTTGATTGATTACTTGCTCCTCATTCTCTTTTTCTTGAGAATTTTGTGTTAAGTGATTTGATATTTTTACCGATTTAGACATATTACGATAATCAGTTTTGGTTTTTTCAACATCTTATACCAAGTCACATTAATTAACAAAATTATATCAGATTCCTACCTATCTACCCTACTTTCTGTCTATTCCCTGTTTCCTCCTTGATGAAACTTGCTAACACCCTGGTAGATCTAAAGCAATTAATAGAGCTTGATCTAAATGCGTCATCACAACTTCCGAAAGTATTCCTCTTAAACGTAGAAAGCGGGTTTTAGATAACACCCGTACCTGATCTGCCATAGCGATTGAGTCCTTCTTCAGTCCGCCATCAGGTGATAGAATTAGCACCTGAGTAGGGTAAACTCGCTTCCCGTCTTGATAAGTAGTACAGGGGACTACTAAAACCACAGGACTAGATAGATTAATCACATCACGACTAACAATAATCACTGGTCGAGTTCCTCCCTGCTCTGAGCCTTCAGTCATTTCTAGACGAGCATCATAAATCTCACCCCTTCTCATCTTGGAGCTTCCTCTAACTGCAACGCCTCCCACTGCGCCGTAGCAAATTCTACCTCTAGTTTGAGAACTTCCGCTTGATAATCTGGATCATTAGCCATTTCTGCTAATGCGGCATCAACTTCTGATCGCTTTTGCAAAGCCAGTTCCCTTCGTAAAGCCTGAGCGACAAAATCATTACGACTTTTCGCTTTTCCTTCCAAAACTGCTTTATCCGTGGCTTCTAGGAGTTCCCTGGAAATGGTTAATGTCGTCCGAACGGTTTCCGTTTTCATAGAGCGTTCATTATTTGATGACTGAAGTGATGTCTTATATCATATCGTTTTCCGCATCAGTTTAGTAAATTTAACTTAGCCATTAAAATTTAAACAGTTAGTTATTTGCAAAACTTTTGCTTCTTTGCCCGATACTTTTCCAATTTATCACCCAAAGCGCCCTGAATTGTGGCAATCTGAGAAATATAACTTCTGGCCATCTGATATTTTAGATACAGAAAATCCACCTATTTAGATTATGCAAACTCTGCCGACTTTAGAAATTACCAACATTACATCTAGTCAACCTGGCTTTGATACCACGATTAAACGCCGCAAAACCCGTCCTGTAAAGGTCGGAGATGTCATCATTGGGGGTGGATACCCGGTAGTGGTGCAATCAATGATTAATGAAGATACCCTGGATATTGATGGTTCTGTCGCGGGTATTCGTCGTCTTCATGAAATAGGCTGCGAAATTGTTCGCGTTACCGTCCCTAGTCTTGGGCACGCTAAAGCATTGGCGGAAATTAAGCAAAAATTAATTCAAACTTATCGTGATGTGCCGATTGTGGCTGATGTCCATCACAACGGCATGAAAATCGCTTTAGAAGTTGCCAAACATATCGAAAAAGTACGAATTAACCCAGGATTATATGTATTTGAAAAACCCAATACCAGCCGCACCGAATATACAAAAGCTGAATTTGACGAAATTGGTGAAAAAATCCGTGAAACTTTAGCCCCTTTGGTAATTTCCTTACGAGATCAAGGTAAAGCCATGCGAATTGGCGTAAATCATGGTTCTTTAGCGGAAAGAATGCTATTTACCTATGGTGACACCCCGGAAGGGATGGTAGAATCTGCCATAGAGTTTATTCGTATTTGCGAATCTTTAGATTTTCATAATGTGGTAATTTCGATGAAAGCTTCACGAGTTCCTGTTATGGTGGCTGCATATCGTCTCATGGCTAAACGCATGGATGATTTAGGTATGGATTATCCCCTCCATCTAGGTGTGACAGAAGCAGGTGATGGTGAATATGGTAGAATTAAATCTACTGCGGGAATTGCCACATTATTAGCTGACGGAATTGGTGATACAATCCGCGTTTCTTTGACGGAAGCACCAGAAAAAGAAATTCCCGTTTGCTACAGCATTCTGCAAGCTTTAGGTTTGCGGAAAACAATGGTAGAATATGTAGCTTGTCCTTCTTGTGGACGGACTTTATTTAATCTGGAGGAAGTGCTGCACACTGTTAGAGAAGCTACTAAACATTTAACTGGGTTAGATATTGCTGTGATGGGTTGTATTGTGAATGGACCCGGAGAAATGGCAGACGCTGACTATGGTTATGTTGGTAAAACCCCCGGTTATATTTCTTTATACCGTGGTCGGGAAGAAATTAAAAAAGTTCCAGAAACACAAGGGGTAGAAGAGTTAATTAATTTAATTAAAGCAGACGGACGTTGGGTAGAACCTTAATTACTTTTATCTGAATCAGGATTTTTGGGATATTAACAATACTGTTTTTATCTTGTTCATCTTTTAATCCTAGATATCCTGATTCAGGCAATGCTCCTAAGTGGCAGCTTATGTTAATTTTACTCTAAATCAGGTTCTATACCTAATGATTTTAATTGAGCTATTAATCTTTCTGTTTTTTGTCTTTCTAATTCAGCCTTTTGTCTTTCTAATTCAGCCTTTTGTCTTTCTAATTCAGTATTTTGGCGTTCGTTTTCGATACTGGTTAATATCCAATTTCCGTTTTGATCATACCAACGTAACCAAGGCATTGTTACACCTTTATAATTACCTATCCAGACCCCCAAGCCTAATTCTAGTCCGGGAATCCAAAAGCGATCATCGACTAATTCTATTTCTGTAAAAATTCCTCCATTTAGCTTAAACATTCTAAATTTTGATTGGTATCTGTCAAATATTGCGTAATAAGGAACTCGCAAAATTTGTTCATAAACTTGCCATTTTCCTGGCGGTTTTTCCGAATCTCTTAATGACTGTCCTAAATCTTCTTTTTCTGTTCCTGGTGATAGCAATTCAATAACTATATAAGGATTTACTGCTTCTTGCCATACTACATAACTTAATCTTAAATCTCGATTTTCATACAGATATGGGACTCCTAAAACTGCAAACCAGTCTGGTCTTTTGTACCATGATGTATGACGTAAATCATAATAGAGATTTATGTCTGTTCCTGTAAATATTTCTTGCCAATTATACTTAGGGGGACAAAATGTGTCTGTTAATAATTGTGGTTGAAATACATGAAATTGATCTGGCAAACCAGGTTCCTCCGGGTTCTCGCTAGGAAGGTCATACATTGTGGGTAATGTTACTTTAGGAGAAAGTGGCGGATCTATTTGATACATTTTTCACTGTCCTAAATTTCAATATTCTTTATTTATTATACTCAACATACGTTAATTGCTTGTTTCCTAGCTTGGAAATAAACCGGAGCTAAACATTCCAGAAAATAATTATAGCGTTTCCCAGTTTAATGAAGTACACACCCTGAAGGTGTGCGAGGTATTTTACTCTATTTCTATTTCTACTTTGTCTCCACGTTCGAGTTCCCAGAGAATTTGATTACCTTCACGTCTTACCCGTGAAACTATCCAATTTCGCCAACGCCATTCGTCACCACGGCTGGTAACGGCGCTAGAGTGGACACTCATTAGGTCTGCTAATTCTGAACTAGTAATTAGGTAGCCTTTTTCGGCAATTTCATCCGCAATACGCAAGGTTTCTAGTAAGTTGCGAAGTTGTAAAACCCTGATTTCTGTAGGTTGTTCGTTGGTTGTCGTCGCGGTCGGTGTTGTAAATGATTCCATAGTGTTTATATCTAATGCGGAGGGACTGCTTTCCAGTGTATTTTGATTAATTATTGTAGAGCTTGTATTTTCAGATACTTTTGCTACGCTTATTTCCCCAATTTTAGGTAAAGTTTCGTGAAGCAATTCGGGTAATGACTGTTTTAGGTGGGGGATTTTGTGGTTTGCGAAAGAACGCGCAATGACATCACAGCGTTCATTACCAATATTACCAGAATGTCCTCGGACGTGTTGCCATTGTATCAGTCGGCTATTGAGTTGATCAAGAATTTCCAAAAGATCTTGATTTTGGACAGGATTACCATCTGATTTTTTCCAACCCTTCTTTTTCCAACCTGGCATCCATTTGGTAATAGAATTAATCAGATACTCGCTATCAGTGTACAGGGTAATAGGTTGAGTTTGTCTAGATAATTTGAAAAATTCTAAGGCAGCGATCGCTGCTTGCATTTCCATTTTATTATTAGTAGTATACTGGGCTGAATCACCCATTTCATGAATTGAACCATCATCAAAATAGACTACTATACCCCAACCCCCAGGACCGGGATTACCTGTACAAGCACCATCTGTGTATATACTTTCAATTATGCGTTGATTAGACATGATCAAGAATTGCTATATTATTGATAACGGTACATTAATTCTAATTTGATAACATCAGTAAAACCCCAATTTTGATAAAATGGAATCATTTCTGGTAAACAGAAAAGAGCAATATTTTCAACTTCTTTTAATTGGGGATGATTAATGACTTCATTTAATAATTTAGCACCAAATCCCATTGTTCTATAATTAGATTTAATAATGACATCATAAAGAACTCCGCGATAAACAAAATCAGTCAGAATCCGACAAAAACCAATTAGTTCTTTTTCTTGATTTATTAAAGCGATAATAATATCAGATGCAGCCAACATTTTGACAACACCTTGATATGTTCTGTTTTTACTCCAAAATTCATTTTTGTATAATTCTACAAGTTGGGAAATTTGGGTTTCATTCAATTGGTTAACTACTTGATAATTCATGGTTTTAATTTTATTAATCACCTAAATTCGGCGATTTATGCAAAGGAGTTGATAAACCATCAATACTGATAAGATTGTTCTTTTGTTGATATTCCTTAATTCCTTTTTCCCCTTTTTTGTTAGCCCAATTAACTAAAGTATCTCTTTGGCCAAGACATTCATAGAGGGGAACACCAAACCCACAGGAAGTTTGCACTCGTTCAATATCTGCAATAATAATTTGTCGAGTTCCCGGAAGAGGAGGAAATAAAGGATAGAGAGAATTCCAGTCGTTAGAATCCGGTAATATAGTTTGTCCTTGACCATAAAGACGGAGAATACAGGGAGGATCTTGAAAAGCACAAAACATCAAGGTTATTCGCCCATTTTCCTGTAAATGAGCGGATGTTTCATTACCGCTACCTGTTACATCTAAATAACCAATTCGGTGGGGGGAAAGAATGCGAAAACTGTCTAAACCTTTGGGAGAAAGGTTAATATGGCCTGTAGAACTCAGAGGTGCAGTTCCGACAAAAAATATTTGTTGAGTGATAATGAACTTTTGCAATTCTTCGGTGATAAAATCAAAAACTTTAGCCATAAATTTAGTATTTTGTACTATTCTAGTAAAGAATAACCTTTTTAGGAAATGTCGTCAATTTTTTTTCCGCCACTTATTCAAAAAATTAATAGTCAAATTGCACATAAAGCAGATGTTAAATTATACGTCTTGCGTCTTGATCTTATGCACCCCCAAATTAACGGGAATAAATGGTTTAAACTAAAATATAATCTTGTAGAAGCTCAGGAGAAAAATTTATCTACGATTTTGACCTTTGGAGGTGCTTATTCTAATCATATTTATGCTACCGCAGCCGCAGGAAATATTTTTGGACTCCGCACTATTGGGGTAATTCGTGGAGAAGAAAATAGTCCTTTAAATTCTACTTTACAATTTGCAGTTACACAAGGTATGGAATTAGTATATATTGATCGTCAAACATATAAACAACGTCATACAGAAGAATTACAAAACCAATTAAAACAGCGATTTGGGAAAGTATTTATTATTCCTGAAGGAGGTTGTAATTTAAATGGTATGCGTGGTTGTATAGAGATACTAGAAACAATTGAAGGATTTAATACTATTTGTTTAGCTTGCGGTACAGGAACAACATTAGCAGGAATAATACTATCATTAAATCAATCACAAAAAGTAATTGGTTTTCCTGTTTTAAAAGGTGGTGATTTTCTCAATCAAGATATTAATGACTTACTAAAAAATTACCTAAATTCTGACTTACCCACACCCATTAATTCTCCCGCACCTTGGCAACTTATATCTGATTATCATTTTGGTGGTTATGCTAAGATAAATAATAAGTTAAAACTATTTTGTCAAGATTTTCAAGAACAACATCATATACCTTTAGATTATATATACACAGGAAAAATGTTTTATGGAGTTATGGATTTAATAGCAAAAGGATTTTTTGAGTCGGAATCTTTACTTTTAATTCATACTGGTGGTTTACAGGACAGAAGTAAGAGTAATTTGCAATACCCTTGCTAAAATTATCTTGAAGCCATCCCAATTTTATAAGTTTTATGACCTAATATGTGACAAATTGGCGCAAGTATTGATTTAATGACAAATTATTTTTTAAAAAAGGTTGTTTCCAGTACAATTTTTGTGTTAGCTTCTGTGGTGAATGTGTATAACATTAGTAAACTACCTCAAACTATTTTTTAATGGGAGGTCAGGTAATGGCTATAGCTAGTATTAACCCTACCACTGGGGAAACACTGAAAACTTTTGAGCCGCTGAAAAATTCAGAAATTGCTGCTAAATTAGATATAGCAGGAAAGGCTTTTGAAAAATATCGTCAGACCAGTTTTTTAGAGCGCTCCCACTGGTTAGAACAGACAGCAATAATTTTAGACCAAGAAAAGGCAGATTTAGGGAAATTGATGACCCTGGAAATGGGTAAAACATTAAAAGCGGCTATCGCTGAAGTTGAAAAATGCGCCCTTGTTTGTCGTTATTACGCCGAAAATGCCCCTAGTTTTCTTGCTGATGTCACCATTAAAACCGATGCTGCTCATAGTTTTATAAAATATCAACCTTTAGGCGTAATTCTCGCCGTCATGCCCTGGAATTTTCCCTTTTGGCAAGTTTTCCGGTTTGCAGCACCAGCACTCATGGCGGGCAACGTGGGCTTACTCAAACACGCATCTAATGTACCACAGTGCGCCCTGGCAATTGCAGATATTATCAACCGTGGAGGTTTTCCGACAGGTGTATTTCAAACATTGTTAATTGGGGCTGCTCAAGTTAGCGATTTAATGGCTGATAATCGGGTTAAAGCTGCTACTTTAACAGGTAGTGAACCAGCGGGAATATCCCTAGCGGTTGCATCTGGGAAACAAATCAAAAAAACTGTTTTAGAATTGGGAGGTAGTGACCCATTTATTGTTTTAGAAAGTGCTGATTTAGAAACAGCAGTTTCTACCGCAGTTACAGCGAGAATGTTGAATAATGGACAATCTTGTATTGCGGCTAAACGCTTTATTATTGCTGAGGCTGTTGCTGATAAATTTCAAAAATTGCTGTTAGAAAAATTTCAAGCTCTGAAAATTGGTAATCCTATGGACTTAGATACAGATTTGGGACCATTGGCAACTTTTGATATTCTCCAAGAATTAGACGAACAAGTTAAAAAAGCCGTTAAAAGTGGTGGAAAAATCCTCACAGGTGGACATTCTTTAACAGAAATGCCAGGGAACTTTTACCCGCCAACAATTATCATAGATATTCCTGTTGATACACCAATTGCTCAAGAAGAATTTTTTGGTCCTGTGGCATTATTATTCCGAGTTCCTGATATCGAAGCGGCCATTAAACTAGCGAATGATACTCCATTTGGTTTAGGTGCAAGTGCATGGACAACAAATACAGAAGAACAAAATCACCTAATTCAAGAAATTGAAGCCGGGGCAGTATTTATTAACAGCATGGTCAAATCTGATCCTCGTTTACCTTTTGGTGGCATTAAACGTTCTGGCTACGGACGAGAATTAAGTATTCAAGGTATTCATGAATTTGTGAATATCAAGACCATTTGGGTGAAGTAGGGGCGAACGGCCGTTCGCCCTTACAGGACGACCGTTTATCCGTACTGCGGTTCGCCCGTACAGGAGTTCAGGAGAAAGAGAGAAGAAAGAAAAAAATTAAGCAATTACCAATTACCAATTACCAATTACCAATTACCAATTACCAATTACCAATTACCAATTACCAATTACCAATTACCAATTACCAATTACCAATTACCAAAATTATGAATACCGCAGAATTATTAGTACAGTGTTTAGAAAATGAAGGAGTTCAATATGTTTTTGGACTTCCTGGAGAGGAAAATCTGCACGTTTTAGAAGCTTTAAAAACATCATCAATTCAATTTATTACCACCCGTCATGAACAGGGTGCAGCATTCATGGCCGATGTTTATGGTAGATTAACAGGAAAAGCCGGAGTATGTCTTTCTACTCTTGGACCAGGGGCAACTAATTTAATGACAGGAGTAGCAGATGCTAATTTAGATGGTGCGCCATTAGTAGCAATTACAGGCCAGGTGGGAACAGATAGAATGCACATTGAATCCCATCAATATTTAGATTTGGTGGCTATGTTTGCCCCAGTTACTAAGTGGAATAAACAGATTGTTAGACCGAGTATTACACCTGAAGTTGTCAGAAAAGCTTTCAAAAGATCGCAAACAGAAAAACCCGGTGCAGTTCATATTGACTTACCGGAAAATATAGCCGCTATGCCCGTAGAAGGCAAACCTTTAAATAAGGATAATAGTGAAAAAACCTATGCTTCCTTTGCTAGTATTCGCGCTGCTGCTGCGACAATTTCCCAAGCAATTAATCCCATTATTTTAGTAGGAAATGGTGCAATTAGGGCTAAATCTAGCGACGCTGTCACCCAATTTGCTACCCAAATGAATATTCCTGTTGTAAATACTTTTATGGGTAAAGGAGTAATTCCCTATACTCATCCTTTAGCGCTTTGGTCTGTGGGATTACAACAACGAGATTTTATTACCTGCGGTTTTGATAATACAGATTTAGTTATAGCTATCGGCTATGATTTAATTGAATTTTCTCCCAAAAAATGGAACCCTGAAGGGACTATTCCTATTATTCATGTAGCAGCAACTTCTTCAGAAATTGATAGTAGTTATATTCCCCAAGTAGAAATAGTGGGAGATATTTCTGATTCTTTGAATGAGATATTAAAATTAGCAGATAGACATAATAAACCCAATCCCTATTCTATCGGCTTACGTGCTAATATTCGGGATGATTATGAAGAATACGCTAAAGATGATGAATTTCCTATTAAACCGCAAAAATTAATTTATGATTTGCGGCAAGTTATGGGACCAGATGATATTGTGATTTCTGATGTTGGTGCACATAAAATGTGGATTGCTAGACATTATCATTGTCATAGTCCCAATACCTGCATTATTTCTAATGGTTTTGCAGCCATGGGTATTGCTATTCCTGGTGCATTAGCAGCCAAATTAGTCTATCCCAATCGTAAAGTTGTCGCTGCTACTGGTGACGGTGGTTTTATGATGAATTGTCAAGAATTAGAAACAGCTTTGCGAGTTGGAACACCATTTGTAACTTTGATTTTTAATGACGGTGGCTATGGTTTAATTGAGTGGAAACAAGAAAATCAATTTGGGGCTGGTAACTCATCTTTTGTCCATTTTGGTAATCCTGATTTTGTCAAATTTGCCGAAAGTATGGGATTAAAAGGTTATCGAGTGGAATCTGTAGCAGACTTTGTTCCCCTACTTAAAGAAGCACTCGCGCAAGATGTTCCAGCGGTGATAGATTGTCGGGTAGATTATCGAGAAAATCGCCGTTTTACTAAAAAAGCCGGTGAGTTAAGCTGCGAAATTTAAATCATTGTAGGGTAGGTATTTTCCCAATCTTGAAATCCTATCCCACAATCTCAGATATCCTGAATACGGAGCGGTTTAGCAGTGCTAAATCTCCACAAATCTAGGTCTTTATTGATTTTATTTATTGTGGTTCTTTAGCACTTGTTATGCTAATAACTGTGTATTCTCAATTAGGGTTAACACAATACAAAGAATTAGGGTCTTTGTAATTTCGATGAGTTGCTTTCTTCAATGATTCAGCCTTGTGTTTTTGTTGACAATATTCATCCAAATTAAGGCCTACTAAACGAATATCGTCTGAAGGACTCTGCATAAATATACCAGAATCATAAAATCTTGTCAAATCTACTACAATGGTAATTATCAAATTATTCAATAATATAAAAGAGAATTTATGTATTTTACCTTGATTTTTTCTACCCTTAAATACTCCTGCTAGTATTCCCCACAGGGATCTTAATTAAATAGACACTCTATACCAAATTTCTAGAAAGTTTTGCTTCTGTACTTAGTCCAAATTGGAAAAACTTTGATTTGTAGATTTGTAGGTTGAGTTGAAGTATAAAAACCAACAAAGCAGTAAATAGACTAAGAAAAAAATTAGAATCTGTGCAACAAACAGCACAGATTTTTCTAACTGAAAGTGTTATTTATAAGTAAATCAAAACTTAGATTTTTTCACCTTCCCCCATAAACTAATTTATATTTTGACTATTTTTTTCTAACAACAATCAAAATCATTTTGACAAATTAATAAAATTGGGGATTACTTTTACAGGATGCTATTTTCCCAACTTCTATGCAAATTTGTCAAAATCCCAATTGTTCCAACCCCTTCAACCCGAAAACCGCTACATATTGTCTCAGTTGTCAAGAAAATAACTTTGGAGAAACCCTAAGAAATCGTTACCGGGTTTTGAGGTTATTAGGTGAAGGTGGATTTAGCAGAACCTACGCTGCTGAAGATGTAGATAGACTGAATGCACCTTGTGTAATTAAGCAATTTTTCCCCCAAGTTCAAGGAACTGGACAACGTGCTAAAGCTGCGAAATTTTTCAAAGAAGAAGCTTTTAGATTGTATGATTTGGGAGAAAATCACTCTCAAATTCCGCGACTTTTGGCTTATTTTGAACAGGGTTCTAGCTTATATTTAGTGCAGGAATTTATAATTGGTAAAACTCTTCTAGAGGAACTACAAAATCAAGCTTATTCTGAAACAGAAATTAGGCAACTTTTAGCTGATTTATTACCAGTTTTGGATTTTGTTCACAAACATAATGTCATTCACCGTGATATTAAACCAGAAAACATTATTCGTCGAGATAGTGATAAAAAACCCGTATTAATTGATTTTGGAGGTGCAAAACAAGTTACTCAAACTAGTTTAGCTAGACAAGCAACTGCTATTTATACTCTTGGTTATGCACCAATAGAACAAATGGCCGGTTTTGCTTGTCAAGCAAGTGATTTATATGCTTTGGGTGTAACTTGTGTACGGTTATTAACTCAAGATTTACCATTTCAGGATGATTATGGACAACTTCAAGATCATCTTTATGATGCTATGAATGCTAAATGGTTATGGACAGAAAGATTGCAAATCAAAAGAATTAATATTAGTCAAGAATTAAGGCAGATTCTAGATAAATTACTCCAACATTTTGCTAATGATAGATATCAGTCAGCAATGGATATTTTAGATGATTTAAACTCTCCTAAATCTCCCGTAGTTATCAAATTTTCTCCCTTTACTCAACAAGCATTAATACCACCACCTCCCGAACTTCCTGCAAAAATTACTGTTCCCTTACCTCCCTTATACAATTTCGATTTTTATGTGATTACTGTAGATACTTCTGGGAGAGAAGTTAACAGAGATAGACGCAATACTAAATATTTTGCAGAAGAATTAGGCAGAAATACAACTTTGGAAATGGTATCAATTCCTAGTGGACATTTTATCATGGGTTCTCTCAGTTGTGAAGGTGATGATGATGAACGTCCTCAACATCAAGTTATAGTTCCACCATTTTTTATGGGAAAATATCCTATTACACAATTACAATGGAGAACGGTAGTAGCTTTACCTCAAATTAAACAACCATTGCACCCCAACCCATCAAAATTTAAAGGTGCAAATTTGCCAGTAGAAAATGTTTCTTGGTATGAAGCTGTAGAATTTTGTGCAAGATTATCCGTCAAAACTGGAAGACAATATCGTTTACCCAGTGAAGCTGAATGGGAATATGCTTGTCGTGGGGGAACTACCACATCTTTTCATTTTGGAGAAACAATTACTTCCGATTTAATTAACTGTAGTGGTAGCGATACTTATTCTGTCGAACCTAAAAGTAGATTTCGTAAAGAAACAACAAATGTTGGTTATTTTGAAGTTGCTAATGCTTTTGGTTTATATGATATGCACGGTTTAGTCTGGGAATGGTGTGCAGATTCTTGGCATAATAATTATCATGGTGCACCTACAAATGGTAGTGTATGGGAAGATGGAGGTGATAAACATCGTCGGGTTTTAAGAGGTGGTGCATGGAATTTTAGCGCTGAACTTTGTCGCAGCGCTAGTAGAAGTTGGAATGAAGCAGATGGTGGTTTAAGAATTTGTGGTTTTCGGGTAGTATTTTCTGGTTAAAATGGTAGAAATTAACCACTTATTAAAAACACCTGAAAACCCAATTTCATCTGCTTTATTAATTGTTGCTTTAGATTAGTGTCGTAGTACCTAATTAATCTAAATTAAATTCCACAAACTCCGGTAATCCTGGATATATCATATTTCGATCTACGGCGGAGAAGATCTTATTATTAGTATCAGCAGAATGTAAACAGCGACAAACTAATTGGGCAACATCCGCACGATGAATAGTACCAACAATTCGATGATTTTCGGTAATAATTCCGTTGTTGGTTGCCGGTTCTGATTTTAAACCACCAGGACGAATAATTGTATAGTTAAGTCCGCTGGAAATTAAATATTGTTCGGCTTTTTCCTTTTCAATTAAAACTGGTTTGAGAACTTCTAAAGCTTGAGGAGGTAAAGCTACAACACTATTACCACTACCGATAGAAGTCACCAAAATAAACTTTTGAACTCCTGCTTTAATTGCCACATCAATGAGGTTTTTATTGCCAATATAATCAGGTTTAATATCATCCGTAGGTAAGCCTCCTAATGTACTGATAACAGCTTTAATAGGTTCATTTCCTAAAATTGCCTGTTCAACATCAGTTATATTTAAGGCATCTCCTAAAGTTGGATGAATACCCATTGCTTTTAGTTCCATAGCAGCGGATTCTGTTCTTAAGAGTGCCTTAACCTGAATTTGTTGTGCTGTCAAATATTTAGCGATTTCTTGACCAACACCGCGACTAGCACCAGCTAGAAAAATGTAAGATGAGATTGACATAATTAGTCTACAAAAAAGATACTATGTTTATATTTAGCACAAAACTGTCATTTTAAAATGGAACTATTTCAAATACAAAAGTACCAATTAGACGTTCATCAATATAAACTTCTATTTGATGTTTACCCAAAGGATCTCCAGGAGAAATAGTCCAAAAATTTTCAATTACACCATTAATAGGTATTACTGTGCGCTGAGAAATCGCTGTTTTTCCATCTGCTGATATTGAGAAATTTTTATGATCTTCTGTTATCCAAGTTTCTGGATATTTTGGTAAGGTCAAAACTTCACGCCATTTTACTTCACCTTGATAGTTATCAATTGTAATTCTCCAACCATAAGCATCACCTTCTTTTAAGGGAACTTTAGTTGTTGGGAAAAAATTGACCTTTCCTGATGAATTAATTATCCTAACCCCAAATTCACTTTTATTAACGAATATTTGCTGATTAATAATTGACTGATTATCATTTATTGTCCTAGCAACTAAAGCCATTACAGGCTTATTAACAACTGGATCTATCATGGGAAATATCAAAGACAACGAAACCAATAAAACCCGAGAATTTATAATTTCCATAAATTTTTTCTGGTAAATAAGTAGGATATAAAATTTATATATCCTACTTAAAAAAGTGTTTTTGGCAATAGTTAATCTTCGTCAAGTGCAGGTAAAATTTCTTCAAACTGCCATAATTGCTCCTTATTTTCCAGAAACCAAATTCGAGTTTCTGTAGTTAACTTACCCCAAATAAAATCAACAGGAACATGGGGAGAAGCATATTGAAATTCTTCACCAAGAATTCTGAGATTATCCTCTATATTTTGAGGAATACCAAAATCTTCCCAATTAATTCTGACATTTCTACCAGTAACCCCCGCAGTCGGATCAAAAATTAATTGTGCGGCTCTAATTAGGTCAGCAAAGTGTTGTGGTTTCAGTCCAATTAGTTCTTGGATTTGAGGTGACTTTTGAGGTTCTTGAGACATTTTCGCTGGAGTTGTGTAAATGTGCAATTTAAAGAATTTACTACCAGAGATGACCCCACTAGCTCCATTTTAGCTCAGAAAATTCTCAGAAAATCAGTATTCTCAGATTAATTATTTAATTCCTGTTAAAGCTGTAACTGCGACTACAGATATTAGCATTTGATCATTTTTATCGTTGACAATCAGCATGGTTAAACTTCAACTACTATAACCATACTGATAATATGCGCGTTTTTACTATAAAAATACCTGCTACTTGCTGCTTATTAGTGTTTTATTAGCTACTATTTGCCAGGGTTTATATTTAACTAGTGTTCAGTCAAGAAAGTGTCACTCTCTACACTAGCTATTTCACTTTAAAAGAGATATCTTTAGTGAATGCAAGGAGTGATACCAATTCACTTTATATTTGTTACAAGTTCCTTAGCACTATTTATACTTTTTGTTATCTTAGTTGCGGGTTTTAAATGTCACAAAAATAGTGAATTGGTAAAAAGTTATACGGGGAAACGCTTGGGTTAAACAACTCAGGCGTTTTTTATATGTAAAATAGTTACATTTGCATAAGTATTATTAACTTAATTGTGTCTAATAATACAGTTTAGTTTTATATGGGCAAAAATTTTGATGGTCACAAAACGCCAATCAATAACTTAGGAAGTATTGTGGAGATAGAGGTTTTGTGGCTTAATTAGATATGGAAACTGAGGAACTAAAACGGCGTTATCTTGCAGGTCAAAGATATTTTGTTTCTGCTAATTTAATCAAAGCTAAATTAATTAATGTCTATTTACCAGGAATTAATTTATGGGGAGCAGATCTAAGCGAGGCTAATTTAGCTAAGGCTAAACTTTGGGGAGCAGATTTAAGTAGGGCAAATTTAGCACAGGCAAATTTAACTAGAGCAAATCTATCTGGTGTCAATCTCACTGAAGCGAATCTGCGAGGTACTAAACTGCATTACACTAAATTATATGGAGCGAATTTACATGGTGCATATTACGATGAAAGCACGAAATTTCCTAGAAATTTTGATCCTGTTAGTCACAATATGCAAAAGTTGTAATTAAGCTGTTACGCCGCTAAAGTTAATAATCCTAAAATAGTTAGGGCTTGTGGTGCGGGCTTCTTGCCCGCTAGACTTATACAAGTCAAATGCACAGCAGCTTAATTAGGAATCATCATTATTAAATAGACCATACACCGAACTGCGCGGTACTGGTAACGGTACAGCCAATAAACTCAAATTGAGAACATGACCACCTACAACTAAATAAACAGGTTCACAAATTCTCCCTAATTGTCGAACTAAAGCCCCCAGACGGTCACGGAATTTGCGCCCCAGAGGATAAGCTGGAACTACACCCCAACCAGTTTCTTCCGCCACAAATATAATATCAGCCTCAACTAACGGTAAAATATTTAAGAACTCTATTATTCTATTTTCCCAATCTAGATCATCATCTTCCAGAAAATTAGCCACCCAAGTTCCTAAAGAATCAACCAACAGGCAAGTATTCGGCTGAGATTGAGCTAAAGTAGCAGTCAATTCTACAGGTACAGAGAGAGTTATCCAATCTGGAGGACGGCGCTGTTGATGTTTTTGAATCCGCTGCTGCCATTCTAAATCATCTGGATTTTGTCTAGCTGTGGCAATGTACACCACAGTTTTTTGCGAGTTTATTGCCAAATCCTCTGCCCATTCACTTTTACCAGAACGGGCTGCACCTGTCACCAAAATCACTTTACTCATCATATAATGTTTAAAAAGGAAGAATACACAAGTTAAATAAAGTATCCCCACGGGAAAGCCAACTAAATTTACCAATTTGAGAAAAATTCCGTCTGTGGTTCTGAATTCTTTCTTGGCCAAGACCATAAATTCTAGGATATTTTTATGAAAGCAGGACTAAAACGAATAGAGGCCACGCTACATGATTTGAAAACTCGTAATGATGATACCATCACAGAAATAGGTGAGGAAACAAAACGCTCTTTCTCCTTTCGCATTAGTGTTCGTCCCCAGGAATCTACAGAAAGTTCTCAAGGTAGGGAAGAAGTCCATAATACCAATTTAGATACAGATCAAGAAAGTTCTGTAACTGCAGAGGAAATAAATTTTCCTCACCATGATTCAGTCCCAGTTTTTCCGTCCCAAAGGAATGGAGAAAAAACCCCAACTCTTCCCAAATTTAAAACTCCTTCCTTTAGTAATCATCGTCACTGCGCTAATCCAGCGCTGGCCATGAATATGCTCCAAGAAATTCAAGAAAAAGTTGCGAGCTGGCAGATAGAACTGCAAAAAATAGTACAGCAAATTCAGAATATTTACTTGGAAGGACAAATTATTGATGGTTGGTTAGAATCTAATGTCCAAGAATCAGAAACAGTTGGAACAGCTACTCTCCGCCATGCTGAAGTAGCTCGGTTAATGAACTATATAGAAGAAATTTGCGCCAATGACGAAAAAGAATCATCTAAAATGCTACATACTGACTATAAACTATGTGGATTAGATGCGGTTGGTCAGGTATGGTCGCGCCCCTGTCCTGTCGAACAAGTCCCTAGTGTGAGTATAGCGATCGCTCGTCACCAAAGATTACGACAATTGTTAGGAAGAAAACAAAGCATAGAAAACCGTTTGAGTCAATTAGCGGAAACCTTAGTTATGTTGCATAGTTATATCCAGCAAGGTTAAAACTATGACAGCCAAAAATGACGGAAAATGCAGTAGACATGAAATAAAAACTATGCTATAATATTGGTAGACTGTGAAATTTTATCCACAAAAACCATGCAGCTTAAACGCTGGGAGTCCCCACGTCAAGAAGGCAGAAACGACAAAGGCCGAGGTGGTTCTGCGAGAAAACGGCAACTAAAAAAACAAAGACAGATGCTCAGAAAGAAACTCAAAGAAAATCAACAGCCAAATGATCATCATAACAGCAACGGGGGAAAAGTTCAACTTTCCCCTATTTTTTGGCCTTTTTTGCCAACAAATTTATCAATCATTGCTCATGTTGGGTTTTATGCTTCAACCCAACCTACAAATCAAGGCTTTTTCCAATTTAGACAAGGTATTCTTAACAGAGAGCTTTATTTATGCCATTAATTAACTATAGCACATTAATTAATAAAAACCGGGGAACTTTAACGCTACCCGGTTTATTCGTGTAGAGTAATATTAATTACCCTAACCCTTAGGGTGCTAAATTAAACTTTAGCAGCCGCTCTCATTACTAATTCGCCCTTAGCATACTTAGCAGCAAAATCTTCTAAAGAAACTTGCTTAATTTTGCTTGCATTACCAGCAGTACCGAATTGTACATAACGGTCAGCACAAACCTTTTGCATATATTTAATAGAAGGCTTGAGGAAGTGACGAGGATCAAATTCCTTAGGATTAGCAGCCAAAGCTTCACGCACAGCCGCAGTAATCGCTAACCGATTATCAGTGTCAATATTTACCTTGCGTACACCACTCTTAATACCTTTTTGGATTTCTTCCACAGGTACACCGTAGGTTTCAGGAATTTCGCCACCATATTGGTTAATTAGGGCCAACAAATCTTCAGGTACAGAAGAAGAACCGTGCATAACCAAATGGGTATTAGGTAAACGACGGTGAATTTCTTCAATGCGGCTAATAGCTAAAATTTCGCCGGTGGGTTTGCGGGTAAACTTATAAGCACCGTGACTAGTACCGATAGCAACAGCCAAAGCATCTACTTGAGTTGCTTCTACGAAGTCAACAGCTTCATCGGGGTCAGTTAATAGTTGAGAATGGTCAAGAGTACCTTCAAAACCATGACCGTCTTCAGCTTCACCAGCGCCGGTTTCTAGAGAACCCAAACAGCCCAATTCACCTTCAACGCTGACACCCAAAGAGTGAGCGACGTTGACAACTTCGCTGGTAACTTTAACATTATATTCAAAGCTGGCAGGAGTTTTAGCATCAGCTTCCAAAGAACCATCCATCATGACACTGGTGAAGTTGTTCTTAATGGCTGAGTAGCAGGTAGAAGGAGCATTACCATGATCTTGGTGCATGACAATGGGAATTTCCGGGTAGGTTTCTACAGCCGCCAAAATCAGGTGGCGCAAGAAGTTCTCCCCTGCATAATTACGAGCACCGCGAGAAGCTTGTAAAATCACAGGACTGTCTGTTTCAGTCGCGGCTTTCATGATTGCCTGAATCTGCTCCAAGTTGTTAACGTTAAAAGCGGGAATGCCATAACCGTGTTCAGCAGCGTGATCCAATAGCAACCGCATAGGTACAAGCGCCATATATATTCCTCCTAATTTGGGTATCAGCTGATCAATTTAATAGAAGCGTAATCTTTATTTTAATGTAATTTTTACGCTCATCTTCAGGTTTCTTTCAACTTACAGAAAATTATAACTAGTAGTGGTTGCCTATTTAGAAAAACTTTGTAGACTGACATGATCGATCTATGTAAGAATTAAGTTAATTCAATACCAAGTATTGGAGCGGGCCTAGGGCTAGGTTATATATAGGATTAAATCAAGGATCAGGAGAAATTGATGAATAGTTGTATTTTAATGGCAGAAATTTACGATGATCCCCAACTGCGTCATACACCAGATGGGTTAGAAATTACGGAAATGATTGTTCATGTAGCGGGAGTAAAACCGGATGATCCTTCCCACCCTTTAAAAGTCGTAGGTTGGGGAAATTTAGCTAAAGAGATTCATCAAAGTTATCATCAGGGCGATCGCGTGATCATTGAAGGACGCTTAGGCATGAATACAATTGATCGTCCCGAAGGATTTAAAGAAAAACGCGCAGAATTGACAGTCCAAAAGATTCACGCCATTGGACAGGGTAATTATACCAGTTCACCAGCAGCAGTGATGAGAACCACATCGGTCAATGAACCGCCCGCAGCACAGTCAAACTATGTCCCTACGAATAATTATGAATCAAACCACCCGCAATCAGCCCCAGTTACCCAGGTAGCAGCCTCTCAACCGACATACCAACCCCCTGCACCTGTTCAGTCTCCATCCCCTGTAGGAGTTGGTCCAGAACCAGATCCAGATGATATCCCATTTTAGTCAGCAAGGGATGGGGTAGTTAATTGCTCTAATATGAAGGTAAGATAGCATAGTGGGGTTAATCGTATTCAACTGCGATATCAAATACTTAACCGCTCTATGCCTTATTTGGGGCTATATACGGCTAATTATCCCATAATTGTCGCTATATTGGTGAAATTATCCAAAGAGAGATAACTGGTAAATTTACACAATGAAATAAATATTTATATTTTTAAAATAGTATCTGTATTTTCAACTAACCGCAAATATCCTATACTGAACTTGCCTGTGAACTGCTGAATATCCCATTTCTGTACTTCTGAATTCCTAAAATTATGGCGATTATCTCCTCCAAAAAACAGTCTCCAGAACCTAATGGAGAAGCAAAAAAACAACGGGAATTAGCCAAAGTACCTCCCACAGAAAATCTGTTACAATCAGCGGCTGCTATTAATGAACAAGGAAAACCAGAAGAGAGTATTCGTCCTCAACGATTTGCTGATTACATTGGCCAGAAGGATTTAAAGGATGTTTTAGATATAGCGATTAAAGCGGCTAAATCTAGGGATGAAGTTATGGATCATTTGCTATTGTATGGACCTCCAGGTTTAGGGAAAACCACAATGGCCATGATTTTAGCGTCAGAAATGGGGGTAAATTGTAAAATTACCAGCGCTCCAGCTTTAGAACGACCACGGGATATTGTCGGGTTATTGGTAAATTTGAAACCAGGCGATGTGTTATTTATAGATGAAATTCATCGTTTATCACGGATGACAGAGGAGATTCTGTATCCAGCAATGGAGGATTATCGTTTAGATATTACCGTGGGTAAGGGTCCTAGCGCCAGAATTAGAAGTATAGCTTTATCTAAATTTACCTTAGTGGGTGCGACAACTCGCGTCGGAGCTTTAACTTCTCCTTTACGCGATCGCTTTGGCTTAATTCAAAAGTTGCGTTTTTATGAAGTGGAGGAACTGACAAGGATTGTTATTCGTACCGCTGAATTATTACAAACCGCAATTAAACTAGATGGAGCTACAGAAATAGCTAAACGTTCACGAGGAACGCCGAGAATTGCGAATAGATTACTAAAACGAGTCCGTGATTATGCGGTAGTAAAGTCCTTTGCGGAAATTAATGAAACTGTAGCAGCAGAAGCATTACAACTATTTCAAGTTGATCCCTGTGGATTAGATTGGACAGATAGAAAAATGCTCAGTGTAATAATTGAAAACTTTAATGGTGGTCCGGTAGGTTTAGAAACCATTGCTGCTACCACTGGGGAAGATACACAAACCATTGAAGAAGTTTATGAACCGTATTTAATGCAAATAGGTTATTTAAGTCGGACACCAAGAGGGAGAATAGCGACTAAAGCAGCATATCAACACATGGATTTTAAGCCTCCTAATGAGCAATTATCATTACTCTAGAGGATAGACAAAAGGAAAATTCTTGACTCCCTAATACTTACTTATGAGTTAAAATATCATTGAAATCACACAAATAATTGAATATATGGCCACAAAAATATCTGATCAACTATACCCAAAATTGACTCAAATATTTGCTACAGTGTCATTAACAGCCTTAGCAAGCCTTGCGTCCATGGGTCAACCTAGTTACGCTGGAAGTAATAAATTCTATTGTGCCGCAGAAGGTGGACAATATTTCACCTTTACCCGTACAGAAGACGGTCAAAACCGTAAGATTATGGGTTGGATATCAAACCAGTTTCCATTAAAATATAGCCCTAAAAAGCGATGTCAGGAAGTATCAAGAAGATTTCAAAGAAATTACGATAATGGTACACTGAAAAAAATCGCCTCTGGAATAGTCAACAAGGAAACTGTAATTTGTTCTGGAATTGACTCTAACACAGTCTGTAACTCCGGCAATTTACTATTTACCCTCAGACAAGGTACAAATGGTAGAGAGGTAGCTAATAGGTTATTTAATCGTCAAGCTCTAGCTGGCGCTGAAATTATGAATCAAAATTCTAACACTGATGATATCATGTTTGATTTTGATACTTACTTAAATAATTTACCAGCGGAGCAAAAATAAACTATACATCTTTTCAAGTTGTCAAATTTTACAATTATCAAATTCATCACCTGTGTTAGTGGTTTGTGTTTACTAGTACCCAATTTAAGCCTAAATGCTAGTATTTATACCAGGGATACTCCCATAAACCAACCACTAACCCGACTTTCTCCAGCACAAGTAAAACAACAAGCAACAGATATTACCGTTAAAATCCTGTCAACGGAGTTTCTTGGCTCAGGAATTTTACTTAGGAAAAATGGCAATATTTACACAGTATTAACAAACGCTCATGTTTTAGAAGCAGGTCAAAGTCCTTACAACATAGAAACGCCAGACAGGAAAATACATAAAGCCAAAGTATCTAAAAAAATGAAGTTTGGTAAATATGATTTAGCCATGTTGGAATTTTCTAGTAGTACAATTTATGCAGTAGCAAGTATTGGGACTCAATCAAAAATAGGAGATAAAGTATTTATTGCGGGTTTTCCCGCTTATGAATCAGAAAACACAGTTAAACAGTTCACATTCACAACAGGTAGAATAGTGCTAGTTCTAGAAAAAGCCTTAGAAAGAGGATATCAAATAGGATATACAAACAAGCTGGAAAAAGGTATGAGTGGAGGACCATTATTAAATGAAAATGGTCAATTAATCGGTGTTAATGGAATGCACGCTTATCCATTATGGGACGTTCCCTCAGTATTCATAGATGGTACACCAGCAGATGAAAAACTGCATCAACAAATAGTCCGTTTAAATTGGGCTATAGCTATAGATAAACTCAAACCTTCTCCATAGTCAACTTCCTTTTTAGGTGTTTGTATGAACTATAAATACACTATTCCCACACTATTTATTTTTACGTTTTTTACCATAATCCAACCAACTACAGCTAAGAATTTATCATGCAATAAAGAAGTAGATGAAATAGCCCAAAAAATCACGGTTTTAATTGATATTAATAATAAAGATAATGGTTCGGGAATTTTAATTAAACAAGAAGGTAATACTTATACTGTTCTCACAGCTTTTCACAATGTTAAAAATCCTAGTTTAAAATACACCATTATCACCCCCGATCAACAACGTTATCCCATTCAGAACCAAAATATTCAACCACTGGGAACAGGGATAGATTTAGCTGTGGTGAAATTTGTTAGTAGTAAAACCTATCAAGTAGCTAAATTTGGTAATTCTGACTTAATAAAACGTGGGGATAATGTTTATGTTACTGGGTTTCGTCTTTCCACCCCTAGTATTCCTGCACCGCTTTATGATTGCTTTGATGGACAAGTTTCCGCTCATGCTACTCAAGTAACCATAGATGGTGGTTACAATTTAGTTTATACCAATCCCACCCTCAAGGGCATGAGTGGCGGACCAGTGTTAAATTCAGAAGGTGAGTTGATAGGTATTCATGGCAGAGGTGATGAATATGACAATAGGGAAAGAGATAGATTTGCTGGTATTCCCATTAATATCTATGTGCGGATTGCAGCAAATACCCCTCCTAATAATCCTAGTCCCACAAATGAATCTACACCTGCCATATTTCAAAATTTAGAAGCATTGTTAAAAGCAGGAAAATGGCGAGATGCAGATTTAGAAACTTGGAACTTGATGGTAAAGTTAACTAAACGAGAACAGAAAGGATCGTTAAGACTTGAAGATGTGAAAAATTTTCCCAGACAGGAATTGCGGAAAATGGATCAATTATGGGTAAAATATAGCAACGGTAAGTTTGGCTTTTCTGTACAAAAGCAAATTTGGCTGGACTTGGGTGGTAAATTAGATGGTGAACCCGACTGGGATACTTTTAAGAAGTTAGGTGATCGCGTCGGTTGGAGAAAAAATAATGAATGGCTCTACCACGATAGTTACACCTTTAGTACAAACGCACTACCAGGTCATCTCCCTACTGGCCGGCAGGCGTTTGGCAAGAGTTTTTTGTATGATTTGGGACGGGGCTGGGTTGTGTGGACGGGCAGTGGAATTTTCCTCTTCCATAGACTATAACCCATAAGCGTTACACAAGATTATAAGTATTTCTTATCAAAAAATAAACAACCGATTTCTTAGGCTTTGGGTAGTATGTTAATTTTGTGTGTTTTGGAGCGATTTCCTGGGAAATTATTGGTGTTACCGTAGTTTACACCGAAAGCATCTGTTCCAGGCACTTTCTCATAAAAATATGCGACACATTTTGTGCATGAAGTCTTATGGGATAAGGGATTCAGAATTAACACACTAGGCTTTGGGGATTTCATTACCTGTTAGGCAGTTTGTAGTATACCTGTAGTAAATTCGTAGTTTGGGGTTGAGGTACAAAATCCAACATCAGCGTCGCCTCTTAAGCGGGCTTTTAGGTTGGGTTGAGGTACAAAACCCAACCTAAACGTCGGGTTGCGCTGTTGCTTAACCCGATCTACAAAAAATAGATAAAGTATTACCTAATACAGAAATGATTGATTAAATAGGCATAAGACAACACCTAAAAAACCTAGTTTATAGGTTGTCAATAATAAGAATAATTTTGCAGAAACTCCCCAACATGATGAGGATTGTAACAATTAGCAAAGATAAACTTTTCCGCAATCTTGACTATTTCAGGATTTCCCTCGTTCCCTGGCTCTGCCGGGGAATGCTCACAGGAGGCTCTGCCTCCATTATATTTCCCTCGTCCCTGCCGGGGAATGCCCACAGAAGGCTCTGCCTCCACTATATTCATTGTATTTGAGGCAGAGCCTCAAACTCCCATTCCCAGCCGGAGTCTGGGAACGAGTTCAAAATAATATTGATATTATAGATTAATTTAATCAATCTGTAATGATTTTATCATATCTTGTACAGGTTTGATCAACTTATCATAATCATCTATGGGTGCAGTATAGGTAATTAAATAGGCTTGATTTTTTCTTAAAGTCATAACATACATATTTTTGATTTTTTGTTGTTCATTTTTACCAGTGACAATTATTTTTTGTCCTGTTTGATTTGCGATAATAGTTGAACTTTTTTCTATGATATTTGATGATTCTAGGTTACTTTTGATCATCTTCTCCTGGTCTTCCCCGTAATTTTCTAAAGTTCCCGAATATTGAGAACTACTAATAATCAATCTAGCTTTTTGTTGAGGTTGAATAAATGTAACTATTTTACCAATACCAATGACAGAGATAGGAGTTTCGTCCGCGAACCAACATTCAGGATATTCAATTTCTATATTATGTTCCTGATTTTTATAAGTTGCTAATTTTCCATCACATTCAGAAATAGGACGGTTTAAAAATGCAATTATTCCCATGATTATGATTAATCCTAAAGGGGCAATTTTCAGGAGTAAATGATAAATTTTAGGTGGTATTAATGGACTTTTTATAGATATTTTTTGTAATGCTGTTAATACTTCTGTGACTGTCTGATAACGGTATTTATGATCAGATTTGACCATTTTATCTAAAATGTCTGCCAGTTGATCACTAACTTTGATTTTACTATAATAACGCCAACTTATTTCGTAGTTTTTATTATTGTTATCATTATTTATATCTTTACCCTCTATTTCTGTAAGTGCTTGAATTGCAATCATTCCTAGAGCAAAAATATCACTATTAAATTCTGGTTGACCTCGTCTTTGTTCTATTGGTGTATATCCTTCAGTACCAAATCTTGTCGGATTATGATTAGCATTTTCTTGGTTAATAATTTGTTTATTACCAATTATTTTAGTATCATCTTCTTGATGATTAACTTCTTTGACAGGTTTAACAATTCCAAAATCAATAATAACTATTTTATCATCTTCTCGTCTCATAATGTTACTTGGTTTTAAATCACGATGAATTACACCTTCACCATGAATATATTCCAATACTTCCAGAATATCTTTTAATAATTTAATAACAAATGCTTCACTGATATTAGCAGTAGTAGATGTAGGTGGTAATTCCTTTGTTAAATCATATCCTTTAATAAATTCTTGAACTATGAAAAACTGTTGATTTTCCGTAAAAAATGCCAAAAGTCTGGGTATTTGTGGATAGTTAAGTTTTTGTAAAACTCCTGCTTCTCGTTCAAACAATTCTTGAGCTTTTTGTAATTGTTCTGGTTGTGTAGTTAATGGTGTAAAATGTTTAACCACACAAACAGGAGAACCAGGAAGTTGGGTATCTTTTGCTAAATAAGTAGTTCCAAATCCACCCTGTCCCAACTTTCTAGTAATATAATAGCGTCCGCCTATAGTTGCACTTATCATCAAATTCACCCCTCCGTCTTACTCCCCAGACTCCCGACTTCCTAGAGAAATCAGGAATCTTAAAGATATAAAAATACTGAATTTGGTCTAAACTCCAGTTTGCTAATAATAACTAATTATTGGTAACAGGAGCGAAAATATCTTCATAGGTCGGGAAAATTTCAAATACTAAATCAAGCTGGGTAAGCTCCAAAATCAATTTAACCGGAGCTTTGACACTGCAAAGGACTAAGCGACAACCACTTTGACGCGCTGTGGTAAGTCCCTTAACGAGGGGAACTAACCCAGAACTGTCCATAAAATCAACGTCTGATAAGTCTATAACCCAGAGTTGGTGGTCTTGAGGCTTAATTTCAGCCATCTGTTCACTTAATACTGTACCACTATCTAGGTCTATACTACCTTGGGGTTTAAACAAAACTACTTGGCGTTCTTGTGTAAGAGTCATAAATTTAACCGAGTATTTGAAACACAAAAGGAACAGAAAACTGATATCAATACTGTTGATAATTCAACCCCATAATAGATATTTTCGCAAATTTATCTGCATTAATAGCAGTGGGGTTGAGAAAATTATTCAGTAGTTGTATCGTATAATTTGTAGATCTTTCTTTGTAGTATAAGCATTATTTCCGGTTAATTTCGGTAACAAACTTATCATTATGTTAATTATATATATAAAACTGAAAAATGATAAGTTGTTGTTGGGGTTTAATTGACACTCTCACCAAAAGCAAGCAAAGATATGTACAGGTAAAAACTTGTAAACTTGGTGGTAACAGATGTCTTTTGAGCTAATTTCACTAGAAAACATCCAAGAAATTGCTCATAATTACGGTTATTTAGCGATTTTTTTGGGAATATTGCTAGAAAATTTAGGTATTCCTCTTCCTGGGGAAACAGTAACCATTGTTGGTGGTTTTTTAGCTGGTAGCAATGAATTAAATTATTGGCTGGTTCTTGGTAATGCGGTGGGAGGGGCTGTCATTGGTGGTAATTGCGGCTATTGGATAGGTAGGGTGGGTGGTTGGCCTTTTCTGCTCCAAGCTGGGAAGATTTTCCGCATTTCAGAGGTACGACTGTTGAGTATTAAGGAGCAATTTACGGAAAACGCTGCTAAGGCTGTATTTTTTGGGCGATTTTTTGCTTTATTGCGAATTTTTGCTTCACCACTAGCAGGGATAGCGGAAATGCCCTTTGGTAAATTCCTGATTTATAATGTAGCTGGGGCGACTGCGTGGGGTAGTGTCATGGTGACTTTAGCTTTTTTTGCGGGGAGAATTATTTCTCTGGAACAATTGGTGGCCTGGGTAAGTAAATTTGCAATTTTGGCGTTACTTATCTTAGTTGCTGTGATTTTTGTCCCAATTTGGTTGGAGTCCCGCGAAGTGAAGCAGCAAACGGAAGATTAAAGAATTAATGGTCAGGTTAAGCAGGTATTTTATCTGCTTGACTATACTAAATTAGGTATTTTCTATGATTTGAATTTCCTCTGGTGTTAATTCATAAAGTTGATAAACTAGTTGATGTATTTCTGTTTCTAATGTGGTTGTATATGCTTTTGGATCTGATTTTTTAGTGGTGAGAATTTGATCAAGAAGGGAAGTTTGCTTGAGGAATTGGGATTTGTCCAAAGTATTTCCAAATTAATTGAAATCCATTTTGAATAGCGGTACAGTATTTTGAAATTAGCCACCAACCCATTTTTGAATTGAGAATAAACAAAGTGTGGTGTTCTAGAGGAGAATTAGTCAAGCGGTTTTTGGGTTCTTATCGAAATTTTAGATCTTTTTTATCAGGTGGGTATTCCCCACCTAATTATTCACTAAATCAGCAAAATATCAATTATTCAACTGTTACCGACTTAGCCAAATTTCTCGGTTGATCAACATCCAAACCCCGCCGCGCCGCAATATGATAAGCTAACAATTGCAACGGTATAACTGTGAGAATTGGTGAGAGAATTTCCTCCACTTCCGCAACCGGAATTAAATCATTAAATGTCTCCCCCGCTTCATCATCTTTAACAGATGTTACCCCAATTAAACGAGAATCCCTGGCTTTAGCTTCTTGAGCATTAGAAATCACCTTTTCATATACATTACCAGGAACAGCGATCGCTACCACAGGAACTTTAGCATCTAATAACGCAATTGGTCCATGTTTCATTTCCCCCGCAGGATAACCCTCCGCATGAATATAGCTAATTTCCTTTAATTTTAAAGCCCCTTCTAAAGCAATAGGAAAATTAATTCCTCTCCCAATAAAGATAAAATCTTTTGTCTCTGAAAAATCATGTACCAAACGTTCAATATAACGTTCTTGAGTTTCTAAAATCGCTTCAATTTCCCCCGGTAATTCCCGTAAACCCGTGAGAATTTCCTCAAATCTAACAGAATTAATCTCATGACGACGATAAGCCAAATCTAGCGCCAAAGCATAAAAAGCCATCAATTGCGCTACAAAAGTTTTCGTCGCGGCCACACCAATTTCAATTCCCCCATGAGTATTGATAATATTTGTAACCATATTACCCAAACTACTTTCCGGGCGATTCGTGATTCCTAAAAGTCGCGCTTGATACTTAGTCTCTTTTCCCTGTCTTCTTTCCTTCTCCATAGACAAAGCCGCCAAAGTATCAGCAGTTTCTCCCGACTGAGTTACCCCGATAGTTAGAGTGTTAGGCGTTATCGGTGATGGTGCATACCTAAATTCAGAAGCATATTGTACCTGAGTGGGAATTTTTGCCAATTGCTCTAATAAGTATTTACCCACTAATGCCGCGTGCCAACTCGTACCACAAGCCACAATTTGAATTTGTTCTAAATCTGCGTAAAATTCGCTACTTAAACCCAAGTTTACTGGTGATTGTTCAGTATTTTCTCTCTCTTCCGTAGAAAAATAAGCCTCCAAACAATCCCGTACTACCCCCGGTTGCTCATAGATTTCCTTGAGCATAAAATGTTTGAATCCCTGTTTTTCTATCATAATAGGATTCCAGTTCAGGGTGCGGGGATGCTTTTTCAAGCGGTTTCCAGCAAAGTTATACACCTCCACCCCCAAAGAAGTCAAACGAGCGATTTCCCCGTTTTCTAGGGTCAATACAGAGCGGGTATAGGGAACAATTGCTGGCGTATCTGAAGCACAGAAAAACTCACCTTGGCCAAAACCAATCACTAAAGGCGCTTGTTGACGAACTACAATCATTTCATCAGGATAGTCAGCAGAAATAGTCGCAATAGCATAAGCCCCTTCTAACTTACTTACAGCTTCCCTCACCGCGTCTAAAAACACAGAATCAGAACCTTGATGATCAGAAGAATGCTTTAAACATTCAGCAATTAAATGGGGAATTACTTCTGTATCTGTTTCTGAACGGAATATGTGACCTAAAGCCTTTAAATGTTCTCGTAACTCTCGATAATTCTCAATAATACCATTTTGCACTACTGCTATTCGCAGCGCCGTATCTAAATGAGGATGAGCATTGTACTCTTCAGGTTTACCATGAGTTGCCCACCGGGTGTGACCAATACCAATTTGGGCAGGATTTGCGATTTGTTCCAGTTTAGAACGCAAGTTGAGTAATTTACCCTTAGCCCGTACACAATGCACGTCACCTTCCAAAATAGTGGCAATTCCTGCCGAATCGTAACCCCTATATTCTAACTTCTCCAGACCAGCCAGTAAAATATTTGTTGCCGCCTGAGTGCCTATATATCCCACTATTCCGCACATTGCTTAAACCACTCCAATGACAGGATGATTAAATTTTAAGTATAGTTGCTGGAACGAATAAGTCACTTTAACAAATTGGTCAGTGGTCAGTGGTCAGTGGGTAACTTCTTCCTGAAAACGGACAACGGACAAAGAACAACTGACAACTGACAAAGAACAACTGACAACTGACAAAGAACAACAAAAATGCTGAGGAATGAGAGAAGAATCTCAATATTTCTCCTATTCTCACTCCCCAGCACTAAACTACCAAGAATTTAGAAATTTTAGAAACTTAAAATTCTTAGTAAGCCAAGCCCATACTGCGAGTTGTTTCAGCGCCTAAATAAACGCGAATGCTCAAAAAGTCGGTGGGGCAAGCTGTTTCACACCGCTTACAACCTACACAGTCTTCAGTGCGGGGAGACGCAGCCACTTGAGCAGCTTTACAGCCGTCCCAAGGAACCATTTCCAGTACGTCAGTGGGGCAAGCGCGAACGCATTGTGTACAGCCAATGCAGGTGTCGTAGATTTTTACGGTATGAGACATTGAAAAACTTCTCCTCTTGGGTGTTCTTCTAGAATGAATGACAAAATCATAATCAAGGCATAGTTTACCCCAGGGCTTGATAGCTTGTAAGCAAAAGGCTACATAACTTTAAACAATGTAATAGACACTTTGGACAATTTATCTACTAATATCCCTCTGATTCAGTCATAATCAGCAACATAGACATCAAGTGTTTACCTAAATCACCCTCTCCCATAGATGCCGATTTGTAAAGATATGTAAACTAATCGTAATTTTCCTAGAAGTTATCTACAATACCTATAATTAATAATCTATATATTTGTTCAGATAATTGTCAAGTTATAATCAAATATTAAACAATCTATAAAAACATATAAATTATTATATGTATTGACAAAACACGCTTAATCTTATTTAGATAAGATCTAGGTTATAGCAAAAACATCCTAATTAGTGATCAGAAGCTCAATAACTAAATTCAGATAACATATTATGGAGCTAAATTCCTTACCCACAGAGGTAATTTTAACACATCCGCGTCAATCTCTTGGTAAACTACAGCTTGATTGGACACCCCAACCGGGTAACTATCTTGATTTTGAGGGAAAAACTTATGCAGTCTTAGAGCGTTGTCATAGATACCAGCTTAAAGGAGGACGCTATAGATTACATCATATCGCCATTTACGTACAAAAAGCTCAAAGACCGGAAGAAAAAAGTTTAGTAGAGGGACGTTGGGTTATAGGTGATGCTACCTGTAATTATAATGCTCTTTCAGAAATTATTCGTTGTGCAGTTAACCCAGAAGGTCCCTGTAAATCCTGCCGCTTCTATGAAAATTAGTCAGTTGTTGGTTGTCAGTTGTCAATTGTAATTATCCATTACCAATTACCTCACCGACAGTTAACCGAGTCCCATTGACAAAATCCCATCCTGACTGGGGACGTTTACCCATTAGCTGTACTTCTTGCAGCAGTAATAAACCCACCCCTGTTTGGACAATTGCTCCCAGTCCTTTAGTAATATTAACTACCTCTCCTGGTCTGCCGGATATAGTTGATAAGTTGGGTATTTTGTTGATTTTTTCCTGTAACTGCCCTGGTAATTCTTGAATATAGGCGGTATCTAGGGGAACAGTAGCAGTGATTTTTAATGGTTGGTGGCGAAAAGTTGTGGTACAGTGGGGATAAAAGCCGCGGATTTGATTGTGTAATTGGACGGCACTTTTTGCCCATTCTAAATTATAGTCTGGCTTTTGAATCAAAGATGCGTAAGTGGCTTTCCCATGATCTTGGGGAATTGGTGTGATTTCTCGACGCTCTAGTTTATACAGAGTTTCTATGAGTAAATCTGCACCAGAGATAGCCAACTTTTCAGCTAAAATCTGAGCATTATCTAGTAATTGAATTGGTGTAGTTACTTTTAGGAGCATATCCCCTGTATCCATGCCCTGATCCATTAAAATAGTTGTAATTCCCGTTTCTGTTTCTCCGTTATACATACTCCACTGAATTGGTGCTGCCCCTCGATACTGAGGCAAAATAGAACCATGTACGTTAATACAACCGAACTTGGGTATATTTAATATCTTCTGAGATAAAATTTGTCCATAGGCAATAACGACAAATACATCTGCTGCCATCTGCTTGAGTTGTGTTAGGATCTCAATATCTTTTTTTAATCTTTCGGATTGCCATACTGGGATATGATGATCCATAGCTAGGGCTTTAACTGGTGAAGGTGTTAGTTTATTCCCTCGTTCTCGACGTTTATCCGGTTGGGTAACTACGGCAATTACCTGGAAATCCTTATTTTCCAAGAGTTTTTGTAAAGTAGGGACTGCGAAATCAGGAGTACCAAAAAATACTATTTTCATTAGTTATTAATCATTAATTAGGAGTTATGAGTCATTAATCAATGGTAAGTGTGTCCTATATTGTTGACAACTAAGATACCTAAAGTATACGTAAGATAATGTTGAGCATTTTTGATTAGAGGAAGTGAATTTTCACATTTTCAATGATATAGTGTTTAATGTTGGTTGAAAGAAAAAGCCTCGATAAACTATAACACCTTAGGTAAGTTGGTGAGACTATCCCCGTTCCCGTCTACCATTAATGAGTTTAGTGTGTCTGGCCGTGTTTTGCAGTTAGCTATTTCTAGTCCAGATTAAAATTATTCGATAATTGCCTAAGTTGTCAATAAAGTGTGCTTGCTTAATCGCACAATTTGCTAATGTAAGTTGTTGTGTGTTTGGTTACTAGCATTGCTCACTTATAAACTTTATTTTGGGATGATCCAGAATGGCAATTATTAACATATATAAATCTACTGTTAACTTTAATTCTTTGCTTTTGTATATTTTGTAAAAATTATGAGGAGGTAAATAGTGACACAAAAACTTTTGTAAAATAATGCAAAATTTAAATAAATATCTGTTAAAGCTTTTGGTTTTTTAATATACAATAATCATGGCTTTTTCTTGTTCATATCCTGTATAAATACTGCCCGCACTTAGCAAATACCTGTAGAGAGTCTCATCATGTTTAAGCCCCTTTTGGTGCCAGGATGGTTTCGTGTTCAATCATTTTTTAAGTATACTGCCATTGTCATTGTAATTTCACCTTTGGCAGGAATGTCTCTTCATGCTACTTTAGCAAAACAATTAAAATTAGTAGATAATGGACGATCTAATGCAAAATCGGCAGAAATTGCTAATACGAAGAAATTAAATTTACAATTTGCTCAAGTTGATTCTCACACAGGAAAAATATCTGTTGGGGAAGGAATACAGACATCATCAACTAAGATTATTTCAGGGACAAAAAGAGAAGGTTCTTATCTGGAGAATCATGCTGTTGGCGAAATTGTACCATCAATTAATATTGAACAAATTCAAAGCCAAAAATCTATTGATATAGTTAATCTAATTCCAAAATTAAAAGATGGGAGAGAGCAGACTGATTTAAATTCTCCAGAAAGTGGGAATTATCAATCTCAAGAATTAACAACATTAATAGTAACTCCTAAAAACGGAGAAATACCTGTTAGTGAACAGCCAAATGAGTCAGACATGAAACAAACTGATCCTATAGGTAGTCCCCATCCTATACCTTGGCAATGGATTATGTCCACTCAGGAAGCGATTGGTGGCAAGGGTAATTCTGGTATCCGCTATTACCGAAGTATCCCCGTACTTTCTCCTGATGGCAAATATGCGATTTATAGCCGGGTGCAAATGGAAATCAAGCCGGAAATGCACAATAGCCGAGTTAATAGTGTGTTGTTTGTGGAGGATAGAGAAACTAGACGGTTAAGGGTGATGTCATCAACTGGTGCAGTGATTGATCCCCTATTAAAAAAACGTCCAAGTTTGTCAGCAGAGGCGGATAATGATGGTAAGATTGAGGTATTGGTGCCTATTAGCTGGTCTGAAAAGGGCGATCGCTTTCTTGTACGTAAATTTGTGGCTGTTTTCAATACAGCAGATGTCACGGATCAGGCTGTAATTTGGAATCGTCAAGAGAATAATCTTAGTGTAGTTCATCCTTCGCAATCACAAGATGATCACGAAAAAATAGATATTTTACTAGGTTGGAGTAAAAAGCAGCCTAATAATATATTGTTCCGTTCTGGTGAACTAGGTCAAGAAAATTGGCATTTGTTACAAGTAGCTAATGATGGCAAAACTGTAGATATCTCAGCGGAAGGAGATCAGGCGGTAACTTTTGGTAGAAAGGGTAGTATCTGGGTAGATCCAGAAGTTGTTTCTCGATCATCGTTATAGCAAGGCAAGAGGTAAGAGTAAAAAGTTTTAAGCGATTTTACGGTTCTTTACACAAGTTAGTTTTATTGTGTTAACCCACTTACTCAAAATTGCTTATATCGTTTCCCGGTCTAAGGTCAATAATTTAAATGTGGCAAAATAGGTCGTAATAACACAACCAATCTTTAGGTAATGAACTTAAATAGTAGGAAATACTAAACGCGAATATTGCTAAAACTAGGGGAACTACCGTGGTAAATTCTAACTTACCTCCTTTAAATATTTCTAAGCAAGAGATAACGATGACTATAGGCCATAAGATAGTGCTAATAACAAACATGATAAAGGATAAAAATTTATCCTCTGGAGAAGATGTAGGGTTACGGAGAGAAAAGGTTAACCAATTGGTAAGAAAATAGGCAGTCATCAGGACGTAGCTAATAACTAAAGTTGATTGGATTTGATTCACTACACTTGCTCCTTTGATGATATCAATTTTCAAAAATATATCTATTTTAGGTTAATAAGCTATCATACTCGATTTAGAACTGAATTTTAGAGAATGATAATTGTACTTATTAATGTTAATTAGAGGTTGCTGAAAAAGTTGTCTGTGAGGGTGGGGAACAATCAACAGTTTTAGCTATCTGATGATATTCTCAAATTTGGTATATCATGAATATCAAAAAAATGTCAAGTAGAATGCAGCATTTGATGCTCTCAAATTAAAGTAATTTGAGATTGGATAATATGGTAATATTTGAATTTAAGTGTATTTAGTGATCTCTAAATTGAATGTCGAAAATCTTTCCCCGAACTCCGAGTAGAGTCAGGAATGACAAAAAAGCGACAACAATAAATTTATATATTGGGAATTTGAGGATGGTAATTAGAAGGAGTCCGATAACTATAACCGATGTAAGAATCTTTTTGAATGTCTTGTTTAATATTGTCAAAATCAATAAATTCATCAGCTACATCAATTAGGTGATTCCTATGGCGCGTTTGACTATCGCTAGTTGTTGTTTGTAAACCAATTACTTCTACTCTAGCGCCCAGATTACTAACTGCATGAACAGCATAGGCCAGATCTCCATCTCCGCTGACTAAGATAGCTGTGTCATAATAGGGTGCTAAAGTAATCATATCCACAGCAATTTCAACATTTAGATTTGGTTTTTTGTAATTGTCCACTACTGCACTCATATCTTTAGTAACTACACGATAACCATTACGACGCATCCATAAAAGAAATCCTTGTTGTTTTTCGTTACCACTATCTATCCCTGTATAAAAGAAAGCGCGTAATAATCGAGAAGTTTTGGTTAAACGACAGAGTAATTTTACATAATCAATTTCAATTCCCGATTGTAATGCGGCATGAAATAAATTTAACCCATCAATAAAGATTGCAACTCGACCACGATTGTCATCTTCATTAAAACTAATATTATTAGCAGGGTTGGGTTCTTTACCTTTAATACTGCCTTTAATGGTTGGACTTTGACAATGAGATTTTTCCTTGAGGTCTTTAATTTCTTTATATTCGGTTGTTTTTTTGCTAAGATCATCAAACTGCATTGAGGCCTCTAAATATTAAAGTCGGGGTGTTGTTGTGGGTAAATTGACAATAGCTGAATTTAAGTAGATTTTAGTCAATTATTCTAGATAAATACGATATTTTGCCATTTACCTGCATATACTTTACACAAAATAAGTAATTTTAGACAAGATCTTTTCCCAAAAGAGTGAAATACAATCACACTGTAAAGGGGGAGGGGCTTGAGAAGATAGTTCAAGTGCTGTTATAGTGTACAATTAATTGATTAAACCGTATATACAACATGGCTACAAAAATCCCTGTTACTGTCATCACAGGCTTCTTAGGAAGTGGTAAAACGAGCCTAATCCGTCACCTCCTCCAAAACAACCAAGGACGACGCATAGCAGTATTAGTCAACGAATTTGGTGAACTGGGGATAGATGGTGAGTTATTGAGATCTTGTCAAATTTGCCCGGAAGATGAAACAGAGGCAAATCCAGAAACTAATATATTTGAACTGACGAATGGCTGCTTATGCTGCACCGTTCAAGAGGAATTTTACCCGACAATGCGGGAATTAATTAAACGCCGAGATAGTATAGATTATATTATCATTGAAACCTCTGGTTTGGCCTTACCAAAACCTTTAGTAAAAGCCTTTCGTTGGCAAGAGATTCGTAATGCTGCTACAGTAGATGCTGTAATTACTGTAGTAGATTGTGCTGCTGTTGCTGCGGGTGCATTTGCTAGTGATTTGGATGCGATCGCTGCCCAACGTCAAGAAGATGATAGTCTAGAGCATGAAACACCATTACAAGAATTGTTTGAAGATCAACTTGCTTGTGCTGATTTAGTAATTTTGAATAAAACTGATTTAGTTGATAGTGAAACTCAAGCACGAGTCCTAGAATTAGTTAAGAATGAATTACCGAGAGTTGTGAAAATCGTCTCTAGTGATTATGGTAAATTAGACCCATCTATATTATTAGGATTTGCAGCCGCAGTTGAAGATAATTTAGATTCACGTCCTAGTCATCATGACACGGAAGAAGACCATGATCATGATGATGAAATTAACTCAACTCATGTCATTTTAGACCGGACATTTGACCCCGAAAAGCTACAAGCAACATTGGAAAAACTGGCACAAGAACAAGAAATTTACCGTATTAAAGGGTTTGTGGCTGTTACGAATAAACCCATGAGGTTAGTTATGCAAGGTGTAGGAAATAGATTTGATAAATTTTATGATCGTCCTTGGAAACCAGAAGAAACAAAACAAACCAGTTTAGTTTTTATCGGTCGTGGTTTACAAGCTTCGGAAATAGAATCTCAATTAGTAGCTTTGTAATATAGCAATTTAGTTTTAGGGAACAGGTAACAAATTGGTGTGTACTTTATTAGAGTGGGAAACGATATATATAGCATTCCTATTTGATTTTTGAATATGCTAGATCCAGGTTTCCGACTTCCCTAAAAAGTTGGAAATCTTGTTTTAAATTCTATAGAGTTAAGACCTGTTCTAATTGTAGAATGAACTAAATCATCCTACAATTATAGTATTAAGCTGCTACAGATGCTCTTTCTCTATAGTGGGCATCTAACCAACAGCGTGGTAATTTTTCCCCAGAGGGAAATACTAATTCTACTTTTTGATAAATGTCCGTTTCCTGTTCTTCTTGTCCTTCTTGTTCTTGGGCATGAACAGTTTTAATGGTGGGGTCTAATAGTTCTTGAATATCAACTATTTTCACCAAATCACGACTGTCTTTAATTTGTAAAAACATCTTGATTAACCTCCATAATTTAAATGTGTAAACTTGCCAATGGAAAGAAAATGAGATTAAATTTCCCGTTGATATTTTTCGACAATATCTACCAAGGTAACTTGGCATTGCAGCGGTAATAAATTAATTAAAGATAATTCCTTTCTGCCACCACCGACTTTAACGGTGATAGATTCTAAAGCAGCAATTACCTTGTCTTCATTAACGCTTTTAGAAGTAATTAAAGGATATAATTTTTCGGCAACAACATTATGCAGTTTGGCATCAGATAGATAAAGATGCCATTTTGCAATATCTATATAAACACTTTCACCAATTTCTGCAGCTAGGGTTTCCAGTAATTCCGTAGTGTTAGTTTTAGCCATCAATATAGCCTCACGTGAAAAGTAATAATTTCGATTCCCTATTCCCCTACATTATTACTCAACTAGCTAGGTTTAATCTACCACCACAGGTGAGAATGCCCTAGCTTGATTTTCTTTCTTTAGGTAGATTTCGGTGGGGTTTGGTCGTAATTAGCGATCGCACCAATGTAAATTAGATGCAGCAGTAATACTCCTACCCAACCAATTGTTACCCCAGGAAGCCATTCCCAGGGAGTATTTTTCAAAATGTGGAAAAACCACAACCCCGAATTGACAGTTGCACAAATACCGACATGAACAGCGAAATTCATGCGGTCATCTAATTTACGAAAATCTGGATCTTGACGATCTGGTTTGCGAGGCCAACGAGGAGGCATAAAAATAAATGTTTGTAACAGCAGTTAACGCACCTTAACTATTCTAGAGTGTTTGGGGTGGACTTTGATAACCTCTATTACCAATCTGGGGATTAAAAATCTTGATAGTGTTTCCCAGATGGTAATATAGGCTATGAACTATGCACAGTTGACTTAACATAGCTGCTAGTACCAAACTCGCTGCCTCTGGCACTAGGTACTAAAGTCCAGCCAGCTTTCAAGAGTTTTTGATAAGTCGCCCAACCCTTAGAACCACGAGGAACACGATAATCTGGAACTGAAAATTGCGGAAAAGCTGTGTAAGGTCGCCAAGGTTGTCCCGGTGTAGTTTGCAAGTACAAGATCTTTTCATCATCGCTACTAGACTTAGATAACCAGCACATTTGTCGAAGCATGGTAAACTCCTTAATTTCTTAGCTGAAATATCGCAATGAGGCTAACTGCGGATATTTAGTATTATGGAAAAGGGTTGTAAAAGTATTTTTTGGTCCCAATCTAAAATCCCAAATTGGTATAACAGGTTTGTGTTATGTCATACTGAATTGTGATCAGGTTGTTCTGTCCTTATATTGAGGCCGTAAAAATTATTTTGCCAGGTAAACTCCTGTAGGCTGCTGTTTATGAAGATGCAGAAATGAACAAAAACAATGGTATTTTGAGTTCTTGGTTTTTTCTGCTAGGTGAATATCTTGATCATAATATCCACAGTTGCCAGAATTGTATGTATCCATAGTTACGATTTTCTAAAAATTCTCAAAAATTTATTGATCATGAATGTTTGCTAAAATTACCTATAGAAATTCGGCGGGGGAATATCGCAGAACAAGTTTTAGCCTTTACTCAAAACCATAATAGCGATTTGGAAAATGATAACTAAACTTACTGATGTTCAAAATCTCCTCTCAGATCTAATTTCCCGCCATTCCTCTCGTGTGGATTATTTGATGATTCGCTTAGAAGAAGCCGAGGGAACAGACATTGTATTGCGTGGTGATAAAGTGGAAACTCTCAGCGAGGGGATTTCCATTGGTGGCCATGTTCGTACTTGTTATAAAGGTGGTTGGGGATTAAGTAGTTTTAATAAATTAGCAACTATTGAAGAACGCATAGAAGAAGCCATTGCCGCCGCCCGGATGGTGGGTGATGAAGAAACTATACTTGCAGCAATTGACCCCATACAAGACCTGTGTAAGTTACCTCTTATGGGTACTGATCCCCGACAAATTCCGCTGAAGCAGAAAAAACAATTATGCGATCGCTATACTGAATTACTTAAAACATTTGATCACCGAATTACTACCACATCCGTTCATTATAGTGACAGTGCCCAAAGAGTAATTATTGTCACATCCGAAGGAACTTTTATTGATCAATCCTGGGTAGATATGGAAATGCGCTTTGCAGCTACAGCAAGGAATGGAGACACAGTTCAAACTGGTAGAGAAACCATCGGTTCCCGCAAAGCTTACGAAGACTTAACTAATTTAGACAAGCAAGTGAAAGGTGCAGCGGAAAGAGCAGTTACGTCTTTATCTTTACCATCTGTCAAAGGTAATACTTATACCGTAGTTATTGATCCCATTCTCAGCGGCTTATTTGTTCATGAAGCCTTTGGACATCTTTCCGAAGCAGATATGGCCTATGAAAACCCTGATATTCTGGAAGTTATGACTTTAGGGCGACGTTTTGGACCCAAAGAACTACAAATATTTGATGGTGCTGCACCCCAAGGACATCGCGGTAGTTATTTTTACGACGATGAAGGTACACCTGCCACAACTACCCAATTAATTGAAGATGGTGTATTAGTTGGTAGACTGCATTCCCGTGAAACTGCTGGTAAACTAGCAGAGAAACCCACAGGTAATGCCCGTTGTCTTAATTATCACTATTCCCCTATTGTGAGAATGACAAACACCTGGATTGAACGCGGGAAAACCCCAGTCGCAGATTTATTCACTGGCATTAAAGAAGGGGTTTATGCCCAAAATTGGTTAGGGGGAATGACAAATGGGGAAATGTTCACTTTCAGCGCCGGGGAAGCTTGGATGATTAGAAATGGCAAAATTGCTGAACCAGTAAAAGATGTCACCCTTTCCGGTAACGTTTTCCAAACCCTCGCCGATATTGAGGCTATTGGTGATGATTTTTACTGGGATGAATCCGGGGGTTGTGGCAAAGGAGGACAAAATGGTTTACCGGTGGGTTGCGGTGGTCCCAGTTTGCGAATTCGAGATGTAGTAGTGGGAGGTGAAAGTGGAGAATAGTTCTTCCTTATCAAGATTTACTATAACAGATTTTTGAGTGTAAGTCAATAGTCTTAACTGATAAAACGCGAAAAAATTATTAACATACCTGAATGATCTAAAAAGTTGGGCATTTGAGTTTTAAGATTTTGCGGAGATGTTTAACAATAATCGCCGATAATACCAAATTACCACTGTTAATTCAGGTGTGGATGTGACACTTAACAACTGCCATAAATGGGAATTGCTGCACCGCGGACATCAATAGCTGCTTCGGAAGCGAGAAAGCAAATCACTTGAGCGATAGATTCCGCTTTTACCCATTTATCAGCAGCTTCTTCACCCATAGCTGTCCTATTTTTGGGGGTATCAATAACACTGGGAAGAATAGTATTAGCCGTAATATTAGTACCTTTAGTTTCAGATGCGATCGCTTTTGTTAAAGCGATGACACCAGCTTTAGAGGCAGAATAAGCCGCTAAATTGGCAGCAGGTTCAACACCAGCACGAGAACTTACCGTAATAATGCGACCATAGCCGTTTTCCAACATACGTTTAAGGCTATATTTGCAAGTCAAAAAAGTTGTGTTTAAGTTTAAATCTAATTCCTGTTTCCAATCATAAAAGCTATATTCATGAGTTTTTCCCATAGAAAAACCGCCGACTAAATGAATTAATACATCTACTTTTGTCATGCACCTGACCAGTTTCTCCACTGAGGCCTCATCTTGTAAATTAGCAGGAATAAAGTTAATTTTAGCAAAATCCCCAGGGGAAATAATTTCTTTGAGACGTTCTACATCTTTCGGACTACGATAAGGAATAGTCACATCTGCACCTTGGGCTATAACTGCGGGTGTTACTCCTAAACCGAGTCCTCCCGTGCCTCCTGTAAGTAAAACTTGTTTGCCTTTCATAAAAAGATGCACTCCTTAAAGTAGGTTAGCGTTAAAAATTGTCGTTATAGCAATAGTCTCAGGGATTTTACATTTCTTTACACAGCTTGGATTTTTTGGACTTTTTATACTGCTGTTTCTTGTTTCTTAATATAATAGAGACGCGTAATTTCGCATCTCTAATTTGAGAAACTATTTAAAGCTGTGGTTGTAGATGTTTTACTAACTGTGCGGCTTGCATAACACCTTCAATTTTATCTACGGGCTTTCCTTGTTTAAATAACACCAGGGTTGGTAAGGCCGAAATTTGATACTGACTTGCCAAATTTGCATATTTTTCCGTATCAATCTTGACAATTCGTAACTTATCTTTTAATTGGCTGTTGACTTCTTCTAAAATTGGCACCATCATTTGACAAGGACCACACCATTCAGCATAAAAGTCTACTAGCACGGGTAAATCTGTGCCAGAAAGCATTTCCTCAAAGCTATTGAATTGTCTTTTAGTTGTCATAACAGGCACTAATTTTTAATTAACAGTTTGTTTTTATGTTAGTTCTTAGAATCTAGAATTTGTATATGTTTATATTTTTTACAGATCTCCGATTTCCTCAAGAAGGCGGAGATCTGGATAGTTAAGCTATACTCAAAAAACTAGGTTCTAAGTCTGTACCTCACCTAACCCCTCCCCATAGTCTTACATTGTTAAAGATTGGGGATTGGTTTCAATCAACTTCGCTAAGTTTTGCAGGAATCCAGCGGCATCTGCACCGTAAATAATGCGATGATCACAGGTAATAGTAACTTGCATTTGTTGACGGACACTAAATAATCCATCAGGTGTAGCGACTACTTGAGGACGTGACGCACCAATGGCTAAGATAGCACCTTGTCCGGGCGGTAAAATGGCATCAAAGGTATCTACACCAAACATTCCTAAATTGGAAAGGGTGAAAGTACCACTGTTGTATTCTGCTGGTTGTAGCTGTTTTGTTCTAGCGCGTTCTACTAAAGATTTCCAGTTGCGAGATAAAGAGTAGATATCAACTGCATCAGCATTTTGTAAAACGGGTGTGATTAAACCACCATCATCCATGGCCACGGCGACAGAAACATTAATGTGAGGATGATGGACAACGCCTTGCTCTGAGTAGCTGGCATTGAGGATAGGATGTTTTTGCAATGTTATGGCTACAGCTTTGGCTAATAGCGCAGTCATTGTCACACCTTTGGATTTAATTTGTTTGTAAAGTTTATCGAGTCCATCAGTGTTAATTGTGTAACTAACACGGAATACAGGTACAGATAAACTGGCTACCATGCCTCGAATTACGGCATTTTGCAAGGTAGTAAATGGCACTACTTGACCGGGAGCGGTACTATTAACCACGGGTGCAGGTACAGGTACGGATACAGGTGCGGATACAGGTACGGCTACTGGTATAGGTATGACGACATTTGCAGGTGCGGAAGTGATGACAGGGGTAGTAACGGGCTGAACCTTACCAACCGCAACTTCTACATCTTCAGCAACAATACGACCGTAGGGACCACTACCTGCGAGGGTGCTTAAATCTACTTTGAGTTCTTTAGCTAATTTGCGGGCGCGGGGTGAAACTACGACTCTGCCTGGTTGATGGTTAGAACCGTTTTGTGATGGGTCCACAGGGGCAGCGACTGGGGCTGTGGTAACTGGTACGGGTGTGGGGGTTGCAGCAGCACCACCTGCATTAGCTAAGGATTTGGCTAGGGGTATTTCTGCTTCTGTTTCCACAACGTAAGCGATGGCTGCGCCGACGGGGGCGGTTTCACCTGCAGGAACAATAATATGGGCGAGATATCCTTCATAAAAGGTTTCTACATCCATATCAGCTTTATCTGATTCGACAACCACCACCGTTTCGCCTTTCTCTACTTTATCTCCCGGCGACTTGACCCAGGAGACAATTTTGCCTTCGGTCATGGTGGAACTCAGCGCCGGCATAAATACTTCGTTAATGCTCATGATATGGTGGTTTCAGAATCAATAATATATGGACTTGAATCTCTGAATTTTAACAGTTTTGTGATCAGGTTGGTGATTTTTTAGAAAAAAAGGAGTAGTGTTGATTACAATCTTTTTTGGCAACCTGTACAACTATTTTATTTAAGGGGATTTAGTGAGAAGATAGTTCTTCCTCGTCGGGACTATGATAACAAATTTAAATTTGTTTGTCAACCCCCCCGTAAAATATTTTTGCGTCGGTATGATAGTATAGATCAGAACTAGTGATCTAATAATACCGCCGACTCCAGGGAGAAGTCGGGGAGCTTGTTGTTTAGATATCGCCGCGAATTTCTTCAACGATACCATCGCGGAGGACAACTTCAACCTGCATTTTACTAATCAAGTTATCACCTGGTTCGATACGGAAAAAGCTTTCCATTTGAAATTGGTTGACTTCTTGATCTAATTCCAACAATTGTACTTGCTGGAGGTTTTGCAGCATTTGATTTTTCTGGTCTAGAAGTTCACTTTTCTTTTGATTGACTTGTAATTGAATGTTATCGATTTGTTGAAGTGTTTGAGGCCCTGGTGGTTGAAAACTCTGTTTTTGAATGGCGCTAATTGCTCTTTGTGCTTCCAGGTCTAGTTGTTGAAGTTGTTGGTCAATTTGATTAATTTGCTCTTGTAATTGCTGTTGTACTTCCTCTTTCCAGAGGGTAGTAACTATCGCTTTGACATTAATCGGGCGTTTTAAAAGCAATTGCGGGTTGGATACATCCATAAAGATTGTAGGTTGAGTATTAATAGTTTGTTGTGTGGAGAAGAGTCGGGAGAAAGAAAAATTCTGTTTTGGTTTCTTATCTCCCCGTAAAATTCTGAAAAAAATCTGCGGCTTGGGAAATTACTTAGCAAACATTATATCAATAATATCGCTATATCGTTCCATAACAATGTGACGACGGATTTTGAGTGTTTGTGTCATTAACCCGTTTTCAATTGAGAATTGTTCCTCAATAAGTTTAAAAGGTACAATACGGTCGTCGACTCGATAGCCGGGACGGTTTTGGACTTCCCGATTTAATTCTTGACGAAACAAATCCTGGACTATTTTACTCTCTAAGTCAATCTTTTGACTATGATTTTGAGTATCTGCCCATTTTGCTAGAGCTTCTAGATTAGGAACAATCAGAGCGCCAATGCTACGTTGATCTTGTCCTACTAACATGATTTGGTCAATATAGGGTGATCTCAAACAAGCATCTTCTATGGGTTGAGGTTCGATATTTTCCCCGTTGGTTAAAACAATAGTATCTTTTGCTCTACCTGTTAATACTAAGTCATTTTCAGGAGTTACCCAGCCTAAATCACCGCTATCAAACCAACCTTCTGGGTCTATGACCTTGTTTGTGGCTTCGGGATTTTGATAATAGCCTTGCATGATTTGTGGACCTTTGAGCAGGACTAAACCCCGTGTTCCTACGGGTAGGGGTTGACGGGTTTCTGGATGAACAATTTTTACTTCTGTACCGGGAATTGGTTGTCCTGAAGAACCCCGTAGATTTCGCCAAGGACGACGAGCGTTAGTTACTGGTGAGGTTTCTGTTAAACCATAACCTTGTAAAATTTCCACACCAACAATCTCAAAAAAGTTATCTATATATCCAGGTAGAGCGCCACCACCACTAATAACGTGCTTGATATTTCCGCCTGTGGCTTCTCGGACTTTAGTATAAACTAATTTTTGACCAATTGCATGAAATGGCAATAAACCCAATTCTAGGATTTTGGCTTGGGAACGGGCAATAACTGAAGCATGAATATGATTTAAACTCAATCCCTGGGAAATACGGCGTGCTTCTACATATTTCTGGCTCATTTCTAGTAAAAACTTCACCAAGCTTTGTTTTTTGGCTGGTTGTTCTCGGAATTGCTTTTGCACTCCTTCATAAATTGATTCCCATAGTCGGGGAACAGCAATCATATAATTAGGTTTAAATTTCTTTAAATCCCCTTTAACAGAACGCAAATTAGTGTAAATTTGAGTACATCCTTGAGAAAGCAAGAAATACTCACCGCTACGTTCATAACTATGCCATGTGGGTAAAATACTGAGGGCAATATCTCCTTTTTTTGGCTGTACCACTATTCCCAAGGTTTTAACTTGATGGAGTAAATTTCTGTGGGACAGCATTACACCCTTGGGTTTTCCCGTAGTTCCAGATGTATAAATTAAAGTTGCTAATGCTTCTGTGTCAATCTGAACGGGTATTAAAGTGTTATGACTACCAATTTCTATTAACTGGGAAAAATTCACCACTTGAAAATTCATTTCTGTGGGTGGTATTTCATCAGAGAGAATAACTACCAGTTTAATTGGTAATTCGTTTAGTCTATCCCCTAGCTTATTCAGAGTTTTTATATCTTCAACTACTAGGGCTGTACTGCCACTATGGGTAATGATATAGAGTAATTCTTCTCTTTCTGCTTGGGCACTACGGACTGCATTTACTGCTCCAGTAGTCATGATACCTTGATCAGCAATAAACCAGCGAGGACTGTTATCAGCAATTAGAGAAACCCGTTCACCATAGGGAAGATTTTCGCTATGGTTCATATTGATACCTAGTACCTGTAACCCGATTGCAAATTGTTGAATTAGATCTGACAATTGACTGTAGGTAATTTTTAATTCTGGTTGAGAATGGGGATTATGTAGAGCAATAATATTACCAAATTTCCTGGCTGCTAAAGGCCAAATTTCTGGTAGTGACTTGATATTTGTGTAATCTACTAAACCCTGTAAGGCCAGCTTTTCTCGCTTGGAAATGTTATCTAGGAAAGAATTTACAGGTTGTGTCATAAATAGTGCTTTCAGGTGTGATTAATAAAGGTATTTAATCTTTAGTTTACACATTATTGAATGATCATTACTGAATAGTGATCGTTCCATTTGGAAAAATCTATGCTAAACTAATTTTATATAGACTAAATACTATGGTTAAGTCTTATTGTACTTTCATATATTTTAAGACTATCCAAGCTGCTCCTATGTAATTTCGTTTGGGAATAATTCCCTATGGATTTGATGGATATATTATTACTTACTCTCATTAATGCTGGAACTTGTTTAGCTTTGCCTAAGCTAATATCTATGATTGTAGTTCGTAGATCTCAAGAAGCTTCATCATTTTTTGTTGATTCTGGTTACAAATCTGATAAAATGGGAATAACCAGTTTTCCCTATTGTACGGTTTACGCATTAACAGGTAGTGAATTTTGTAAATTTAGCCCGCGCTTTTGTAATCAATGTTCTCCTAATTAAAGAGAATATTAGCACATATCTGAGCTTTGGGCGCGGAAACTGCGCCCCTGCTGGATTTATATTTAATTTACTTATGTAATCTCAAAGATATTTAAAAATCCAAAGTTGCTCAAATGTATTGTTTGTAGGGAAAAATGAAGATATCTCAATCATCAATAGTCATAAGAAGGAGTTATTTATGAATTTAATGGATGGTATATTTTTAACACTGCTGAATGCAGCTATTTGTTTGATGTTACCTAAGCTACTATCTGTGGCTTTATCTACTAAGAATTAAAAGTCAATATCATCTTTAAGAGATTTCTGTTTTTCCCGTCGCCATTTCGCTCTAACTAAGCGAATTTCGTCAAAACTGTAGCTTTCTCCTAAATTTTCTCGAATGGGTGTTAGCGCAATATCACCAACTATTTCTAAGACGTTCCAGATTTTTTTCTGGCGTTCTAATGGTACTAATTGACTTAGATCTAAAGATTGTTTTTTCTCAATTAAATCTGAGAGATGACGGATAATTGTAGTGGGGCGAATATTACGTTTTTGGGCGATTTCTTCAATACTCAAACCTTGTTTATATAACTCTAATGTTGTTAATTCTGTATCCGAGGGTGACTGAGAAGGAGGAGACAAATTAACTCGATTAATGGTATTTTGTTGTAATCCCTGTTCTTGACGATAAGCCTGAATTTCTGCTAAGAATCTTTCACCATATTGGGATAATTTATGACTACCAACCCCAGAAAGATTACCAAATTCATCTAAGGTTCTGGGTTGCATCTGTGCCATTAATTTTAAGGTAGAATCATGGAAGATAACGTAGGGTGGTACTGCTTGTTCGTCTGCGACTTGTTTACGAAGCGATCGCAATTTTTGCATGAGAATTTCCACATCTGCGGGTTTGCTATTTCCATCTTCCCAGGTTATTTTTTGTGCTAGGGGAACAGCAATAGAAACTGGACGTTGTTTTCGCATGACTTCCCAACTTAAAGCATTAAGTTTGAGAACTGAATAACCGTCTGCTGTTTGTTCTAATAAACCTTGATGTAATAGTGATCTTCCTAACATCTTCCATTCGTCTAATGTTTTATCTTTGCCAATTCCATAGGTAGAAAGTTGATCATGTTTATTAACAACTATTTTCTGATTTTTCGCACCTCTTAATACATCAATGATATGTAACATTCCAAATCTTTCTTTACATCTAGCTACACAAGATAGAAATTTCATGGCTTCAATTGTCCAATCTTGCATAGGTTTGGGATAACGACAATTATCACAATTACCGCAATTTCCGGGAAATCTTTCCCCAAAATAACTTAATTGAATTGTGCGTCTACAGTCTGTTCCTTCTGCATAATCTATAACTTGTCTTAATTGCTGTTTAGCTATTAATTGTTCTTGAGGATCGGTTTTTTGATTAATACTCCATTCTATGGTTTTAATATCACCATAATTGAAAAAAAGTGTACATTTAGAAGGTTCATTATCTCTACCAGCACGACCGGATTCTTGATAGTAACTTTCCAAATTTCGGGGTAAATCGGAATGAATAACAAAGCGAACATCAGGTTTATTAATACCCATTCCAAAGGCAATTGTGGCTACCATGACCCGGATATCATCTCTAATAAATCGAGTTTGATTTTTTGATCTTTCCTCATCACTTAAACCAGCATGATAAGGTAAAACTGAAATCTTATCATTTTGGAGTTTTAAAGTTAGTTCGTCAACTTTTTTGCGAGTTAAACAATAAATAATTCCTGAACCTTGATTTTCTCTAACTATTTCTAATATTTCAGAATAGGGATTTTTACTTTTGGTTCTAACTTCATAATAAAGATTTTGACGGTTAAAACTAGCAATATGAACACTTGGTTGTTTTAATCCTAATTGTTCAATAATATCGGCTTTAACTCTATCTGTAGCCGTAGCTGTTAAGGCTATAGTAGGAACATTTGGATAACGTTTTCTGAGTAGTCTTAATTGCCGATATTCTGGACGGAAATCATGGCCCCATTCTGAGACACAATGGGCTTCATCTATGGCAAAGGTAGAAATTCCTATTTTTTCTCTAACTACATCTAGAAGGGGCAAAAATCGGTCGCTAATCAAACGTTCTGGGGCTACATAAAGTAATTTTATTTTACCATTCATGATCGCTTCTTCACGAGAGCGAACTTTATGAACGTTAAGACTACTATTAAGAAATGTGGCAGAAATGTTATTAGTTCGCAGTGCTTCTACTTGATCTTGCATTAAGGCTATTAATGGTGATACTACTACTGTTAAACCGGGTTTTAAAAGTGCAGGTAATTGAAAGCACAGAGATTTACCTCCACCGGTGGGCATAATTACCATTAAATCACGATTTTCTAGAGCATCTTCAATAATTTGCCTTTGTCCAGGACGAAATTGATCGTAACCAAAATGATGTTTTAGGGCTTGTTCTAAGTGGGGGTACTGAAGCATGGTAGATGGTTGTCGCGTGTCTGAGTTGTGATGAGGATATTAGAATTTTAACGCACATTGGGGAATGGGGAACGTTAGAATTTATAGATAGGAAAATCTCAGAATCAGGATATCCAGGATGAAAATAGGGATTTGATCACCAATTACTGATTACCCATTAGCAGCCTTAACTAGGTATATAGCAATATGGGTTATTATAGAACATCAAAAGTACAAAATCAACTAATAACTGCTACTAAGTAAGGTCAATAAACATGACGCAAGAATTAATGGAATTAAGACAAAGTATCTTAGAAGGGCGTTATGATGATGCTTTGGAAATTGTTGATGATTTGGAGGAGATGAGTAAACAGGGAACTTTGCGAAAAATAGAAGCTTTTTTAGTGAGGTTGGTTATTCATTTGATTAAAAATCAAATTGAACAGCGTTTAACTAATTCTTGGATTGCTTCAATTTCTGATTCTGTGATTCAAATTGCCAAATTGAATATTAAAGATAATCAAAAATCCTATTATATTAAATCTGATCAATGGGGTGAATATTTAGCAGAAGCTCTAGAAATGGCAATTCGTCCCGCTAGTGCGGAGATTTTTGGTGGGACTTTAAAACCGAGTCAAGTTTCTCAAAGATTACAAGAAAAAGCATTAATTGATTTTGCGGAAAATCTTTTGTTGTTAACTTATGAATATCAACCTAAAGAGTTAGCAAAGATGATTGATAATTATTTAGCAGAATTACCGGGAGGTGAAGATTGGTTTGAGTAATTTTGGTAAAACTAAGTTGTTTGAAGATAGTGAAGTAATGAATAACCAACTTGGCGTAGATATCAGAAGTGTTGCCTTCATGATGATAAGATATTGAATAAACCACATACAGGTTTAATGATTATGTGGGATTTGATGGAGGAGAAAAAACTCGATGGATTAAACCCTCAAATCCATTCAGAGCAATGATTTGAAGGATATTTTCGATAAAATAGCATATAGGGAGCGGTAGAGCCAAAACTATTAATAACAATAGTAATGATTCAGGAAATTTCTTTAGCAAAAGGAACTTATCAAAGTGTCGTTGAGTCTTTGATTGCCCATTTTAAAACAGTGCAATAGCATAAGCATAAGCTCTGACTTATCAGTTCGCTATTCTTTTCTGTGGATGTCAATCCTCTGATAACGAAGTCAGGGGATGGATATAAAATTTGCACATCACATTATAAATTTTTGTTACACAAAACCTATACATTCAAGCCAGAAGATGCTACAGTGATCATACCATGCGCCAATTAAATTCTAGGTATACCAATGCAGAGCCATGAAACCTCT
>NZ_JACJTO010000017.1 GCF_014698755.1 Aphanizomenon flos-aquae FACHB-1287 | reverse complement strand
ATGGCGCGGTGGAACCACACTGATCCCTTCCCGAACTCAGAGGTGAAACGCTGCTGCGGCGACGATAGTTTGGGGGTAGCCCTGCGTGAAAATAGCTCGATGCCAGGTTTATTATTTCATATAACAAGACCCCCCCTATTTATTTAGCGGGGGTTTTGTTTTTTGGTTTCATTGTTTAGCGTTTATCTCCAGTGTCTTAAAAAGTTAATTTAATAATTGCATTATGAGTAGACAAATGTAATACTACTGTGAGTATAGTAGTATTAAAGGGTTTCTATCATGGCTAATTGTCCTAATTGTGGTTCTGGTCACATCCAACTTAAACAGGAATCAGAATTGGATTTTGGCATTTTTTGTATTTCTGATTCTTTTATTACCTGCGTTCTTTGGATTGAGAATAATTTCAAATAGTAGCCTTGTCAAGGAAAGACTAATTAACGAAGAAAATGATAAAATAATTCAAAATGCTAAAAATGAAGCAGTGACCATGAAGCGTGAAGCTGAAAAAAGACTTAATGCAAAAATAAAAAGTTTTATGGATAATAATCCTCTCTAACTCAATATTTAGACAAAAAAATATGAACAACAAGATACCCGACTTTTCTAAGAAGTTGGGTATCTTGAAAGATTTACCTATCCCCTTTTATCATTTTTCTAGGAAACCAATCATCTAAAATTGCGTAAAATACCGGGACAACAAACAAACTGAGAATAGTAGAACTTACTAAACCACCAGCAATAGATACAGCCATAGGCGATCGCAATTCTGAACCTGCACCTAAACCCAAAGCAATAGGAACCATTCCCAAAATTGTCGCCGCAGTTGTCATCATAATGGGGCGCAAACGCACAGGTCCAGCCTTGAGAATTGCCTCAGTTTTTTCTAATCCAGAATCCCGTAATTGGTTAATGTAATCTACGATTAAAATCGCGTTTTTGTTAGTAATCCCCAGCAAAAACACAAAACCAATGAGAGAGATCATACCAAAATCACTTTTGGTAAATAGTAGTGCCAGCAACGCCCCAACCACTGCTAAAGGTAAAGAAAGACCAATCACTATGGGATCTACCCAACTTTTAAACAACCCAATCAGCACCACAATAATACAAAGTGCCGATAATCCCAAGGTTGTGCCGAAACTACCAAAAACTTCATTTTGACGGGCAGAATCTCCCCCTAAATTCAAAGAAACACCCGTAGGTATAACGGCTTTAGCTTCAGTTATCATTTTATCAGTCGCATCACCTAAAGTTAAATTTTGACCCAAATTAGCGCTGATATAAACTACTCGCTGATTATTCAACCTTTCAATTTGCAATTCATCAGATTTGTTGCTATTCCCTGTTTGATGAGATGCACCTGTAATAGTCACATCAGCAAAACCAGATATTTTTTCAATTCGTGCCTTCACCGCTTTAGCCGCTGCTGTTAAAGCCTGGAGGTCATTACTTTGTAAAGCTATTTGTAAAGGTTTCTGCCCACCGGTGTCTACAAATTGAATATCTTCTACACTTGTGGTGACACCCGCTAATTTTGGCAAAGTAGCCCGGAGTTGGTCTTGTACTTCCGCCGTTGTTACTTTTCTGTCTGCTTTCAGCTTAACGTAGAGTGTACCCTTGTTTGGCTCACCTTCACGAGAACCTACAGTAGTAAACACGATTGCCACTGCGGGGGACTTCCTGACTACTACTTCTAGTTTTTTAGCAAGATCCAAAGAATCGTTTAAAGGATTAGGAATGGGAATAGAAGATGATGAAGCAACTAAAGCAGCAACGGACGAAGAATTTCCTAATTTATCTTTTTGTCCCTTTTGTTCCGTTTGTCCTGCTTGTCCTCCTGGTTGTCCTACTCCTGCTGGCACCTCTTGTCCAAGATCCCCAGGAAGACTAGGTAAAGTCCCGGTATAGACAATATTAAATTCTCCTCGGTCAAGTTTGGGAATAAACCCTTTGGGAATTAGGGGAATCAAGGCAATACCAGCAATTAAACTACCTACTGCTAACCCAATAACTATCAAGCGGTGCTGCAAAGACCAGGCTAACAAGTTACGGTAAACCTGTTCAAATTCTAGCCAAATTCTACTTTGGCTGGGGGGAGAACTGGATGGTTTAGCTTTGAGCCAGTAAATAGCTAAAACCGGAGATAAAGTCCGTGCCACTAACAAAGATGTCAGCATAGCAGCAGAAACAGTAATCCCAAAGGGTTTAAAGAACTGACCGATGACCCCACCCATTAAACCGATAGGCAAAAATACCGCTACCGCCGTCAAAGTGGCAGCGGTGACAGTTAAACCAATTTCATTAGTAGCTATCAAAGCGGCTTCGCGGGGGGTTTTTCCTGCTTCGATATGCCGCATGATGTTTTCAACATCCACTATGGCATCATCAACTATTGAGCCAATGACCAAAGCTAATGCTAACAGGGTGATGGTTTCTAAGTTAAAGCCATATATCGCCATTACGATAAATGTCCCTAACAAAGATATGGGGATAGCTAAAGCAGAAATCAGAGTTGCTTGCCAATTCCATAAAAAAGGAAAAATTACAACTACCGATAGGATAATCGCTTCTATCAGGGCATCTATGGTCGAATGGGTAGCATTGCGAATATATTCCGCTTGGGTAGCAGCTAAGGTGAGGGTGACATCTTTTAAGCTAGACCGTAGTTGTTGGACTTCTTTTTCTACCTGATTGACCACTTCTAAGGTATTAGCATCGCCTTTTTTAATTACCTGAAAGGCTAAAGCATCCTTACCATTAAACCTTACTAAAGTCCCGGCTGAGGGTAATAAAACATTCCTCTTTGTTTTTTCTTCTTGACTCCTTGTTTCTGGAGTGGCGCTGTTAGCATCTCCTAATAGAGAGACTTTGAGAACCCCTGGTAATTTAGCGATCGCTGGCACAATTTTCTCTTTTGCCAGTTCCCGTAAATTATCAATCTTCCCAGTGGCACTTTCAATAGCATAGCTAACAGCCGCTGATTCATTTAGATTCAAAGGGATAATTTTTTTATTGACATCCTTGGGTAGATTTAACTGATTGACTAGTTGAGAAATTTTCTTAGTCGCGGTTTCTAAATTTGTACCAACAACAAAAGAGGAAACTACAGCAGTTTGGCCAGGATAAGTTGATGAACGAATACCTTCAAGTCCTACTAGTGATTTTAGACTTTCCTCCAGTGGTTTGGTCAGTTTTTCTTCTGTCTCCAGGGCAGATGTCAGGGGTGCTTGAGCATTTACCACCACCACAGGAAAGGTGATATCTGGAAATAAAGCATATTTGAGGGAACTGAAGGCCAGAACACCAGCTACCGCCACACCTATCCAAAAACATACCGTCAACCAAGAAAACTTAATCGCTAATTTGGAAATATTGAAGCTTTCGCGTGTAGATTTTGAGTTATTGGTATGTACCATCACAAGAAAATTATCATAGTTGTTGGTCTTTAGTCATTAATCATCGGTGTTTTTGATCACTGACAACTGACAGGTTAGTATAGAACTTATCGGATAAAAATGGTTGTCGGGGTAAAGCGCATTGCTGAACCAATGACCCATTACCAATGACCCATTACCAATTACCCTAGTAAATGTCAACTCTGATTGTAGTCCCTCAGGGAGCAGAATATCAGGCTATCTGTCGCGGATTAAGTCGCGTCCCCAATTCCCCACCCAAAGTATTAGCTATACCAATGGGAATCGAACCAGTGCGGCAATTTTTACAAAAATTAACTCATATTGGTGAGAATTGCATTCTTATGATGGGTTTATGCGGTAGCTTGAACCCAAAATATCAGGTTGGAGATATTGTTTTATATCAGAATTGCCTTTATCAAGGAAATCTGCAAGAGTGCAATAGTTCTTTTACTGTAGCTATACATAATCAACTTGGGGATCATGTATCTTTAGTTAAAGGCTTAACTAGCGATTTCGTCATAAGTTCAGCAACAGAAAAACGCCACTTACATCAACAATCCGGCGCTGACGTTGTAGATATGGAAGGATATGCCTTTCTAGAATTTTTCCGGAGGGGTGAGGTTTGCCAAAATGTAGAATTAGCAATACTGCGAGTAGTTAGCGATGATGCTGATCATGATATTCCAGATATCACATCGGTGATTAGTGAGGATGGTTCATTGCAATATGCGGCTCTATCTTGGAAATTAATTCGCCAACCCCTAGCAGGGACTCGATTAATTACGGGTTCATTGACAGGACTCAAAGCTTTAACAGCAGTGACACAATTATTGTTTACGGCTTGACGCACAAAAATATCCCTGACTTCTTTAAGCGGTCAGGGATATGAACAAAATTTAACTTGAAGAACTTTTAAGCTAAACTACTTGTGTCAAATTGACCTTAACAATCATATCATTAAAGTCTTTATCACCACCACCACGTAAATCCTCAAAGCCGAAGGTATTATCACCTAACATCCGCACGTGATCAACACCATCTGAGTTAGCTCCCAAAAAAGCAAAGTAAATATTGGGGTTATTGGCATCAAATCCACCATCAGCGACAAGAAATGGTACATATATAGCACCACCTTGAAGAGTGGTATTCAACTCTGCTGTTCCACCATTATTTGTATTCAAACTAATATCAGAAACACGACCATTCAAAGCTGCTTGCACATAACCATCCTGTCCTGGGAGGATATCTGCCGTACCATCACCATTAGTATCAATACCGCCATTGGCATCAGTGACGCGATAGAATCCAATAAAATTGTTGTAACTTGCTTCTCGGTTAACCACAAAATTGGCGTTTACAGAACCTGCAATACCCCGTAAATCCAGTGATTCTCCCTGCGGTTTGTTTTGTCCAGCTGTACCCAAAGGTATAGCTTGATCAGTTACTTGAACCTGAATTTGTAAATCCTCAAACCCAGCTGGATTACCAGAACCATCTTCCCAATTTAGAGAGAAACTATTAGTCCCTAAGTCCGTAATTCTGACATCAGAAGGATCTGCAAAGAGAACATTGCTAATGGGTGTGTTATTATTCAGTACAGAATCGGTTGAACCATCTTTTACTAAATAGAATCTCAAATTGTCATTGGATTCAAATTCTATTAACTTCTCGATACTAGCAGCATCAAATCCAGCAGGAAAATTAGTAATGGTAGAGAAAATTACTTGACCTTTTGCTAATGCTTTTTCTGCATAACCAGATTCTCCGGGTGCAATTCCATCTATTGTACCAGACGGATCATCAACAGTAAATACTCCTAGTTCATTGACACTATTAGAATTGAGTCCTGTCAATTTTATTTCTAGTGTCACTTTGCCGTCGTTGCCTTTAATATTGAAGACATCATCACTAATTAATGAGAGGGAATCATTAACAGTAACGTTATCAGTTCCCGTGTCAGTACCGTCATCAGTTCCCGTGTCAGTACCGTCATCAGTTCCCGTGTCAGTACCGTCATCAGTTCCCGTGTCAGTACCGTCATCAGTTCCCGTGTCAGTATCGTCATCAGTTCCCGTGTCAGTACCGTCATCAGTTCCCGTGTCAGTATCGTCATCAGTTCCCGTGTCAGTACCATCATCAGGATCAGTACCGTCATCAGGATGAGTACGGTCGGGGGAAGTCCCGAACAGCACAGATGCCCTGCCTGCTTTATTATTAGCAAAGGGTGCGCCAATAATTAAATCGTTAACACCGTCACCATTGACATCTCCAGCACCACGAACTGAGTGACCTAAGTTATCACCTATAAAAGCGCCGTCAATTATGAAGCCATTTTGACTATCGGGACTTTCGAGACTTGAGAGTTCAAAGGTAGAATCAAAGCCTGTATCGTTGCCATAAATGACATAGCTTTGTCCAGCGGTACTATTAGCATTGTTTGCCCCAACAATGATGTCATCAATGCCATCACCGTTAATATCTCCTAAAGCACCGACAGACCAACCGGAATTGTCACCGGCTGAAATACCGTTGATAGCAAAGCCATTGCTGCCATCAAGGTCAGAAAGATTGATACTAGAATCAAAATCTTCACTATCTTCACTGCCAAAGACTACATAGCTTCTACCAGCAGATTCTTTGTCATCGGGATTTCCATCTTTCGCACCAATAATCAAGTCTCCGATGCGGTCACCGTTGATATCTCCAGCTTTGCTCACAGAGAAGCCGGATTTATCACCATTTTGTCCGTTGATGACAAATCCATCACTGCTATTGAGGTTGAAAATGTTGATATCATCAGTAAAGGAGTTGTCCTCGCTACGCCCATAAATGACATAACTACTGCCAGAATTGTTACCATTGGGGTCTGCATAGGGCGCACCAATGATGAGGTCATCAATTCCATCACCATTGATATCCCCAGCATCACTGACAGAATAACCTAAGCTATTGTTGTCATCATTTGGGTTAGCCTCGTTATAGCTGTAGATAATTAAACCGTCATCAAACCCAAAGTTTTGTTCATCGAGGTTTAAGGTTGAGTCAAGATTCTCTTTCCCAAAGATGACATAGCTTTCACCTATAGTCTCTGATCCATTATTACCAGGATTAGTTGCGCCAATTAATAGGTCTTTGATGCCATCACCATTTATATCACCAGCAGCACTAATAGCCCAACCGGCATTACTAGTGAATCCACTGCCTTGAATCTCAAAGCCCTTACTGCCAAGGTTGGAGAGTTCAATGGGATTATTAAAATAGTCGGACTCTTCACTGCCAAAGATGACATAAGCAGAGCCGAGACTATTCCCAATCCCGCCAGGTGCGCCAATGGCTAGGTCATCAACACCATCTCCATTGATATCTCCGATATTGCTAACAGAACGACCGGATTCATCACCTGCTTTAGCCCCGTTGATCACAAAGCCGTTAGTCCCATTGAGACTAGAGATGTCTATGGTTTGATTAAACGAATCTGTTTTACCAAAGACTACATAGGTTTTCCCAGCGTTACTTTGATTATTAGGATCGCTCAAAGGTGAGCCAATGACGATATCTCCAATCCTATCACCGTTAATATCACCGGCACTGCTAACTGAGTAGCCTAAGTTATCGTCACTTACACCTTGGATGATAAAGCCTTTGTTGTCGGATGTGTCAATGGAGGTGCGTACAACCTCACCAGTTAGAGCATCTATGGTGGTAATCTCGCCAGTTGTATTGTTTATAGCGATCAAAAATGACTCTTCAATGTCGGCATTAGGATCTGCTGATTGATCGAGGGCTTCTTGAAATGGGATCTCTTCAACTGTGCCAGTTTCACTTGTTGTATTACCTAGTTCTGTTGATGGATTGCTGCTATCTAAAGGATCTTCTAGTATTAATGGATTGCTTGTTGTAGTATCTAGTTCTGCTGGTTCTGTACCTGTTGTAGTAAGTTCTTCCATGATGGTGTAGTGTTATGGGTTTTTTCAGTGGTTGATAAATTTCAGCTACAGCAAAGCTAATGTAATAAATAGTTTCATTCTACTTACACAAGTATTTGCTATAAATCTGCGTTAAGAAATAGCTCTAGGCTGTGGTTGAGTGGCTAGAGTAATGGTATGGATAAAATTTCCTACCTCAGGGGTAAATATGCGTGATTGACAACTTTTGATGGAAGTAGGGAAATAGTAGTTAATGCCCTGGTATGCTGAAACTTCCCTGGCTTGCAGTTGATTAGCCAGAGTTAATGCAGATAATTTTTTTGGATGGTTAGATCCGGTTAATTTATGTGCTAGATCAAACTCTCTTTATATCCATATTCCTGTACCCAATTTTTCACCTCATATAATCAAATCCAGGTCTATTTAAGACTTGGGGTTTGCGCCGACGACACCCATACGCGAGAAGATGCTGAAGTTTATGCCTGATTTGATTTAAGGACTTTTAGATTTTTACTAACGAGAAAGTTTACTTTGATTGCCCGAAAACACTATAGCTCATATATTGTGCTATTGATTGTGAAGTTTTTGTGAACTTACTGTGAACTTAAGGTAAATAACACACAAAGCTCCGAGTTGGGCTTTTATCATCAGATGTAAGCAGGAAAATCAGAACTGGTCTACGGTTAGAATATTTAACCTAATGGGGAAATTTTGCTCTCCCTGGTTGTTAATTCCCGCTTCCCATTATTTAATCCCTGATTGCTAATGTCTAATCCGGACTGCTTTTAAAGATTCTGACTACTTTTGATCTACTGTGTTTACTAGTAATCCTAATGTGTGGGTAATGCTGGGGCTGGTGTTTAATGGGTGGAAATAGGAATTTTGGAAAAAATGTCTGCTACTTGTTGTCAACGGGATAAACTCTAGCTTGATGAGAAGTGGGGAGGAGGAAATCAGCAAGTTTCTCTTCTGCTTCTTTTCTTCCCTATTTCACATATGTTCTACCTTTCCATAAACCTCCTTTTCCTTGCCAATGTCTTAATGCTGAGTCTATTGTCATGGAAGTATACAAAAAAGCAATAATGGGTAAGCTAAATGCAAAAGCGGGAGAACATCTATAAAAGCGAATTATGGGGAAATAAGCAAAGGTCATTAGTAGATATGTGATGGAGGCGGCTAGGATAATTGTCCAATTCCCGAATACCAGACCTAAAATCATTCCTAATGGTGGAATTAGATAAACTAAGGTCATTCCTAATAGACTTCCTAGTAACAGGAGGGGTGAATAATTTAATTGTGTGTAAGCAGTTCTGGCGACCATATCCCAAATTGTTTTCAGGGAATTATAAGGACGTAGGCTATGGGTGAGGGTGCTTAGTCCTAACCAGATTTTTCCGTTAGTTGATTTGACCGCTTTGGCTAGGGAACAGTCATCAATTAAGGCTTGACGAATTATTTGCAGTCCACCAATTCTATTTAAAGCTTCTCTACGAATTAAAATACAACCTCCAGCAGCAGCAGCGATCGCTTTTTTGGGGTTATTTACCCAGGAAAAGGGATAAAGTTTTTGGAAGTAAAAGACGAAAGCGGGAATTAATAGCTGCTCCCAAAAACTTTGACAGCGCAAGCGTACCATGATAGATACTAAGTCTAAATTCTGGGATTCGGCTTTGGTTACTAAGCGGTGTAAGTTACTGGGGTCATGTTCTATATCTGCGTCTGTCAGTAAATAATAGTCTGGTTTTAATTCGCTGGCTGTTTGTATACCTTGTTCCATTGCCCACAATTTGCCCGTCCAACCCCTAGGTAATGGGTCACTGGCGACAATATGTAATTGTTGGGTTTTATCTAGGGCGTAGGCTACTCCTTGGGCAAAATTGGCTGTACCATCGCTGCTTTGATCGTCTACTAAGAAGATGGTGAAATTACCAGTATAGTCTTGAAGGAGGAGCGATCGCAAGCTAAAAGGAATGACATCGGCTTCGTTACGGGCGGGAATTACTACGCATACTGTCGGTAAGGTATTAATATCAACATATTGGTCTTTATTTGCTTCTAATTGGTGATTAACTCGCCAAAATTGTCCCCAAAATAGGAGTAAAAATAACCAAATTACTAAGGATAGAAGCGTCAAACTCAATATAATTGCTGTCATAACTGTTGCTTTACTCCAATTTAAAGTTTTAAAAAAAGTTCGGTGTTGCTGAAGGAAGATATGATTTTTTTCACGCAGAGGCGCAGAGAGTAAGAGTTTAAGAGATCTTGAATTTTATACCTTGATTTAATCACAAATTTGATTCTTTTGCTGATTTTAGTGAAGAATTTTCTCTGATTTCGGTTATGTTATTAGTTATTATTGGGTGTTGAGGAAGTATTTTATGCAAACACAAGATAGGGTGAAGGTCAAGCAGGTTGTAGATGCGATTACGGCTAGTCAACAACATCTACTTTCTATTCAAAATCCCGATGGTTATTGGTGGGCTGAATTAGAATCTAATGTTACCATCACATCTGAAGCTGTTTTACTCCATAAGATTTGGGGAACTGACAAAACCAGACCTTTAGATAAGGTTAAAAATTATCTCTTTTCTCAACAGCGAGAACATGGAGGTTGGGAATTGTTTTATGGTGATGGTGGAGATTTAAACACAACTGTAGAGGCTTATATGGCTTTGAGGTTGTTAGGTGTACCCGCTACAGATACCGCATTGCTGAAAGCGAAATCTCTAATTTTAGCTAAAGGTGGTATTAGCAAAACTCGGATTTTTACAAAGTTACATCTGGCTTTAATTGGCTGTTATAATTGGCGCGGACTTCCTTCTTTACCTCCTTGGGTAATGTTACTACCTGATAATTTTTTCTTCAATATTTATGAACTTTCTAGTTGGGCGCGTTCTAGCACTGTACCATTATTAATTGTCTTTGATCGTAAACCAATCTTTAAAATTGATCAACCAATTAATTTAGATGAATTATATGCTGAAGGTGTGAATAATGTCCGATGGGAATTACCAAAAAATGGTGATTGGTCGGATATTTTTAATATTCTCGATGATGGTTTTAAATTAGCAGAAAGTCTGAATTTTGTTCCTTTTAAAGATGAAGGAATTAAAGCCGCAGAAAAATGGATTTTAGAACGTCAAGAAGTTACCGGAGATTGGGGGGGAATTATTCCCGCTATGTTAAATTCTCTGTTAGCTTTAAAATGTTTAGATTATGATGTGAATGACCCAATTATAGAACGGGGTTTAAAAGCAGTTGATAATTTTGCTATGGAAACAGAAAATAGTTACTGTGTACAACCTTGTGTTTCTCCTGTATGGGATACTGCTTGGGCGATTCGGGCTTTAATTGATTCAGGTTTTGCGCCAAATGATCCCGCTATTATTAAGGCTGGAGAATGGTTAATAGAGAAACAAATTCTCGATTATGGTGATTGGAATATCAAAAATAAGCAAGGGAAACCCGGTGCTTGGGCGTTTGAATTTGATAATCGCTTTTATCCAGATGTGGATGATTCGGCTGTAGTTGTCATGGCTTTACATCAAGCAAAATTACCAAATGAGGAACTGAAAAAACAAGCTATTAATAGGGCTTTAAATTGGATTTCATCTATGCAATGCAAACCAGGAGGTTGGGCGGCTTTTGATCTTGATAATGATCAAGAATGGCTTAATTCTGTACCCTATGGTGATTTGAAAGCTATGATTGATCCAAATACGGCTGATGTCACTGGTAGAGTATTAGAAATGTTGGGATTTTGTAATTTATCAATTTCAGCCAATAATTTAGAAAAGTCTTTAAATTATCTTTTGAATGAACAAGAAATAGAAGGTTGTTGGTTTGGACGTTGGGGTGTAAATTACATTTATGGAACTAGCGGTGTTTTATCAGCTTTGGCTTTAATTAATCCTCTAAAATATGGTGAAAATATCGCTAAAGGTACAGATTGGTTAGTCAAAGTTCAAAATTCTGATGGTGGTTGGGGAGAAACTTGTTTTAGTTATAATGATTCTAGTTTAAAAGGAAAAGGTGACAGCACTGCTTCCCAAACAGCATGGGCTTTAATTGGGTTAATATCTGCTGGTAAAGCAGTGGGTAAATTAGCTCTTGATAGTATTGAAAAGGGAATTAATTACTTGTTAGAAACTCAAAAATCAGATGGTACTTGGGATGAGATTTACTTCACAGGTACGGGTTTTCCTTGTCATTTTTATTTGAAGTATCACCTTTATCAACAGTATTTTCCTTTAATGGCTTTGGGTAAATATCAAGCAATTCGTTAATAATAGAAAACATTGTTGGGACAATTCATGAATTGTCCTGACTGTGATCATCTGGGTTCTGAAATCTCACTTTAGATATATTTCTATCTACTTCTTTAGCATGAAGTTAAATTAATGATTAAAGCTTATACTAAAGTAAATTTACATTAGTCTTAGACTATTCACTCATAATTATTTCGTTATTGAGTTAAATACTGGAGATAAAAAAATGGAATATACCGAGTTTATCACCCATGTTCAAAGTTTAACACAATCAGAATCTCGTGAAGAAGCAGAAGTTGCTACCCGTGCTACTTTGGAAATTATTAAACAAATTGTTCCTAGTAATGAAAGAGAAGAATTAGCGGTACAAATACCCCAGGAGTTAGGAAAATATTTATGTGGAAGTGAAACAGAACCGGTTCAATCTTTTCACTTACAGGAGTTTATTGAACGTATCAGTCAAAAAGAAAGTCTAGCACCCACTATATCTATTATTCATGTGCGGGCTGTTTTTGCGGTTTTACAAAATGCTGTGACTCCAGAGAAGTTTCGCAAATTCTATGATTATTTCTCCCATGATTATAAGGAATTATTCAACGTATCTCTGATAAATTAAATCTCTGCTTAGTGAGGAGAAATTTAATTTACAAATCAAAAATTATCACTAAAACTGCGTTATCAAATACCCGATTTCTGAGAAGGTTCGGGTATATTTTTGTTTACCAATTATTAAAAATGAACTAATATAATATATAAAATTATTAAAATTTAAGTGAATTTCGGAAATTATGCTGACTTTTACCCAACTCAACCCACCTAATTCTGATGCTAAAGTTAGTATTACTCTTTCACTAACTGCGGAAGAACGTACTCGTAGCCGTCATAAATTTATATTAGCAGATGGTCAGGAGGTTTTTTTGCGTTTATCTAGAGGTACAGTATTAAATAATGGCGATATTCTCACAGATGAAACTCAAAGTATTTATATGGGAATTATTGCTAAATCTGAAACTGTTTTAACTGCTTACGCGGAAATTCCTTTATTATTAAGGGCTGCGTATCATTTAGGAAATCGTCATGTACCTGTGGAAATTACTCCCACTTATTTACGCTTATCTCCAGATCCAGTTTTACAGGCTATGTTAACACAATTAGGTTTAGAAATTCAAGCGGAATTTGTACCTTTTCAACCAGAATTAGGGGCTTATGGAAATCACTCTCACTCATAACAATTTTTTGGCGATTTTACAATTAGCAAGTCCCGCTTTACCTGTAGGTGCTTATGGTTATTCGGAAGGGTTGGAAATGTTAGTAGAAAATGGGACTATTACTAATGCTGATAATCTCAAATTTTGGCTAAAATCTGAATTAATTTATGGTTCAATTCGTCTAGATGCTGGGGTAATTGTTAGGGCTTTTCATGCTGTAAAAACCGATGATATAGAGGCTTTAAAACGCTGGAATTTATGGTTATCAGCCGCCAGAGATACGGAAGAATTACGGGCTGCTAGTTGGCAAATGGGACGTTCTCTGATGCAATTATTAGGTAAGCTAGAACCGGGAATTTTACCTTTAGTCCATGCTGTGGGTTATCCTAGTAATTATGCGATCGCTTTTGCGATTGCTTGCGCTCATTGGGATATAAATATTCAAGTCTGTTTATTAGCTTATTTACACAGTTGGGCTAATAATTTAATTACGGCTGGGATCAAACTTATTCCTCTGGGACAAACTGCGGGACAAGAATTATTACTGGGTTTACAACCTTTATTAACTACTACTGTGGAGGAAATTTTGATTATGGATGATGATGATTTAGGATGTTGTAATTGGGGTTTATCTTTAGCAAGTATGCAGCACGAAATCCAGTACACTAGATTATTTAGGAGTTAAGAATTATGACGGCTTTAAGAGTAGGAGTTGCAGGTCCGGTCGGTTCGGGAAAAACAGCTTTAGTAGATGCTTTATGTAAGAATTTACGAGAAAAATATCAATTAGCAGTAGTGACAAATGATATCTATACTCAAGAAGATGCTCAATTTTTAGTCCGTTCTCAAGCCTTAGAAAGCGATCGCATTTTAGGAGTAGAAACGGGAGGTTGTCCCCATACTGCTATCCGTGAAGATGCTTCCATGAATTTAGCCGCAATTGAACAATTAGAAGAGAAATTTACCAATTTAGATTTAGTCTTTTTAGAAAGTGGTGGAGATAATTTAGCGGCTACTTTTAGTCCTGAATTAGTAGATTTAACCATTTATGTCATTGATGTGGCTGCTGGTGATAAAATTCCCCGTAAAGGTGGTCCAGGTATCACTAAATCTGATTTATTAGTGATTAATAAAACTGATCTTGCTCCCTATGTGGGTGCTGATTTGAATGTGATGGAAAGAGATGCGAAAAAAATGCGCGGCGATAAACCTTTTGTTTTTACAAACCTGAAAACTCAAACTGGTTTAGGAGATATAATTCAGTTTGTAAATGCAGCTATTTGTTAATTGTCTGAAATGGCTAACGCCACGCTTCGCTATTCATAAGAATTACAGAATTACTATAAGCTATATTTTATATTAACTCTTTCTCAAGCTTTCAGGAAGCTTAGACAATAAAATTCGGTTTTATCTTTGCAAATCTCCTCTGATAAAAAGGAATTAAAAATTTAAATTTAGTAGTTTTTAATTCCTTTTTTGATTAGTTAGCCGAAAGCAAAATTGTATAAAACCACAAAATTAACTAACGGAACAATCATTAACAAAATTAACCAAGGACTTTTACCCAGCTTCTCCACAATTTTAATTAAAGCCATCAGTAAGAAAATCAGAGCTACAAAATTAACAAGTGGTATAAAAAGCCCAACAATCCACCAGGGAGATTGATCACCTGCTTTGTACATGATCCAATTATTAAGAATTGGCACCCAAGCAAACCAAGCATTTTGTTCTCCCAACTTCTCGTAGATAGTATAGAAGCAATAAGAACCAAACAAATAGCCAAAAAGAGTAAAAAGCAAAAAGAGAATATTTTCTCCAGCGCCGTCAGAACTTGAGGAGGACTGAGCAAGCAAAGAGGTAACGTGCCAATTGTATTGTAGTAGCAGCATTTGATCCTAATAATATCAAAATTCAATCAACTTTTAAGTTTCTATCCTAAAAATCACTCTTAAATCAATAATTTAAACAAAAATTCGCTTTTTTGTTACCAAAGTATACTAAAAAATAAAATTTATTTTCTTTAACCATAACCTTAACCTTATATTCAGGAAATCTTAATTTGCTAAGTTCCCTTAGATGGTGATATTCAGTAACTACAGTCATAAAAATTACAGAGTTGTTGAAGGTAAATTTTATACCAATTTTCTCAAGCTTTCAGTAAGTCTGGGGAATAAAATTGGGTTTTGTCTGGGAAAATATAAGAACTGGGGATTAATTAACAACAATTCACAGGTATAATAAATATTAACCCCAGCGACAATTAAAAAATAATGATCACAACCCAAGCAAAAATAATCAATCAATTAAAAACCCTAGAAGCACTTTCTCAACAAGGTGGATATAGTGATATTGTGGCTTTATCTCTGAGAAAAATTATTATTCACTAAAAAAATAATATTCAGGTAAAAATTCAAGAATTAGAGACCGATTTACAAGTATTTGAGCAACAGTATCAATTATCATCTGAAGATTTTTATCGCCAATTTAAAACTGGACAATTAGGAGATGACATAGACTTTGTTGAATGGAGTATTTTCTATGAAATATGGTTGGATTTACAAAAGCGTTTAACATTAATTCAACATTAATAAATACTGTAACATAAAATAGGATGGTAAGAAAAGCAGTTATCATTGATATTAGGGTTTTTTCTTTTCTTCCCCTAATGAATTTTCTTGTAAAAATCCAACGGAATTATTATATGTATAATTACAAACGAGCTATTTTATCATTATTTTTAGTAGTGTTCTGCACTCTTATTAGCAGTTGTGATGCTAATAATAACGCTAATTACTCGACTCCAGAAACTACACCCAATAACAACATTAATCCCATTCCTCAAAAAGAACCAGAAAAGTCTCCTATTCCGACAATTAAGCCATTTTTCAACAATTCCCATAGTGAACCTAACTCTAAAAAAACTAGCAACGTCACCTTATACACAAGTGATGCTCAATGTCAAGAGTTAATTGCCAAAAAAGTCCAGGTTTCCGCAGTAAAACCGATGAATGAGGCCATAGGTAAAATATTCAAAGAACAAAATACAGCAGATTTTAGCGTATCCGGTTATCGTGTAAATAAAAAAAATGGTATTGTTATTGTTGATATCCGATTATCACCAGAATCAAAAAGACAAGTATCTTCTCTTTCTAGTTGTGAACAGTTTGCATTATTTAGCAGTATCCGCAAAACATTAATTAGTAATGCTCAGTGGAAAATAAAAGAAGTCCGCTTTACCGAGCGGGGAGAGGATATAATGCTGTAATACTAGGCTTGAAAATGCTATTATTACAAATAACCTAACTATGGTAAAGATTTTCTAGTGATTTTTCCCCAATACAAAAATACAATATTAAGATACAAAAGTCTTGATTCAAGAGGAAAAAATCAATGGATGTCAAACTAATTTTAGTGGGTTTAACAGTTATATTCACGGTTTCGTGCTTATTCTTTGGTACGAAAAATGGTTTTTACGATTCCGATAACTATCATGGTAACGGTTCTGCACATTAACAAGAGAGATAACTTAGTTTACTAAGGTTCAGAACTTTGCTGAGGAATATTGCACAAAAGCCAAGTTTCTCAGCTATTAGTTTAAGGGTAGAAGAATGAGGGATAATCTATCAGTTGATTTTGACGTTGATATCGAGGAAATAGCTAATGAGTTAGAATGTTTCCCCTATAGCGTTCAGCATGAAGATGAGGGTGTGTGTCTACTAGTCAGAATGGGACCACACAGCATTCTATTGGATTTCGGCTTGACCAATATTTCCCCTATAGCGCGGAATTTGACTAAATCAGCAAATCATGGTACATCATCCATACCAGCGGATTTAGTCTTAGTTAGTCATGCCCATCCTGATCATGCGAGAGGCTTATTAACACTACATCAAGCTTTTCCCTCATTACCTATATATGCTAGTGAAGTAACAACAAAGTTATTACCGCTAAATTGGCTAGAAGCAGAACTACCAGTAACCTCCTCATTTTGTCAAGCCTTACCATTGCGAGCTCCTATAGAAATCAAAGAAAATCTCATAGTAGAATTATTCCCCGCAGGTCATTTACCTGGTGCTGTGGCCATTCTCCTCACTTACCACACCCCCAACCGCGATTATAAATTATTTTATACTGGTGATTTTTTCCTCTCTAATTCCCGATTAGTAGAAGGGTTGCGACTCGATGATCTCAGAGGTTTAAATTTAGACGTGCTATTAATTGAAGGTAGTTATGGAACATCCCGCCATCCCCATCGTCGTCACCAAGAAAATCAACTAGCAGAAAGGATTCATCGCGCTATTAGTTCTCTGGGAACAGATGAAAGTTATTCAGTGATTTTACCTACTCCAGTCTTAGGTCTAGGTCAAGAATTACTCATGTTATTACGTTCACATCACCACTTTACAGGTAGAGATCTAGATATTTGGGTGGATGGTACTGTAGCCGCTGGTTGCGATGCCTACTTAGAACTTTTACCCCATCTTCCTACCGCAGTTCAGAATTTTGCCCGTCACCAACCTTTATTTTGGGATGAACGGGTAAAACCTCGTGTTAGACGATTAAAGCCGGAAAATTTGGCAAATTTAGGGACATCTCCCTGTATTGTGATTACAGACTTTTCCGCAGATTTACGTAAATACTGCCGAGCCAACACAGGCAATTGGTTAATTCTTTTACCTGAAAAAATTGATATTCCCGTTAATCAGGAATATTTAGCACCCACAAAATTTGCCAGTTATCTTTTAGCACAACACAGTGATGGACCAGGAACAACCCAACTAATTCATAATTTACGACCTCAGCACGTAATTTTTGTCCATGGTTCTCCCAGCTATTTAGCAGACTTAACTTGTTTAGAAGAGTTGCAAAACCGCTATCACGTCCATTCACCCGCCGCCGGCACTCTAGTAGAATTACCGATTGGAGAAATATTTTTACAACCTGCTGCCCCGGAAACTAATTATGGAGGGGAGTTGACGGAGTTGGGGACTGTGATTAATATCACTCTTCCTGATACAGTAACAGCCGATCCCCGGTGGCGACAATTTGCTGATACGGGTTTAATAGAAGCACGTTGGCAGGGTGAAGACCTGGTATTACGGGGATTATCCCCACGAGAACTATTAAACCCAAATAATCTTCGTCTTAATTCTGGTGATGCTGCGTGCTGTGGTAGCTGTAGACACCAAAGGGGGCAACGGTGTTGGAATCCCGCTGCCCCTTTGTATAATTTCAAAGTTACCCTTGACGGATACTGTCCTGCTTTTGAACGCTTGACGTCAATTTAATTTAGGAGCGTTTAGTCTGGATTTAGGTCAGTATAAGGGTTATGAATACGCTCTGCTTCTGGACAGTCATCAGTTGTCAGCGGTTCTATATTACCGCGTTGCACTGACGCTAATTTTTGAGAGACAGATCCGATGCTTTCGAGACGAACCATCTCCTCCCAAGAACAAACTTCATCTTCTTCATCTGTTTCATAGCGTAAAGTCACTAAATCGCCCTCGATATCAATGATGCGGGCTCGCTCTATCCAGCGCTGTTGATCCCGCAAAAAAACACATACCTCCCGCCCGTCGCAACAGAGTTGATAAATTTTGCGGTGTAGCATGTAGTGCTTCTGCCTTTTTATACAACGTAGTTAAACCTGTCAAATTCGGGTTTGATCTCTGGAATATCAGCCTTTAAGGGGTGAAGTTCGCGGTGAGAACCCAGTAAGTTTAGTGACTCAATTTTACCACTTATTTTTAGTCATTAGTTTTAGGTGAAATTTTGGGTCTTAAGCTTTAGTTTACCGCATTAGTTGAACGGCTATGGCAACTGTTAATATCAACGGACATTTTTCTTTGATTTGGCGTTGCCAGGGGGGTGTTAGTTAGCTCTGAAAGAATGCTTCACCAATAACAATATTATATCTGGGTATAACATAGATTTCAGCCTTTTAATCAGATTATCTCTCTAGGTATAGATCATACTCTGGGTTGTGTCTAGAATATCTTCCCCGGTGTTAAAATCTGTATTATATATAAATAATAACATTTTTTTTGATTGCTTAACTGTGAATAATTTTTTAGCTGTGAAGGTCAAGTCTCTTAGCTGCTGACTGTATTAGGGTAAAACTGCCGAAAATCTTCATCTTTTTGGCTTAATTGCACCCAATTTAAGTTAAGGGCTTGCATTTTCTGGACTAGACGTTGGCAAGCTGGACGTTCTGTGGCATAATGCCCAGCGTCAATTAAGACTAAACCCAGATCACGGCTTTCTTGGAATTGATGAAATTTACAGTCGGAAGTTAAATAAACTTGGGCATTAGTTTTAGCTACTGCGGAAATAAACCCCGCCCCAGAACCGCCTAAAACCGCTACACGGGAAATTTGCTGTTTTAGATCCGCTATAGGTGAAAAAATTAAATGGGTTGGATTTAATTGAGTTTGAATATAATCAAGTAAAGCTTGTAGTGTTAATGTAGATGTAAGCATTCCTACTCGCCCATAACCGAAACCTGCTTGAGTAGGAATAATAGGTGATACTTGTTGAAGTTCGAGAAGTTGCGCTAAGACATCAGCAGTTCCATCTGCCACTTGGTCAAAATTAGTATGGGCGGTGTAAATGCCGATATTATGGGCAAAGGATAAGCGTACCATTTCTGTTAGAGCTTCCCCAATGCGGAAAGATTTGGGGGGATGAAAAATGAGGGGGTGGTGGGCAAAAATTAGGTTAGCATGGAGAGCGATCGCTTCTTGCATAACTGCTAAAGTTGGAGTTAAACAGACTAAAATCCGCGCTTCTTGGTCTAAAATACCTGGTTCTACCTGCCAACCACAATTATCCCAACTTTCACACCAAGCAGGATTTGCCCATTTTTCAAACCAGGTAATTAAATCAGTAATTTTCATCAAATGCAAATAAATCAATAGTAGATTAAACGTATTTAATTATAATCCCATTGGGGAAGATAACCGAAAAAACTGTTTTTTGAACCAAAGTGATACATTTACCAAACCAACTAAGACTGGAACTTCTACCAGGGGTCCAATGACGGCAGCAAAAGCTACACCAGATTTGATTCCAAATACAGAAATAGCCACAGCTATCGCTAATTCAAAATTATTACCAGCAGCGGTAAATGCCACACTAGCAGCTTTTGAATAGTCGGCTTTAATTTTCCACGCTAGGTAAAAACTACTGAAAAACATTAATAAAAAGTAGATAATTAGGGGAATGGCAATGCGGACAACATCCAGAGGAATCTGCACAATTAAATCACCTTTTAAACTAAACATTACCACGACAGTAAATAAGAGAGCAATTAAAGTAATGGGACTTATTTTTGGAATAAATCGATGATGATACCACTGCTTACCTTTAGCTTTTATTAAAATCAAACGGGTCATAAATCCAGCTAAGAAAGGAATGCCTAAATAGATAAAAACGCTGTTGGCAATTTCTCCAATACTGATATTAATAATACTTCCTGGTAAGCCAAATAAAGGGGGCAAAATAGAAAGAAAAAACCAGGCATAAAAGCTGTAAAATAAAACTTGAAAAATACTATTAAAAGCAACAAGTGCTGCGGTATATTCAGTATCTCCTTTAGCTAAATCACTCCAGACAATTACCATAGCAATACAGGGGGATAATCCAATGAGGATTAAACCAGTCATATATTCAGGTTTATCGCGTAAAAAAAGAATAGCAAGTATAAACATTACTATTGGGGCAATTATCCAAGTTAGGGATAATGATAGTCCGAGAATTTTTCTATTAAGAAATACATCACCTAATTCTTCATATTTTACCTTTGCTAAAGATGGATACATCATCAAAATTAAACCAATAGCAATAGGGATATTAGTTGTTCCTACTTGGAAATGATTGATAAAAACTTCTATAGTGGGGAAAAAATATCCTAAACCGACTCCAGTTAGCATTGCTGTAAATATCCACAATGTCAAAAAGCGGTCAAGAAAAGAAAGGTGTTTAACAGTTGGTTTTTTATTTGCATATTCCACTTAATTTACCTCTATAAATTTAGTCTTAGAGTTTCCAATACCCAGAGATCTGATTATTATTATAAAATGTGTATTTACAGCAATTCCCGGTGTTATGATGTACATATCTAGCGGTCAAGATGCCCGCACCACAAGGGTTTCATAATTCAGCGGAAAATGCTGTATTAGAAGCTAGTATTTAGGGAATAGGCAAAAACTGTCAGAAATTGCCTATTACGATATTTAAACTCAGATAAATTTTGGAATCATCCAACTTGGGTAGGATATACCTGTTTCCATAGCATATCTTTAGACAGAGGAATATTAATCTCCGTCTCCAGTTTTCCAAGCTATAGATTTACTAGGTTGAGGATTAGGTAACTTCAGAGAAACTAAACCTGCTGCGAATACGAAAAACATTGATGTCCACAGACAACCAACTAAGCCAAATATTTGATAAACCAAACCGGATAAAACTGTACCCACAAGACGACCACCGGAGTTTGCCATATAGTAAAAACCCACATTTAAAGCGACCTTATCATCATCAGTAAATGCTAAAACCAGATAGGAATGGACAGCGGAATTGAAAGCAAATACCACACCAAAAACGAGAAGTCCAGCAATAATTACGATATTAGCAGGTAAACCTAATTGTAATGCCAGAGCGATCGCACCGGGAACAGCCGTTAATGTAAATGTCCAGAATCGAATAGTTTGAGATTGAGGTGGACGACCAGAACCAAATCGCCGCATGAGTGTTGGTGCTAAAAATTGAATAATCCCATAACCAATCACCCAACAAGCTAAAAATCCCCCTACCTGATAAAAAGACCAGCCCAAAGTCCCACGTAAAAACACTGGTAAAGCCACAACAAACCATACATCTCTAGATCCAAATAAAAAGAATCGCGCCGCCGAGAGAATATTTATTTCCGCGCTTTTAGAGAAAAGTTGGCTAAATTTAACCTTTTTCTTGATTTTACCCATGCCTTTGGGCAGCATTAACCCAGAAAACATAATTAAAGCCAGTCCCCCAGCCATAATCCACAGGGAATTAATAAAACCCACAGAACTGAGAAGGGCGCCACCAAGAAAGAATCCCACTCCTTTTAAAGCATTCTTAGAACCCGTTAGTACAGCCACCCACTTAAACAAAGAAGATTGAGCATCTTGAGGCACAACCAAGCGAATGGCGCTTTTAGAACTCATCTTGGTTAAGTCCTTAGCAATTCCCGAAAATGCCTGTGCAACCATCACATAAAGGACTGAAAGCCACTGCGCCCACCCTGGATTCAGAAAAGACAGCATAATTAAAGAAAACACCTGTAATCCAATCCCAGTATAAAGAGTTACTTTTAACCCAAACTGAGAACCAATCCAACCGCCGAGAAAGTTTGTAACAATTCCAAATACCTCGTAAAACAGGAACAGAGAGGCAATTTGAATAGGTGTATAACCAATTTTATTAAAATAGAGCAAAACCAACATTCGCAAAGCCCCATCAGTCAAAGTGAAGCCCCAGTATGCCAGTGTCACCAGAATATAATTCTTGAAATTAGAATTAGAAGCAGTAGTAGAAGCCATGATTAAAAATTCAAAATTGTAAATACAAACTAAAAACCCTCATTCTCTCTGCGTGCAAAAATCTTTATGGGGTAGGACCGAAAACCCACCCCTAGAAAACCATTATTTCTGCAAACTTAAAGCCACCTTTCGCGCTAATTCAGTCATGCGGTTAACATAACCCCATTCATTGTCATACCAAGCCAATATTTTCACCTGAGTTTCGTTGATAACCATTGTCGAAAGGGCATCAATAATTGCAGAACGAGGATCATCTTTATAATCAATAGAAACTAAAGGACGTTCTTCATAACCCAAAATTCCTATTAATGGTTTTTGTGCAGATGCAGTTTTTAATAAATTATTAACTTCGGCTATTGTGGTCGAACGTTCAACTTCAAATACACAATCTGTGAGAGAAGCATTTAACAAAGGTACACGCACAGCTAAACCATTTAATTTACCATTCAATTCTGGATAAATTAACCCAATAGCTGTGGCTGAACCTGTGCTAGTGGGAATTAATGACATACTTGTAGCCCTAGCCCGACGCAAATCTTTATGAGGTGCATCTACAATAGTTTGCGTATTAGTATTATCGTGAATTGTGGTAATTACTCCATGTTTAATTCCCAAGCCTTCATGAATTACTTTTACTACTGGGGCTAAACAATTAGTAGTACAAGAAGCTGCTGTTAATAAATGATGTTTTTCAGGTTCATAAAGATGATCATTCACTCCCATGACAATATTTAAAGCCTCTTCTTTAACAGGTGCAGCAACAATCACTTTTTGCACACCTCTTTTAAAATAAGGGTCAAGGGTAGCAGGTGTTCTAAACTTACCAGAACATTCCAAAACTATATCAACACCAAGGTCTTCCCAAGGAACTTCACCCGGTTGGGAATGTTCAGTAAAACTTAGGTATTTACCATCAATAATAACCTGGTTTTCTCCAGATTCTACTTCTGGTGTCCAACGCCCATGTACAGAATCAAATTTGAGTAAATGTGCTGCTGCTTTTGTTCCACCTTTGGTTTCATTAATGTGGACAAATTCTATTTCTGGCCAATTCCAAGCAGCACGAATGGATAATCTTCCCATGCGCCCAAATCCATTAATTCCTACTCTAATTTTCATGATTTTTATTAATCCTTAAAATTGCTTTTGTTTGCGTAATAATTGCCCAAGGGTGAGGTTAAATTCTGATTTACCACCAAATACTGTTCCGACTTTACCTTTGTACAAGTGAACATAATCAAGTTTGTAAGCTTCCTCTGATAAAGGAACATAGCCCACAGAATTAGCTGTTTTTGCGGCGTTTTTAATGTAGAAATCGGCAAAGTTATAAACCACAGTTTTATTTTTACTAGACCAAAGATTGACATATATAAATAAAGGTCGAGAAAGTGGTTGATATTTAGCTTTTTCTACTGTTTCTGGTGATGGTAAAATAGCACCTTTGCCACTATTAACTGCTACGACTTTTAACTTATCTCTGTTTTCTGCGTAGTAAGCATAACCAAAGTACCCTAAAGCTTCGGGATCTTTACTGATACCTGCCACTAAAACTTCATCATCTTCAGTAGCTATGTAATCTTTGCGACTGGATCTGGCTTTACCAACAATTGCTTCGGTAAAATAGTCAAAAGTCCCAGACTTATCACCAGCGCCGTATAATTTGATTGGACGGTCTGGCCAAGAAGCGCGTATTTGATTCCATTTTGTAATTTTTCCTTCAGCACTGGGTTTCCAGATTTTTTTTAATTCAGCTATTGTGATATCATTTGCCCAGGTGTTCTGGAGGTTAACAGCGATAGTTAAGGCATCAAAAGCTATGGGTAATTCCATATAGCTTATGCCATTTTTTTTACAATCTGCCATCTCCGACTGGTTAATTGGCCGCGAAGCATTATTGATGTCTATTTGGCCTTGACAAAATTTTTCAAAACCACCGCTAGTACCGGAAATACTGACTTTGACTTGATTATTATTTTTGTGGTCGGCTTGATATGCTTTGACTACAGCCTGGGTAATGGGGTATACGGTACTAGAACCATCTACTTTTATGAGTGTGTCATTGGTAGAGTTAGTAACTTTTGTCGCCTCAGTTGGTTTCTGAATATTATCGGCAAAATTTGAAGCAGTTTTACAACTGGTTGTTAATACTAATATTCCGAGGGTTAGGACTAATTTTTTTGCTTTTTTATTCACTGATTTCACCTGTATAATTAGTGGGCAGACTATTGTTCCTATGTAAATCTTGATATGTCAATACTTACTCTACCATCAGATATAAAAATTAACAAGAAAAATTGATGTATTGTTAAAGAAAAGTAGCACTAGTTACCCATACTCACAAAAAATTAAGTATGAGGAGTGGGTAATACAGGTTAAGTCCGGTATAACTATAGCAATACTACCCCAATCGTGAGAAAATACGCAGACAAAAATCCTTGTTTTATAAGCATTTGAGCCTTGTTGAACTCTCACGTATCATTTAGGATTGCTATATATTTTTTTTCTGAGTCTAACTTTAATCAGCAATTCATCTTTAATTCGGTTTAAAATCGAAGTCTCATCTAAAGTTGAGAGGATTTGACCAACTACTGCTTTTGGTCCATCTGGTCCCCAATTTGCACCATTTGCTAAATAAGCTTTAGTGACTTGTCCAATAAGTAATCAGACAAAATTAATTACATAGTTTTCTCCAAATTCTCTGAGGATTTTTTAGTTTAATTTTTGTTAAGTAATTAGAAAATTGTATCCAGACCATTTATAGTCGTAAGTATGAAACAAACAGTAAACACATAGACATCTTTTCTAGCAATTTAATAAATCTAGCACTTGCAGGCAGAATAAATAACGACTGTAGTCCCTGTTTGTAAGGCATAAAGAGTATAGAATAAAGGTAAAAATTCTGTTAGATTAAGATGATAAAGTATAAGCTTTATGTGTAAAATGTAAATGATCGTATTAGAGCTTACGTGATGTTTGACAATTTTACAATAGAAAAAAATCCGCTGGATAGTTCTTCTCTATTCCGTAACGCTAAAGATAGTGCAGTAATTGATGCCAATGAGTTGACTGATTTACGGACTATTGTTAGTAATGCAACTCTCTTTACCATGCAAGATTATGCTCGGGTTCTCTCGGACTATGTGGTTAATGGGAATGCTGTAAATCAGTGGTGGACAGGAGGAGGAACTACCCGGACTAGTTTAGGTAATCTGTATACGGGTAGCAGTGTATCCAAATGGAGAAACTTGTGGGTAAATGGTTCTTAGGAACTGACCGCTCTAATCTACGGACTGAGGGGATATTGCTAATCAGGGCAGTGGCTCTTATACTGGTACTAAGACTTATGGAGCGGTGAGTGGGTCTTTATTCTAGAATGGTATTGGTGCTGTATATCATATACTCAAATATCTATTCTCATTGGCGGATTTTATTAAATAATTTGCTGTACAGATGAATACTTTATCTGTACCGATTTTGTTCTGATAAGTAGGTTAGTGTTAAAAATTGTTGTTACAGCAAGATTGGCACGAATTCCTGTTAAATGAATACAGTCCATAATCTCTCGTCAATGCAGCTTACTTTTAATAATCTTAATCAAATTTGGTCCTATGTATTCACCGAAACCCTCAAACGCTTGGGTTTAAATTGTGCTGTCATTTGTCCTGGTTCTCGTTCTACACCCTTAACTGTGGCTTTTGTCCAACAAATACCCGTTATTGAAGTTATTCCCATTTTAGATGAACGTTCAGCGGCTTTTTTTGCTTTGGGACAAGCAAAAGCAACGGGAAAACCTGTGGTATTAGTTTGTACTTCTGGAACTGCGGGAGCAAATTTTTATCCAGCGGTAATTGAAGCTAGGGAAAGTCGCGTACCTTTATTAATATTAACCACCGACAGACCAGCAGAATTGCGAAATTGTCATTCTGGCCAAACTATTGACCAAGTAAAATTATACGGTAATTATCCCAATTGGCAAACGGAATTAGCTACACCCTCCCTAGATATGGGAATGTTAAGTTATCTCAGACAAACGGTAATTCACGCTTGGGAATGTTGTCAATTTCCCAATTCTGGCGCAGTACATCTAAATATACCCTTTCGTGACCCTCTCGCGCCCATTCCCGATGGTACAGATTTTACTTTAGATGTGGAAGATTTTTTTGGGGGTATAGTTTCCACCCCGTTACCAATTACCAATTACCAATTACCAATTACCAATTACCAAAAAGGCATTATTATTGCTGGTGTAGCTCAAGGACAAAACCCTGATCAGTATTGTAGAGCGATCGCTAATCTTTGTCAAACTCTTCAATGGCCTGTTTTAGCTGAAGGACTTTCTCCTGTCAGAAATTATGCAAATTTAAATCCCTATTTAATTTCTACCTATGATCTTATTCTCAGAAATCAGCAACTTGCCAAAGAATTAACCCCAGAAATAGTAATTCAAATTGGAGAAATGCCCACAAGTAAAGAATTACGTAATTGGTTAATTATTACTAATCCTCAACGTTGGCTTATTGATAAATGTGATCAAAATTTAGATCCAATACATGGAAAAACTACACATTTAAGAATATCAATAACAGAACTTGAAAATTTAAAATTTAAAAATTTAGAAGAAAATAAATATTTACAAAAATGGTGTAAAGTCGAAAAACAAGTTAGAACAAATATTGATGATTATTTTACAAATCTAAATGAATTAATTGAGAGTAAAGTCCCTTGGTTAATTTCCCAAATTCTGCCACCAGAAACACCAATTTTTATTGCTAATAGTATGCCAGTAAGAGATGTAGAATTTTTCTGGAAACCCAATAATTTAAGAATTAAACCTTATTTTAATCGGGGTGCAAATGGTATTGATGGTACACTTTCTACTGCTTTAGGAATAGCACATCATCAGCAAAGTAGTGTAATGTTAACAGGAGATTTATCTTTATTACATGATACCAATGGATTTTTAATCAGTAATAAATTTAGCGGACATCTGACAATTATCCTTATTAATAATAATGGGGGAGGAATTTTTGAAATGTTACCTATTTCTCAATTTAATCCACCTTTTGAAGAGTTTTTTGCTACTCCCCAAAATATTGATTTTTCCCAATTATGCGCTACTTATAATGTAGAATATCATTTAATTAGTGCTTGGGAAGAATTGCAAAATTATTTAAAGCAATTACCAAAAACAGGAATTAGGGTTTTGGAGGTAAGGACAAATAGAAAAAGAGATGTAATCTGGAGAAAGGAAAATTTAGTAAAGTTTGCTAACTATGATTTTTAAATGTCAAAATTTAACAAGATATTATGGAAGTTAAAATGAATAATCAAACGCAGATAAACGCAGATAAACGCAGATGCACAAGTGCTAATTTAATAGATTTCGTGATTCTGGGCTGCTTTACATGAAAATTGGTATAAACTAAAAATTCTTGTAGATCAAAATTTGTTAACTAAAATCAAGTTATTATGTCTAAGGTTCTTGTCTCCGATCCAATTGATCAGGTAGGGATTGATATTCTTTCTCAAGTGGCCACGGTTGATGTCAAAACTAGCTTGAAGCCAGAGGAACTCAAAGCTATCATTGGTGAATATGACGCGCTAATGATACGTTCAGGAACTCGCGTTACTCAGGAAATTATAGAAGCTGGCACAAAATTAAAAATTATTGGCCGTGCCGGTGTGGGGGTGGATAATGTTGATGTTGCCACAGCTACTCGCAAAGGAATAGTTGTTGTTAATTCCCCAGAGGGTAATACTATCGCTGCTGCTGAACACGCTTTAGCCATGATGTTATCCTTATCTCGTCATATTCCCGATGCTAACGCTTCTATAAAACGTGGTGAATGGGATAGGAAAAGTTATGTTGGTTCGGAAGTATACAAAAAAACCCTCGGCGTTATTGGTTTAGGAAAAATTGGTTCTCATGTTGCTAGTGTCGCTAAAGCTATGGGAATGAAACTCCTAGCTTATGACCCATTTATCTCTACAGAAAGGGCTGAACAACTAGGTTGTCAATTGGTGGAGTTAAATTTATTATTCCAGCAAGCTGATTATATCACTTTGCACATTCCCAAAACTGCGGAAACTGCCAATTTAATCAACGCTAAAACTTTGGCCTTAATGAAACCCACTACCAGGATTATTAACTGCGCCCGTGGTGGTATTATTGATGAAGCGGCTTTAGCTGTAGCAATAAGAGATGGTGTAATTGCTGGGGCTGCGTTAGATGTATTTGATTCCGAACCATTGGGCGACTCCGAATTGCGATCGCTGGAAAAAGGTATAATTCTCACACCTCACCTCGGTGCTTCTACCGCTGAGGCTCAGGTTAACGTAGCCATAGACGTGGCTGAACAAATTCGAGATGTGTTATTAGGACTACCTGCCCGTTCCGCTGTGAATATTCCTGGACTAGGACCTGATATCCTAGAAGAACTCAAGCCCTACATGGAATTAGCGGAAACCTTGGGGAATTTAGTTGGTCAACTCACCGGCGGTAGAGTCGAAACACTTAATGTTACACTACAAGGAGACCTGGCAACTAATAAAAGTCAACCTTTAGTGATAGCTGCCCTAAAAGGACTACTTTATCAAGCTCTGCGGGAACGAGTGAATTATGTCAACGCCACTATAGAAGCTAAAGAACGCGGTATTCGAGTTATTGAAACACGGGACGCTTCTGCACGGGATTATGCTGGTTCATTACATCTGGAGGCCACAGGGACTTTAGGTACACACTCTGTTACAGGGGCTTTGTTGGGTGACAGGGAAATTCACTTAACAGATGTTGACGGTTTTCCCATTAACGTTCCCCCCAACAAATATATGCTATTTACCCTTCACCGCGATATGCCGGGTATTATTGGTAAACTTGGTTCTCTACTCGGCAGTTTTAATGTTAATATTGCTAGTATGCAGGTAGGTCGGAAAATCGTTCGTGGTGATGCTGTTATGGCTTTGAGCATTGATGATCCTTTGCCCGATGGAATTTTAACGGAAATTAAAAAAGTAGATGGCATTCGGGACGCTTATACCGTCACACTTTAGTTCTAGACTGTGATTTTTGTGATTGATTTGATGAAAATCGTTAAGTGTCTTTAACTAAAGGTCAATAACTCAGGACTAAAGCCACTGAGCTTGTAGGAGAGTTGAATCATAACACTCTTGTGGTGCGGGCATCTTGCCCGCTAGATATGTACCTCATAACACCGGGAATTGCTGTATCTTGTTAATAATATTGCTTCGGGTAAAACATCTTAACTGTCTTGAGCAAGGAGACTAAACAGGTTTGCTAGTTCCTGGGATTATATCCATTTAAAAACTAGCTTAATTCTCACGGTGGTTAAAATCACTTCTGTTGCTTCTCTTTTAAAGACTAAAACTGCTGATTTTTTCACTTAACGGATATCGTGATCAATGATCTTTGATAATCATCACAATCATAGTTTAATTTAATATTTAATATAAATACAAATTATCCTGATCATAAAAAATCATAATTTGTTTTGAATCTGTTACCAATCTAAAATCTAAAACTATATGACAAACACTTGGTGGGAACTCAATATTTTATCTGAACCAGACTTAGAAGATACTATATTTTGGCGGTTAGAAAAATTTGGCTGTCGTGGTACATCAGTAGAAATCAAGGGTAATGTTTCCTTAGTCAAAGCTTATTTACCGAGCTTTAAAGTAGACTTACTAGATTTATCTGCCTTATCCCTATGGCTACGTCAAGATGCCCTCTGTGTAGGACTCCCCGCACCAACCCTAAATTGGGGTTTAATCAACGAAGAAGACTGGTCTAGTAGCTGGAAACAACACTGGAAACCTGAAGAAATAGGCGATCGCTTTCTGATTAATCCCGCTTGGTTACCTCTACCCCAATCCTCTGATCGGTTAGTAATTCGTCTTGATCCAGGTGTAGCCTTTGGTACGGGTAATCATGCCACGACTCAACTATGTTTAGAATCCCTAGAAATGCGCTTTGCTGAAGTTCCCCAATCTTTCACGGTTACGAAAGAAAAAGGAGAACCGTTAATCATTGCTGATATTGGTTGTGGTTCCGGTATTCTAGGCATTGGAGCTATATTACTAGGTGCTGGTAAAGTCTATGCTGTTGATAACGACCCTTTAGCTGTCAGATCCACTTTTAGTAATCGAAACCTGAATGATATTCGTCCAGATTCTTTAGTTCCTCTTGAAGGTAGTGTAGACATGATAAAGAAAATAATTAGTCAACCAGTGGATGGTATTGTTTGCAATATTTTAGCTGATGTAATTATTGAACTAATGCCAGAAATGACCGCCATTACTAAATCTAGCAGTTGGGGTATATTTAGTGGTATTTTATTAGAACAATCCAAAGGTGTTATTGATGCTTTAGAACAGAATGGTTGGATTGTTGCTACTCTTTGGAAAAGAAAAGAATGGTGTTGTTTAAATGTCCGTCGTCGTTAAGAGGGTGTTTGAAAAGTTTTGAGGGGTAAGATTTTCTGCTAATCGTCTCACGATGGACCAGATCATGGCAAGGTAAATAAAAGTCTCTGATATTTCCGGTAATAACTCATAATCTCTGACCAATTGACGACACTCCATCAGCCCGCCGAAAGTGCATTCTAAGACGAAGACAAACCCCTTAGTTTGCTCTGGTCGCAGCACCCCTGCACAATCCAAAAACAAATGTCTATGACCCAGCTCATCAAGGCTGGACTATTAAACCCACCATCAGTCCAGTCGTCAAGCGAGAAACCTGTTAGGTTAGAGAAATCCGTCATGTCAAGATAGGAGATTGTGCCTCAGCAATAATTACTCCTGAATAACTTGTAAAATTTAAACAGCCAAAAATTCCTCCATGCTCATGAACGAACAACCCCAAACCAAAAAAGACAATTTACGAGAAAACACTAATGTGGAAATAAGTCAAGAAACAAAACCAGAAAAAGTTTTATGTCCCCATTGTCAACGCACCGCCACAAATGGTATTAAATGTAAAGGTATTTGTGTGGCTGACAATAACTATTAAATTCTAAATAAACAAATTGAGAAAAACTAAATAATATGGTTAAAATAGTTTCTCGTACTTATGTAGGTCAAGCCAATGTTTATGATATTGGTGTAGAAAATGATCATAATTTTGTGATTAAAAATGGTTTTATCGCTTCCAATTGTTTCAATAAATCTCACTCCACTGCTTACGCTTATGTCACCTATCAAACATCATATTTAAAAGCAAATTATCCATTGGAATATATGTCCGCACTGTTAACTGCTAACAGTGGTGATACTGACAAAATACGGAAATATCTTGATAATTGCTCTAATATGGGTATTGTTATTGATCCACCTGATGTTAATCGCTCTGGTTTAGATTTTACACCCATAGATGACAAAATTTTATTCGGATTTTCAGCGGTGCGAAATGTGGGACAAAATGCGATCGCTTCTATTTTAGAAGCAAGAGAAGAATCAGGAGAATTAATCCCATTTAAATCACTCGCGGATTTTTGCAGTCGTGTTGATTTACGTACTATGAACCGACGCACTTTAGAATCATTAATTAACTGCGGTGCTTTTGATAAAATTCAACCTAATCGCAACCAATTAATTCATGATTCCGAATTAGTTTATGAGTGGGCTCAATCCCGTGCTAGAGATAAAGCTAGTGGACAGGGAAACATCTTTGATCTATTAGGAGGTGGATTTGCAGGTAATAATAATCAATCTCAAAATCATGGTTTTGAATCTGCACCAAAAGCTCCTCCAGTGAATGATTTACCACCTCAAGAAAAACTCCGCATGGAAAAAGAATTATTAGGATTTTACCTTTCAGATCATCCTCTTAAATCTATTAGACAATCATCCTCAGTCCTTGCACCCATCAACCTCGCACAATTGGGAGAACAAAAAGATGATTCTATTCTTTGTGCAGTGATAATGTTAAATAATGTCAAAAAAGTTGTCACCAAAAAAGGTGACTCTATGGCAATTTTGCAAGTTGAAGATCTATCTACTACCTCGGAAGTTGTTGTTTTTCCAAAAACCTATGAACGCATTAGTCACCTACTTCAAATTGATGCTAGATTGATTATTTGGGGTAAAGTAGATCGTCGTGATGATCAAACTCAATTTATCCTAGAAGATGCTGAAACTGTAGAAACAGTAAAAATGATTTTAGTGGAACTAAGTCCACAACAAGCAGGGACCATTGAAGAACAACATCGTCTAAATACAATTCTCAAAGCACAAGCAGGAGATAAAGATAAATCAAGAATACCTGTGATTGGTATTGTTCAATCTGGAAATTACCGGGAAATTGTCCGCTTTGGAAGACAGTTTTGGGTACAAGATTCGACAACAACAGTCCAAGCATTACAAAATGGCAAATTTCACGCTAAGATCAAACAACTAACCAGCAGTTAACCTATTATATATTACCTAGGTAGACCCGCAGTTTCTTTGTTAGAGATTATAGTATGAGTTACTATAGTTCTGTTCTTCAGATTCATTTATTAATGAATTTAAATTCTCTGTGACTGGGCGCGTTAATCTAATTCATTAGAATTCCGATTTTCCCTTTTGCTAACGCAATTATTATGAATCTATAATTAAGAACAAACTACATTTAAGTAATATCAGGAATATCAGGGAATATATCTGGGATAATTTGCAAAACCGAGAGGATGACCAACAAAATCCCCACAATACTTTAAAATAGCAGAAAATCCTAATTAATGTCCGATTTTCATCAGCTACATACAGCAATAAATAATTGTCCTCATCTAAATTATTTGCAAAATTAGATGATTTATTTGTAGATTTAAGAGTTATTATTTTTAGCAAAGATAAAATTAAAAACTTTCATAAACCGAATTAATGTAGTGTATTATCCCCAAACTTGTATTTCCGCTCCTAGCTGTCCTATTCATTTAATTGGCAAAACAGGACAAGCTATAGAGATTTCTATTCATACTCCCAGTCCATATATCTGTGCCAATTGCGAACAGATCTTACCAGATTGGAAACAGCAGCAGTTTTTGTGGGTGGTGATTATCTTGCAGCAATCACAATATCCTCTAGAAGAAATGACCACCGAAACTGAAAAAGAAAAAGAAAAACTACGGGAAAAATTTATGCGTTTTGGTTGCGATGTAGCATTTAATTTGCGCGATCGCGGATATTTAACAGACCTGATAGATCCCCGTACAGGTTATCCATTATTATCTCATTCCGGGTTAGTTCCCCATGATGATACAGCCGTAGCCCAGGCATTACTTAAGTATCCCGCAATTGAAAATAAATGCCATGTTCTTGTGCACCCTCAATGGGGAACTGCTGTTTATCCCAGTGTCATGCTTTCGGAAGCACCTCCAGAGATAATTGAGTTGGTAACAAAAGCGATCGCACCCATGCACGGATGGATAGAGGTATAAAAAAGACAAAGAAAAATATATTGACAATAACAACGGACAACTGACAACTAACAACTGACAACTAACAACTGACAAATTGCTGAATTTGCCAAAATAAATGTGTAGGCTAGAATTGCGAAGCTTTTAGTTAGCAACAAATCAGAGGAAAGAAGTATGAATAGTAACAATTGGTTGCAACAACTAATGATGTTGGGTATTGGCACAACTTCTTTAGTTGCAGACAAACTCAAAGAAGTGAGTGATGAACTGGTAAAAGATGGTAAACTCAATCCTGAGCAAGCTAAGGCAGTCATGGATGATCTTGTAAATCAGTTGCAGTCAGAACAAGGCAATTGGGACGAGCAAATGCAGCGACAAATGCGAAACATGATGCAGGATTTGGGAGTAGCCCGTCAGTCAGAAGTAGACGAATTACGGGGGAGAATAGACCGTTTAGAGCGTCAAGTTCGGGATTTAGAAAATAAACTGTGGCGCTAAAAGGTCATTTCTGATTTAAACTAATTTGTGTTCCATCAGGAATCTGATCACCAGTAATTAAAACAGAGAGAGTTGATTTTGAAAGGAATTTTTCTCAGCGTGGTGTTAATGCTGGTATGTGTTGGCGTTTTAGTATTTACTCAAATTAGCGGTCAAAAAAATACTGCAATAAGTAATCAATCGCCCCAAACACAACCAACCACCACTGTCACTCAAGAAAACAATACGCCAATAAAGAGCAATACTATGTCTGAAGCAAATGCTGTTACTACCTCCTCTGGATTAAAATATGTTGAAATAATAGAGGGAACAGGTGCAACTCCCCAAGCTGGACAAACCGTTGAAGTTCACTACATCGGGACATTACAAGATGGGACTAAATTTGATAGTTCACGCGATCGCAATACACCCTTCACATTTAAAATTGCTACAGGACAAGTAATTAAAGGTTGGGACGAAGGAGTAATCACCATGAAAGTAGGTGGCCGTCGTCAACTAATTATTCCCTCAGAACTAGGTTATGGTGCCCGTGGTGCTGGTGGGGTTATTCCTCCAAATGCTACTTTAATTTTTGACGTAGAACTGTTAGGCGTTAAATAGTAATTGGGAATTGGGGATGAGGTGATTGGGAAAATTAGTTAGCACAAGGTGCAGCCCCAGCGCCCTGATTTATCAAGTTAAAATTTACATATTTAGTATCATGAAAAAGCTGTACTTTTTAGTCCCAGGAACAGATGGTAAATTTGCTTGTGGTGGTCTTTGGGCAGAGTTGAAAACAGTTGCTTTAGCGCAACAGATTTGTGATACTCAAGTAGTTACTTATCGTCAACGGGAAGCAGATAAATTATTTTTAGATGATTTATTAAAAGAAAAAAAATCAGATTTAGATAATATTATCTTTGTGATTAGTTGGGGATTTGATATTGGCAAACTAGCATCTAAATTGCAAAAATATCATCTAATTTATCATGCTCACAGTGCAGGTTATAAGATTAATTTACCTGCTAATATTCCTATAATTACAGTTAGCAAAAATACCTTAGGTTATTGGGGACAAAAATCACCACATTCTCCAATTTATTACCTACCAAATCAAATTAGCGAAGAATTTACTAATTTACATCAAAATCGAGATATTGATGTTTTAGTGCAAACGCGGAAGTCTTCAGAGTATTTAATTAAATCCTTAATTCCAGCATTAGCAAAAAAGTGTAAAGTGTTGGTTATTGATAGTTATGTAGAAAATTTACCAGCTTTATTTAACCGTGCTAAAGTTTACCTTTATGATTCAGCAGAATACTGGAAATTACAAGGAGTCAGCGAAGGATTTGGTTTACAACCAATGGAAGCATTAGCTTGTGGTTGTCAAGTTTTTTCTAGTGTTAATGGGGGATTATCAGATTATTTAGATCCAGGATTTAATTGTCATAAAATCGCTGGTTATGCTTTAGAATATGATGTGGAAAGAATTTTGAAAGTTCTAGAGTCTTCTCCCATACTGACCTTATCAGAAAATGTCCTAATAGAGTATAGAACCGAGAATATTATTCACCGATTAGGATTAATTTTAGCAGAAATAAATGATTTCTTTGATCATCAAAATCATTACTCAACTAAAATTCCCGATTTTACAAAAATCCGGTTAGCAAAATTGTTAATACAAAGAATCTTTGCTAAAATTAAAAATAAATATTTACATTTTAATTAGGATATCTCATGAATAGACGATTATTAGTGACAGGGGGTGCTGGGTTTATTGGTGCGAATTTCGTCCACCATTGGTGTCAAGCTTATCCCAATGATAGATTAGTAGTATTAGATGCTCTTACCTATGCTGGAAATCGCCATAATTTAGCCTCAGTTGAAACCAGAGAGAATTTCCGATTTGTGCAAGGGGATATATGCGATCGCTCTTTAGTTGATAAAATACTTTTAGAAGAAAATATAGATACTATAGCCCATTTTGCTGCCGAATCTCACGTTGATCGTTCAATCACTGAACCCGCTGCATTTGTGCAAACTAATGTAGTGGGAACTTTTACACTTTTAGAAGCTTTTCGTCAACATTGGAACACAAAAACACAACCTAGTAATTATTTATTTCTTCATGTTTCTACAGATGAAGTTTATGGTAGTCTCACCCCAAATGAACCAGCATTTTCAGAAACTACAGCTTATAGTCCTAATAGTCCCTATTCAGCCTCAAAAGCCGGAAGTGATCATTTAGTTCGAGCTTATTATCATACTTACAAATTACCGACAATTATCACTAATTGCTCCAATAATTATGGTGCTTTTCAATTTCCAGAAAAGCTAATTCCACTGATATGTATTAACATTTTAACAGGTAAAGAATTACCTATTTATGGTGATGGGAAAAATGTCAGAGATTGGCTATATGTAATTGATCACTGTCGGGCTTTAGATGTAGTAATACATCAAGGAAAACCAGGAGAAAATTATAATATTGGTGGTAATAACGAAGTTGAAAATATTAGTTTGGTAAAAAATTTATGTGAAATCATGAATGAATTAGTCCCAGATTTACCAATATATCCAGCAGAAAAATTAATTACTTTTGTCAAGGATAGACCTGGACATGATCGAAGATATGCTATTAATGCCAATAAGTTAAAAACAGAACTTGCTTGGACACCATCCGTAACAATTACTGAAGGGTTACGTTTAACTGTAGAATGGTATCTCCATAATCATGATTGGTGGAAACCTTTGCTTGCTATAAGAAATTCCTAATTACAGTGTTTTCCGCACTGATGAGGTACAAAATTAAATCATGAAACTCTATGTGGTGCGGGCATCTTGCCCGCCAAGTATTTACCTCATAACAACGGGAAGTGCTGTATAAATTTAATACCTTAATGAGTACAAAATTAAATCATGAAACTCTATGTGGTGCGGGCATCTTGCCCGCCAAGTATTTACCTCATAACAACGGGAAGTGCTGTATAAATTTAATACCTTGATATTGATAAATTGATAAATTACTACCTAATCCTCCCATTTATCCAAGAACCTATGAGCTTGTACTAGACCACGGTTGTAAAGTAAAGTGTAGACAGAGAGTGAATTCCCTGTCTAAACCTATTGATTCTAGCAACCAAGTGTGATACCATAGTACACAAGTAAGTTATCTATGTGTGAATATGAATCTACCTAACCAAATACTGAAAAATAATTCTTCTATTTTCTCAGTTATGGTGTCCATATTTGTATTTCTTGTGACATCAATACCCGCACAAGCCGGAAAAATTGAGGACACCATCGAACAAACTACAGTGCAAATTAATAGTCTAGGTAATGGATCTCCCGGAGGCTCAGGTGTAATTATTGATAAGCGAGGAAAAATTTACACCGTTTTAACAGCTAATCATGTTGTCTGTGAGGCCATAGAGGGACGCAAACCAGTTACCTGCGCCACAGATGTTACTTACACAATTCGTACTCACAATGGCAAAGATTATCCCATTAAAGACCGTCAAATATTACAGAAAAATCCAAAAGACCCAGATTTAGCCATAGTTACCTTTGAAGCCCAGGAAAATTATCCTATCGCTCCTTTAGGAAATTCTAATGATGTAAAAAGGTTGGCGGAAATTACAATTGCCGGATTTCCCACTATTTTTGGCAATAAAGGCAAAGATAGAACATATACCGTCACACCCGGTAAAGTAGTCACTTTCAATGATAAAGGAGTTAACGGTTACAGCTTAGTGTACAATGCTACTACTTATATTGGTAATAGTGGTGGTCCTGTATTTGATAGTTATGGTAGAGTTGTCGGTATTCACGGACTAGCAGATGCAGGTGGTGGGGATGACAATACCTCCCAGTCAGAAACAAGAGGAAAAAGAAAACTACCTATACCAGTGACAAATCCGGGAACTGAACAACAGAGAACAAGAGAAAAAGTAACCCCAACAAAGGGAAAAACTGGACAACAGGAAACGGGAACATCTACAGAGCAAAAAACAGGATTTAATGCAGCAATTCCCATTAATATCTTTTACTCTCTCACCGGTCGGAAACCCCCTACCGGGTCTCCTATTCTGCCAAAAGAAGAAAAACAAAAATTAGCAACCAGAGGTAATACTGTAGATTTCTCTTTTGCTGCCAAATTGGAAAAATTATTATCTAAAGGTGATTGGAAAGGGGCTGATGAAGAAACAAAATCTCTAATGTTGGAGATTAGCCAAGCTTCTGGATCACTTAATGATAAGGCAATTTCCCGATTATCTTGCGGAAATTTAATCGCCATTAATCAACTTTGGGAAAATCAAAGCCAAGGTCGCTTTGGTTTTTCTGCACAAACACAAAAATGGAAGAGTTTATTTGGCAATAAATTTGAGCCAAATAATGAGAATTTTGACAATTTTGCCAATGATTTAGGCTGGCTTTATCGAGGTAGATATTTGTCCAAGGATCAGCTTAAATACTCCTTAGATGCGCCCAAAGGATACTTCCCTAGAGCATTTTTAGATGGACCTGTTTGGGGGAATTTTATTGCCCGTTTGGATAGTTGTAATATAAAATAAGTGTATACCTATAGAAATCTTACCTATAGATTGCCGTGGGTATATATGTCTATAAATTCAGCGAATTTTGCTTCCATTTCAAAAATTGAACTTAACAATTAAAGTTGATATCCTTTCTTAACGGAAGCTTATTGACTAAATAGTCTACAAATTCTTGACTCTATAAGAGGTGAAAAAATGTCAAAAAGAGTTTGCTCTATATCCTATTTGATCAAGATTATTGCATTGTCCACTCCATTAGTATTCATCCAATCCTTGCCAAGTTGGGGACAATCTGCTCCTAATGCACCTGAGATTGGTTTTGAAGTTCAGGGAAAATCAGAACTTAATCAAATAGTTTTGCCCTTGTATAAGTATGTAGGTGAATGTCCTAGCCCTGGTATTTATATAGGCACCACTAAAGCCTGGTTCACATCCTCAAGCGAACCACCAAAAAAGGGCAGAAGAGTAATTATCAGAAATATTTCCCGGGGAATGTCTCCCGACAATTTTCCACATACTAATCGGGATTATAGCAAAGGCAGATCCTCGGAGTTCACTAAAATAACTACTGGGACTGAGCATAGGGATAGTGCATTTGTTGTGAGGCCAAATTACAAAAATGAATTTGAATACGAGATTAGACAAGATAATTCAGTAGTTGAGAGGGGACAATTTTCAGCAAACGTTCAAAGAAGTTCCAATGTGTTAGAAATTCCTAGAGAAAAAGAGGAGGTTGATAAAGGATACTGTGCAGAAAAAGGCGGTTTTTTGGGTTTATCTTGTAAAAAATGGGTATCTAATAACGTCAAAGAGTGCCCAAAAGACTAAGTTTATATTGAACTAATCGGGGATAACGGAATCAACCTAAAACCCTCTTGTAGAGATGTTCCATGGAACGTCTCTATGTTTCTTTGCGGATATGTCTAATAAATTATGGCTCTTGAGTGTATCCTAAGCAAAATCTGAACACAAAAATCTCATAAAGCTAGTTATGTATCAGAAATCAGCCTTGTGTTTGAATATTATAGCAAAATCTTCAATATTCCCCTGTTTCCTGTTCCTTTCTCTCTACTTCTCGGTTTAGTATAACAAGTAGCCAAGAGCCTAAATTATTGAGCGGTTCTAAGTTGTAAATTTACTATTGAAAGGGAAAAGACAAGGAATTTTTTCACAAATTCTTGGGGACTGCTATAATTTCCTCATTATAATGGGGTTTAATTTTGGCAGCTTAATCAATGATCCCCATAAGGATTTAGTATAGATTGGTGTTAGCCATATTCCAGCTACGCTATCAAAGATGATAACACAAAACCCTAAAACTTAGAACCGCTGTTGACTGCAACGCATGATGAATCAACTGAATAATGGTTTTACAATATTTCTCAGTCTGTTAGTTGAGGCGATGCCTTTTTTACTACTGGGTGTATTTTTCTCCAGCGCGCTATTATCCTTTGTCAATGAAAGTAAATTAGTCAAGGTTATGCCTAAAAATCCCCTGTTGGGGGCTTTATTTGGCAGCTTGATGGGGCTTTTTTTCCCAGTCTGTGAATGCGGTAATGTGCCAGTGGCAAGACGGTTATTGATGCAGGGAGTGCCCACACCAGTAGCAATTGGCTTTTTATTAGCAGCCCCGACCATTAACCCCATTGTCATTTGGTCAACTTGGACGGCATTCCGCGATCAACCAGAGATTGTAGTGTTAAGAGTGGTATTTTCTCTAGCCATTGCTACCATTATTGGTGTGATCTTCAGTTTCCAACCAGACTTGATTCCCTTTCTGCAACCAGCGATCGCTCGTTATCTTAAATTTAACCCTCCCACCGCACCAAAAATAACCGCTAAAGCAAGACAATCTCAACTACAACCCCAAATCAGTGAGCTTGGGTTATTGCAATCAGGAACATATATTTTGGGCGGGACAACGGGAGCATCAAAACGCATAGATAATAATTATGGTGAAGCTGCTGTAATTCCTAACTTTAGTAAACCCTTGCCAGAGAAACTCCGTTCCTTGCTAGATAATATTGTGCAAGAATTGCGGGAATTAGGAGGAGTAATGGTACTAGGAAGCGCGATAGCCGCCGCTATTCAAGTATTAGCCCCCCGTGAACTGATTATTGGTCTTGGGGCAGGACCTGTTAGCTCTATTTTGGCTATGTTAGTATTAGCAGGGGTCGTATCAATATGTTCTACGGTTGATTCGTTTTTTGCCCTATCTTTTGCCTCTACCTTTACCAGCGGTTCATTATTAGCTTTTTTAGTATTTGGACCAATGATTGATATTAAAAGCATTGGCTTGATGTTATCAATTTTCAAGCCAAAAGCCCTCATCTATCTGTTTATCTTAGCTGGACAATTGACACTTTTATTCACCTTATTTCTGAATTTGCAGGTGATTTGATGTACTTGCTGTAGCATTTGTACTGAAATGCGGTCTGGACTTCCTTGGACTCTATTACACCGACAATTCTCTTTTAGGGGCAAATGTGGGGTCTGAGGTATAGGTCCTAAATCCTGAGCTAGTGCAAATATAGTAATTGGAGATAAAACTCTTGTTAGCTAAGGAAGAATTAACAACTGACCACTGACCATTAACCATATAACTTTAATGCTGAATTCCCAAACTAAAGCCCCAAATAAACTCATACCTTGGTTAGATGTGGTAGCTATTACAGCTTGGGGTATTTTAATGTTGAAATACTGGCTGACGGGCAAACTGTATTTATTAATTCATCCTGATTACTTTTGGTTGGCCATCTCCGGTGGCACGGGTTTGTTGATAGTGGGGTTTTTTAAAGGGTTACAACTATGGAAACACCGTCACCTTCCCGAAATACCTAATACTCCACATATTAGTTTATTTCCGCCTGGCTGGGGTAGCTTCCTACTACTAACAGCCGCAATTTTAGGATTAATGATCACACCCCGCGCCTTTGCTAGTCAAACAGCACTAGATCGGGGTGTGACTGAATCAATTGGTGGAAGTCGCGCTCAACCCCAAGCATTTCGGCCTACATCTCGCTCAGAAGAGCGATCGCTTGTAGACTGGGTGAGGACACTTAATGTCTATCCTGAACCAGACAAATACACGGGACAAAAGGTTAAGGTTCAGGGATTCGTGATTCATCAACCTAATGTCGGTGAGGAATATATATTTTTAGCCCGGTTTGTTCTTACTTGCTGTGCTGCAGATGCTTACCCAGTGGGATTACCTGTGCAAATATCAACTTCTTCCCGTCAACAGTACCCACCTGATACATGGTTAGAGGTGGAAGGGGAAATGACAACTCAAACTATTGCCCAAAAACGCCAATTAACTATCAAGGCTAACTCCCTCAAAAAAATTCCTCAACCTCAAAATCCTTATAGTTATTAGTTAGTTGTCAGTTGTTAGTTGTCTGTTGTTCCTTAATCTAAAATCCAAAATTGTGAGATGAGCAAATCCTATAAACTTATTCAACCATTAGACGGAATTGCGATCGCAGTCATGCTTTTGCTAAGTGTGTTGATTGGGTTAATCATTTGGAAAGGTGATGTAGTCAAACCTAGTGTCCGCAACTTTACCTGGGAAAACCAACAAATTGGAGCAGATAATCTCTCTTTCTCCCTCACTTTTAGTCGACCAATGGACTCCAAAAGCATTGAGGAGAATTTTAAAATAGATCCACCTCTAGCAGGTAAAATCAGTTGGGCGGGAAGAAGAATGGTGTATACACTCCTCACACCAGCCCCCTACGGTACAAATTACCAAGTCAAATTAGAAAAAGGTAAAGATAAATATTCTCAAGCAGAAGGTAAAAACCGCGTCATGCAGCCTTTTACAGGTAGTTTTACCACTCGTAACCGGGCCATCCTTTATATTGGGGCTGCTCCAGAAATCCAAGGACAATTGGTGCTTTATAATTTAACCCAGGAACAAAAAAAGGTTCTTACCCCTAAAGACTTAATTGTTATGGATTTTGAGCCTTTCCCCAATGGTGATAAAATTCTCTTTTCTGCCCGTTCTTCTAAAAATCCCGATCTACTTTCTGCCCAACTTTATACTGTCACCACGGGTATTTCTGGTCAAGTTGGTAAAGAAACAGAAGCCCCAGGTAAAGTTGACTTAATTTTAGATAACAAAGAATATCAAAACCTGAAATTTGACCTCTCAGCAGATGGACAAGTCGTTGTGATTCAACGAGGTAAACGAAATAATCCCGGTGATTTTGCTCTCTGGTATTTATCAACCAAAAATGACAATTATGGCGAAACACCTACCCCAAAACGCTTAGAAGGGCAACCTGGTGGAGATTTTCTGATTTCAAAAGACAGCAAGGCAGTGGCAGTTTCCCAGGGAGAAGGAACAGCAATTGTATCTTTAGAAGGTGACAGCGATAAACCCTTGGATTTTCTTCCTCAATTTGGTTTAGTACAGGCTTTTTCTAACGATGGCTCTCAAGCAGCAATGGTGAAATTTAATACTGACTACACGCGAGATTTGTTTTTAGTTACCAACCAAGGTATACAAAAACAATTGTTAAAAACTACAGGTTCAATTCTTAGTTGTCAGTTTGACCCTGCTTCCCCTAGCCTTTACTGCTTAGTTACACAACTTATTTCTAAGGAACAATACGTAGAACAACCGTATTTAGTATCTATTGATTTGAAAACAGGAAAACAAAAACCTCTGATGCTTTTACCTCCGGCTCAACGTAATATTCAAACTAGTTTGTCACCCGACGGTTTAGGATTCTTGTTTGATCAAGTTGTGCCTATTACTAATAACACTACACAATTACCCGCAAACACTTTAAAAACTGATGATGGTGAACCGATTGCTAGTAGTAGTCTTTGGTTGATGCCCTTGCTACCTATTGCTGATAATCAGAATGTAAAAATTAAACCAGAGCAACTACCTCTAGTAGGGTTTCATCCTCGTTGGTTGCCTTAATTAATTGACATTTGACGACTGATAATTAACAATTGTCAATTATCAACTGTCAATTTTTCTGAATGTAAATAACTGACAACGGCTGCGTATTTGTGGATAAAAATTATATGACTATATGACTGTGACACATTCGCCTATTATCAAGCTAAAACCACGCTATCAGCCAACTACAGATTGTCAATGTGAAAACGTAGTTATGGAAAAATTGGAAGAGAGTAACCAACAAGACTGGATTGCAGAACCTAATATTAATCAACAAGCACAGGTGAACTTAGAATTCCAGTAATTACTGAATTTAAATACAGAATTAACTAGAGCTAATAATCATTTATACGCTCAGGTAGAGGAGTTAAAAACCGAATTAGCAGAAGCAGAAAAGATTTTGCAGTGGCAAAAAACACGCTCTAGCGTGACGGAATCTATGTTCAACCAACAAAATCAAGAACTTTCCGCTGGTCAAAAGCAAATTCGCTCTCTGTATCAGCAGCTAGAATCTGCTGTGCAAACTGTTCAACAACAAGAAATTTCTATTGAAAATTATAAGGCTAAGTTGCAAGTTAGCCAAGAACGGTTAGCACATTTGGAAAGGGAATGTTCTGTTCTGCAAACTAACTACAGTCGAGAGTCTCAGCAGCTATTACATTCGGAAAATACTTGTCGTGAATTGCGGGCTAGGCTCATGCGGCAACAACGTCAGACTATGCAGTTTAAATCGGCTTTGGAAAAATGTTTAGATTCTACAATTCCTAGCCATGAAAATTTAGAGGATCATATTCATCATCCATACAATGTTATCCATAAACAAACTAGATTTTCTCGAAAGGCTCGATCTTTTTTTCCCAATGCTCAACCTATTCGGCCTTGGTCTGGTATTGTAGATTCTGTGAATAATTCTTGGGTTAAGTCTACAGTTACAAGTTCTGAAAATTATGAACAGCATTCAGAACCAGTAATTTTTAATTCTACAGAAGTTAATGAACCAATTATTCCTGCAAAAAATGGAGATGATTCTCAATTACTATCTACAGAACAAGATATAGAAGGATTAATTCATCAGTTTCTGATTACAGCATTATCTGAAGAATCTTCTCAGGTGACGGAAACCAATGTCAATATTGATGAAGCTGATGTTTCTATTTTAGAATCTTTTGTGTCTACTCCAGAAAGTCATGAACAACCAGAAATAATCATTAAACAGGATTTTGCTACTACTGAAGATTCTGGAGGTGAAGATTTTTCAATATTTATTACTAATGCTTTAAGTCATCAGATAAATACTGGAGAAACGGAGGATTATTGCTTAGATGTTTCCTCAGCAACAGGATTAAATTTACCAGATAATGAGGTTTTATCGGGGTTATTGGATGATAATATTATATCTGGCAATAAATCGCCTTCACCTTTGATTTATCCCCGACGACCACCGAAGGGACGCAAATCTTTAGCATCTGTAGAATTGCCGAATTTTCAACCTAAGCATAAGTAGCTTTTTTGGTGATAACCCACCTTTCGCACCCTAAACTGTCACACAAGGAAAATTGGTCGTTGGGAAATTCGGGACTAGCGAAATGCTTACAGCAGCACTTCGCTATAGCTATTTGAAATTTTCACATTTTTGTATAAAAATCATCCTTTTAAATTATTGAAGAATCCGAAATTACCTATTGTGATACTAAGAGGGTGTTTGAAAAGTTATGGTTAATGTATCAAATATTTTTTACCCCACCCTAACCCTCCCCTTGTAAAGGGGGGTAGCAATGTGATGAAAATTACGGAATACCACTTTTCAAACATCCTCTAAGGGTGCGGAAGGTGGGTTCTAAATCAAACCTTTAATCTTGGGATTGTTCAAAAACTCCTGACTATCTTTTATCAACTTGTCACCCCAATTATTCTCTTTTAGAAACTCTATCTTCCCAAAACGTTTATCTAATTTTAATGCCGTTTCTCCCGATTTCAAACCCGCTTCTTTATCGCCTTTAGCATACAAAGCTACACCTAAAGCTAGATGTGCTTCTGCAACATTGCTATTGATTTTTATCGCATTTCGCCAATAATTAATTGCTGTTTCTACTTCTCCCATTTCATAGGAAACTATGCCTAAATTAGTGTATGCTTCAGGAAATTCAGGTTTGATTTTAATGGCTTGATTCCAATCACTTATTGCTTGTTGGTAATCTTTGAATTTATAGTTTGCAAAACCTCTACTGTAGTAGTAATCAGCATTTTTCGGGTCAAGTTTAATAGCTTGAGTGTAATCATTAATTGCTTGTTTGTAGTCTTTTAATTGCAAATAAGCATTACCCATTGCTGAATAAGCAAGAGTCAAATCAGGCTTAAATTTAATGGCTTGAGAGTAATCATCAATCGCTTGTTTATAGTCTTTCAATTGAAAGTAAGCATCACCCCTAGCACTATAGTATGTTGCATTTTCAGGGTCAATTTTAATGACTTGATTCCAATCATTAATTGCTTGTTTGTAGTCTTTTAATTGAGAGTAAGCAAAACCCCTACCACCATAGTATGTTGCATTTTTAGGATCAAGTTGAATGGCTTGAGTATAATCAGCTATGGCTTGTTTGTAGTCTTTTAATTGAAGGTAAGTCGTACCCCTAAGATGATAGTATGTTGCCTTTTTAGGGTCAATTTTAATGGCTTGAGTTAAATCATCAATCGCCTGTTTGTATTCTTTCAGGAAAGAGTAAATACCACCACGAAAAGCATAATACTCGGCATTTTGAGAATCAATTTTAATGGCTTGAGTGTAATCATCAATTGCCAGTTTGTATTCTTTTAATTCATAGTAAGTAACACCCCTAGTTGCGTAAGCTTTACTCATTAAGCCAGTGTAACCACTAAGCAAGTCTTTATTATCTTTAAATTCAGAGTATCTGAGACCTTGCATAGTGTATGGTGCATTTTTAGGGTCACGACGAATAGTTTCTGTTAAAGAATAGTTTCTGTTAAATCAGATATAGCTTGTTTATAGTCTTTTAATTCTGAGTAAATACTACCCCGCAAGGAGTAGTAGATTGCATCTTTAGGGTCAAGTTGAATGGCTTGAGTAAAATCAGCTATAGCTTGTTTATAATCTTTTAAGTTTATGTAAACACCACCCCTCATACCATAGTATGTTGCCTTTTTAGGGTCAATTTTAATGGCTTGAGTTAAATCAGCTATGGCTTGTTTATAGTTTTTTAAGTGTCCATAAGCACTACCCCTTGTTAGGTAGTAGTCGGCATCCTTAGAGTCAAGTCGAATGGCTTGAGTTGAATCAGCTATGCTTTGTTTGTAGTCTTTCAACATCAAGTAAGCATTACCTCTGCTAATGTAGTAGAAAGCATCATTAGGGTCAATTTTAATGGCTTGAGTTGAATCAGCTATGCTTTGCTTGTATTCTTCTAATTGTCCGTAATACAAACCCCTTAGATTGTAATAGCCAGCGTCTTTAGGGTCAAGTTGAATGAACTGAGTAAAATCAGCTATGCCTTGTCGATATTTTTTTAACTCTCCATAGGACAAACCACGCCCAGAATAAGCCAATTTAAACAGAGGATCAATTTTAATAGCTTGATTATAAGCCTCAATTGCTTCAGGAAACCGCTTTAAGTAACGAAGCGTGAAACCTCGCAGGAAGTAAAGAGCAAATTGATTAGGACTTAGAGCAATGGCTTTGTCAAAAGATGTTAAGGCTTCGGAGTATTTATCTAATCTAAGCAGCACTCTACCCCGCTGTTTCCAAGCTTGAGCAAAGTTGGGATTAATTTCCAAAGCTTTATCAAAAGCAGCAATAGATTCTGGATATTTTTCCTCTCTACGAAATATCATCCCCTTGAAATACCAAGCTTGATAAAAATCCGGTTTTTTCCCAATCGCTTTATCAACAGCTTTTCTCGCTTCTGCATATTTTTGAGAACGCCATAGTTGATTGGCATAATTTAGCCATGATATTTCATCATCGCTATTTTTAGGAACTTCATCCAATGGTAATAAATATTCACTAATTACATCCTCTTCCGATTTTTTCAGTGTAGCTGGTGCAGTAGTTTCAACTTTTAAATCTGAATCTATTCCTACCTGTTGAAGCAAATTTAAAAATGTCCTAATGGGAATACCAGAACTACTACCTAAATTGATTTCACCATCAAAATCGAGTGATGTTTCACCTTCCACTCTGCCATGAATACCAATTAATCTTCCTTGGGTATCTAAAACCGCACCGCCACTCATTCCTCCCTTAGTAATATTACTATAAAGTAGATCATAACCATCACTTAAAACAGTTTGTATTCGCACAGGTATCAGAGAACTTTGATTATTAAAACTTAGATAAGTAGTCAACTTGATTAATTCTTGTTCACTCAAAACTCCCGCTGTTAAAATCCGGTGAGGTTTGTTTTTATTTTGTTGTTTATTACCAGGAAAACCAGAAACAAACACTTTTTGATCTTTAGTATTTAAACTATAATTTGCTAAAGTTGCAACTTGATATTTTTGATTACTGGTAAATTGAACAACGGCTAAATCAACTCCAGGCATTCTTTTCGCATTGTTGATATTTATAGCATATCTTTGATTATCTGGTGCGACTATTTCTAACTTATCTTTTAATTTTTTTTCATCACGATTCCAGATAACATGATCCGCAGTCAACACATAATAAATATTACCTTTCTGGGCAATAATTACCCCAGAACCGATATCTGTGGGGTTAGCATTAGGAATTAACACCGTAATTTCTTGGGCAATTTTATCAATATCATTAATCAAACCTTTTTTCGCTATCAAACCAGAATCATCAATCTTTTTAGGAGATTTAGCAATAACTTCATTGACTACTTTAGCGACACTATAAATCGGTACACCCCAACTATATTGACGCATTTGCTGACGTTCCGCTGCACTGGGTTTGCTATTGTCAATATAAGTATATATTTTATCAGAAATAGGATAGGCATGAACGGCATTAATACCAATAACTTCACCTTGATAATTTAATATGGGTCCGCCACTCATTCCCGGTTGAATTTTGTTATTATAACCAATGTGATAACCTCCTTGAAAACTTTTATCTGGTAATAGAGAAATTTGTCCTTCGGTGAAAACTAATTGAGCACTATCACTAACAAATCCAGCCGCGACAATTTTTTGTTCTACTGCTATAGGCGCAGAAATTCCTAAAGTAGCTATCGTATATTCTGCTGTTGATTGAAACTGGAATAAAGCTACATCTTGATTTTTTAAAGATGGTGGTTTTTCTTTAATGACAGTAGCAGGATATATTTTTCCATCTGGTGTTTGAATGCGATAAGATTCACCTGTATTCATCACATGATCATTAGTTAAAATAGTGTAATTATTACCATTTTTAGCAATTAAAGTTCCCGAAGCACTGCCATTTTTAGTTAATATTTTTACAGTGATAGATTTGGCTAAAGCTTGTAATTGTGCTGAGGTTAATAGTTTTTTGTAGGTTCTTGTGCGGTAACTGGTTGAGTAGAAATCAATAACAATTGCTGAGGAATAGTTAATAAAGCAGTTGTGCAAATGAGGGTAAAAAATAGGTGTTTCATGATCTTTTTTTGTTTGAGTAAATCAGGAGATGAATATAAGTAGGTTGGGTTGAGGAACGAAACCCAACACTTCTTGACAACTTCTTTAAATTAGTTGGGTTTCACTTCGTTCTACCCAACCTACAATTTTTGAGAATCTTCTTTATTGCATTTTATTCGCTGGTGGTGTATTGAGGAATTGGCGAATATCAATGTAAAATTTATCTTCTCCAGAACTTTGTGCAATAGGTACTGTCGTAGCACTGCCAAACCAGAGTTTGTTTAACTGTTTGAGAACATCCCTAGACTTGTCCTGATGTCGCAATGTAAATAATACAGTATCACAACCACCATCAATTGAACTCACAGAACAAATTACTTTGCTCCCATTTTGAACACCATTGGTAACGTAATTAAGACTGCCGTTATTAAAAGCTGTTTGGAAGTTATCAGAAACTTTTTGACAACGTTGTTGTGGTTTAACTCCTCCTAAAACAGATGTCCAAGTCACCATTGCTTTTTGGAAATTTGGTGTCCAAAGAAAAGTGGTAGGAACAGACTTTCCATTTTCGGAGTAACGACTTGTAGAACAGATAAAGCGAATTTGATTATTAGCGTCTTCTTGAGCAAAAACAGGAGTAGATGCTAATGTGGTGGTTAAGAACAGTGTGGTTAATAATGTTAATTTCATCATTTCTTAAATCTCCTAATTTGGGAAAGGGACATTTAATTTCTGTGGGGTGGGCATCCTGCCTGTCCAGATAGACAAACTAGCTAGAAACTGATACCAATCTAAATTCTCAACAGACTATTAGCGCCGTAAACGGGAAATATTTCCCTGACGAATTGCCGTTAAGAAAGGTTGTATTTTATTTACCAGGATGGCAATACTAATACCACTATTGCTGCCATTTCTATCAAGTTGAATAGCAGTATTTACGCCAATAACTTGGGCTTGGGAATTGAGAAGTGGACCACCAGAATTACCAGGATCAATTCTAGCATTATGTTTAATTATACCATATTGCTCGTCAAGATTGCTCAAAACACTGGCAGTAAAATTATTTTGATTGTCATAGCCAAAGGGACTACCAATAGCATATACAGACTGTCCCACTTGGGCCGATTTTGCTAAAGATAATGTGGGTAAATTCTTCTGATTACGAATTTTAATGGCTGCTAAATCTACTCCATTTTTAGCAAAGCCAATCACGTTAGCAGGAAGCCGTTTCCCGTCTTCTAAAACTACAGTAACGGTTGCGGGTGCATCTTGCAAAACGTGAGCATTGGTAATAATTAACCCGTCAGAACTAACAATAAAGCCACTACCGCTTGATTTACCTGTGTTGATATAAACTACGGCTGGACTGGCTTTTTGATTCACTCGAATTCGCGTTTGTTCCTCCGAGTTTTGGGCTATGACAGAGTTGGAATGGTGATTTGGTTGGGGAAATGCCAAGCCATTTGGTGATGCTATAGCCTGTACGGATAAGACAGCAAGCCCTGTAACTGCTATCAAATATGGTTTTCTGTTCATTGGTGAACTTGGTATAGACTAAGGTAGCTATGACACTGTATTTAGAAGATTATACGGGATAAATGACAAAATTCAACTGTTGTTACGATTTTTGTAACAGCCTCTTTTATGGTGATTGAGGATTGATTATAACAAAACCCTTGCGGGACAAGGATTCTGAATAATTATTCCCATATTTTCAATGAAATGCCCACACAATAAGGCTGCCATTGATTTTGAACCAGGTTTTCCACAAAAAGAACCGAATAACCGCATATTTTAGAAAATTAAATATTATTAGTAAATCTGGTTATGGGACAGTTGTTAGTGTGATGTTATCTCTGATCTAGAATTATAATAGCCAGAAAGGGCGCAGACCCTGCGCCCCTACGGAGTGATTTTAATTAATATTTTCGCTCTTTTGGTGCAAACATTGTGATTGTGACGGGACGATATTGAATATCAATTCCTGTTGAGGAATAATAAGCCATTGTATGTTGTAAAAACTTATTATCGTCCCTTTCGGAAAAGTCTTCTCTAAAATGTGCGCCGCGACTTTCTTGACGGTTGAGGGCGGAAGTTAAAATGGTTTGTCCCACTACCATTAAACTTTGCAATTCTAAGGCTTCAACTAATTCTGTATTCCAGATTTTTCCTTTGTCATCTAAATATATTTGTGAATATTTTTTTTGTAATTGGGCAATTTTCTCTAATCCCTGACGCATTACTTCATCAGTGCGGAAAACGCCACAATTTTCAGTCATATTATCTTGAAAAGCTTGACGAATTTGATTAATTCTGTACTGTCCTGGTTGGTCTATTAAGAGTTGTATTTGTTGTTTGGCTTCCTGAATATATCTGGCTTCATCTATTGATGGTAATTGCCGATTTTGGACATAATTAGCGATCGCCGCCCCAGTCCTTTTACCATAAACTACACATTCCAATAAAGAGTTACTACCGAGACGATTTGCACCGTGAACCGACACGCAAGCAGTTTCCCCAGCCGCAAAAAAGCCTTCAACAAAACTATCATTATTACTTCTAACTTGCCCATCAGTGTTGACAGGAATACCACCCATACAATAATGATTAGTAGGACGAACCGGCATAGGTTGCGTAACAGCATCTACACCAACCAAACGATGGGCCTCCTCCCAACAAAAAGGAACACGACTCATGATTTTTTCCTTACCCAAATGGCGCAAATCCAGGTAGACAAAAGGACCACCCGCACTACCATCAGTATTCACTCCACGACCAGCCCGGATTTCATAAGTGATCGCCCGTGAGGTAATATCACGAGGGGCTAATTCCATGCGACTGGGGGCGTAATTGGCCATAAAGCGATCGCCTTGGGAATTAATTAAATATGCCCCTTCTCCGCGCACAGCCTCGGAAATCAGCACGCCTACAGGATACAAACCCGTAGGATGAAATTGGACAAATTCCATATCCGCCAGAGGTAAACCAGCGATCGCCGTCATTGCCAAACCGTCACCAGTGGAGGCATAATCATTAGAAGTCGTATTATAAACGCGACCATAGCCACCCGTAGCGAACATTACAGCCTTTGCTCGTAATACCTGAACATCTCCATCCAAAAGATGAAACATGACCACACCCTTAGCCTGGCCGTCCTCTAAAATCAGACGCATTACATACCATTCTTCATAAATTTGGACACCATAACGGCGTAAATTATTTACCAATTCATGTAAAATCGCATGACCAGTTTTATCAGCAGCATAACAAGTGCGGTTGTGTGAATGGCCACCAAAAGCCCGTTGAGCAATGCGACCATCAGGTAAACGAGAGAACAACACCCCCAGATGTTCTAAATCAATCACCACATCTGGAGCTTCCTGAGTTAAAATTGCGACCGCATCTTGATCTGCTAAATAATCAGAACCCTTGACAGTATCAAAAGCGTGAGCTTCCCAAGAATCTTGATCATCAACATTCTTTAAAGATGCGGCCATACCGCCCTGAGCAGCCACAGAATGAGAGCGAATGGGGTGAGTCTTAGCAACTACCGCTACCTTTAAATTAGGGTCAATGCGGGCGATTTCCAGCGCAGCCCGACATCCAGCCAAACCACCGCCAACAATAATTACATCATGTTCGAGCATTGTCAATCACCAATTACAAAAAAAATTCCCTGTCTTATAGAACAGGGTAATGGGTAAATGGTAAAATCCCCTTTAGTTAGTTATTTGGGCAGGTTTTTGTGAAATATTAGCTGGTGTTGATTCTGCGTTTGTTGTCGGTTCTACAGCATTTAGTTCGATATTATTTAATAAAGTCGTCACAAACGCAAAAAGTAAAAAAGGCAGAGACAATAGGACAACAAGACCCACCGTAGCCAAAGCGTAAACTGGACGTTTCGCGCCCATTAGTGCTAAAGCTGAGGCTAGACTAATGGTAATCGTAATTAACCAAGCAATAATTTGACCGTAGATATCACCAAAGGTCAAAGTGCAAGCAAACCGATAGTTTTGAAGATTATTTTTGTTCATTTTATAAATTGCCCTTAATTCTCTTCTATAGCTTCTACCTTAAATCTATGTTTGCCTAAAGAACAATTTCTCAATATTTTTCCAAGGTTTGTAATATTACTTTACAAAGATCAATAACTTGGGCAAAATCCTCATGAAGATTTTAATGGCTGTTAGTCCTGTATTTGGTAAATTTACGAAGATATTAAAATATGGTAAATTTGTAGTCAGTACATTGTATCTTAGGTAAATTGTCAAAATTATTACCCTGGAAAATTACCATGAATAAATTCCATAAGTCACTAATGACTACCACAGCTATAGGGTTATTTATTGCACTTCCCCTGAGTGAAACAAAGGTTAAAGCTCAGGAATCGGCAGTTATTCAATGTGTCAAAGAATACACTAAATTGAATATTTCACCTGATGCTGCATTAGCACAGTGTCAAAAAAACAGTGTTGGTAGCTGTGTTAAAGAGTTAATGGGTAAAAAATATGTAGCTAAATCAGTTTCTGAATCTAGTGGACGTTACTTAGTTGATTTAGGTGACAGTGATACAAGATGGTTAGAGGGTAAGGGCTGGAACGACAAAGGATGTAGTGCTAACACACAAGGCCCATATAAAAGACAAAGTGATCAGAACATAACTTTTTGGAGCAAGCAGCGTTCTTATGAGTGGTTTAGACAGGGTTTCTGCACACAATCACAGATAGAATTAGAGCAAAATTACTCCCTTGAGGAAGCAAAAACGCTTTGTGAATTAGGTTTACAGCCAAAATGATAAAAGCTGCCCCTCTTCCCTTATAAGCAAGGGTTTACATAGTATAGATCCTTAGCCAGAAAGAGTTTTCGTCGATTATTGAAAATCTAGTTCCCCTCCTCCTTGCGGGGGGGAAACAAGGGTAGTTTTATGACAACCAAAAGGTAAAAGAAGGGGTAGGAAAAAGGCTTTTGGTAAAGTTTATAACATTAAAACTATTCTTTGAGATTTGTGGAATGTAATTAAGGTAAATTTAGACAATATTTTGAAAATCCCGGTATGATATAAAAATAAATGAAAACTAAAAAGTATTGATCTCAATGTTAAATGAATCTGCCAAATTGCCAAAAGTTAAAGATTCACTAATCGAGCAAATTCTTTTAGGAAATAAACTTACTCCTGAGTTAATTGCAATTCTGACCATATATTTTGTCCAAGGGATATTAATGTTATCCCGGTTAGCTGTTAGCTTTTTTCTCAAAGATGAATTGTTATTAAGTCCAGCACAAATGTCAGCCATTATCGGTATTAGTACCATACCTTGGATGATTAAGCCGTTATATGGTTTTATTGCTGATATTTTACCATTATTTGGCTACCACAGAAAAACTTATATATTTCTATCGGGAATTATCGGAAGTGCAGCTTGGGTAGGTTTAGGAACAATAGTTCATAGTAGCTCAATTGCAACAATGATGATTCTCCTTTGTTCTCTTTCCGTTGCTCTTAGTGATGTAATAGTTGATTCCATAGTAGTTGAAAGAGCCAGATCAGAATCAGCAGAAAAATTAGGTTCTTTACAATCTCTTTGTTGGGGTATTGCAGCTATTGGTGGCTTATGTACAGCTTACCTTAGCGGCTTACTTTTAGAATATTTTACCACGCGTACAGTATTTTTAATAACAGCATTATTTCCCATAATCACCTCATTTGTCGCTTGGTTAATTACAGAAAAACCCATAAATAAAGATGAGAAAAAAAGCGATGATATTAAATATCAATTAGTACAAATACGGCAAGCAATCACACAAAAAGCAATTTGGCTACCAACAGTATTTATATTTGTTTGGCACGCTACACCAAATGCCGAATCAGCATTTTTCTATTTTACAACTAATGAACTACAATTTCAACCAGAATTTTTAGGACGAGTTAGATTAGTAACAAGTTTCGCTTCCTTAATTGGGATTTGGGCTTTTCAGCGTTACTTTAAAACTATCCCCTTTAGAACTATGTTTACTTGGGGTATTTTTATATCTACTGCTTTAGGAATGACAACCTTATTATTAGTAACACATACCAACAGACTTTTAGGAATAGATGATCATTGGTTTAGTTTGGGTGATAATTTAATTATTACCGTAATTGGACAAATTGTATTTATGCCTGTATTGGTATTAGCAACAAAACTTTGTCCTCCCGGTATAGAGGCCACATTTTTTGCTTTAATAATGTCTGTATTTAATTTAGGAGGAACAGTTTCCTATTGGTTAGGATCTATCATGATGAAATGGTTAGGAATCACAGAACATCAATTTGATTCACTATGGTTATTAATCATCATTACTAACTGTAGTTCTCTAATTCCCATATTTTTTATTAAATGGCTACCAAATGGTACAATAGATATTGATGATAGTTCATCAATATAGTCTTTCAGGATAGTCAACAAAAAAATGCAAATATTAGAACCCCAAGACAGTCGAGTTTTAGAGAAATCCTATACCCTCAAAGATTGGCAAGGAGGATATGAATCTCTGACCCAAGAATATGACTATTGGATTGATGATATAGAAGGAGAAATACCTCCAGAATTAGCGGGAACATTATTTAGAAATGGAGCAGGTTTATTAGATATAAATGGAGAAAGATTACATCATCCTTTTGATGGTGACGGGATGATCAGCCGCATTACATTTATCAATGGCCGCGCCCATTTTCGTAACCGATTTGTACAAACACCGGGTTATTTAGCAGAACAAAAAGCAGGTAAAATTCTTTATCGTGGTGTTTTTGGTACACAAAAATCTGGTGGTTGGTTAGCTAATATTTTCGATTTTAAACTGAAAAATATTGCTAACACAAATGTAATTTATTGGGGTAAAAAACTCTTAGCATTATGGGAAGCGGCCGAACCTTATTTACTGAATCCTCAAACCTTAGAAACATTAGGAAATGAATATTTTAACGGTGTTTTATCTAAAGGAGAAGCATTTAGCGCCCACCCAAGAATTGATCCAAATGGTACATTAGTCAACTTTGCTATTAAACCCGGACTATCAACCACAATTACCATTTTTGAATTGAATAAAAACGGAGAAATTACCAGCAAAAAAAATCATAACGTTCCTGGTTTTTGCTTTATTCATGATTTTGTAATTACAGAAAATTACTGTATCTTTTTCCAAAATCCCGTTAATTTTAACCCCATACCCTTCGCTTTAGGAATATGTGGTGCAGCCGAATGTATTAAAATTCAAAAAAATCAACCCACAAAAATCATCATTATTCCTCGCAAAACACAAACTGAAAATGTCAAAGTTTTAGAAACCAAAGCCGGTTTTATTTTCCATCATGTTAACGCTTTTGAACTAGAAAATGAAATTATTGTTGATTCTATTTGTTATGAATCATTAACAGAAGTCGAACCCAATAGCGACTATCGAAAAACTGATTTTGAGAAAAATTCACCTCCCCAACTATGGCGATTTAATCTGAATCTGTCAAACAATAAAGTGCAAAATCAGTTAATAGATCCTCGTCCCACCGAATTTCCCACAATTCACCCGAATTACATGGGTAAATCATATCGTTATTTATACAGTGCTGCGGCTCATCAATCAACAGTAAATGCACCATTACAAGCCATTTTTAAGGTAGATTTAGAATCAGGAACAAAACAATTGTGGAGTGCAGCACCGCGAGGATTTGTAGGAGAACCAATTTTTGTTCCCCGCGCAAATTCTCAACAAGAAGATGATGGTTGGATCATATTTGTAGTTTACAATGCAGAAAATCATCGTTCAGAGATAGTGATTTTAGATGGTCAGAATTTGGAAAAAGGTAGAATTGCAAAACTACATCTAAAACATCATATTCCCTACGGTTTACATGGGAGTTTTACACCAGAAATATTCATTTGATAGTTGACAGGAGACAGGGGACAGACAAGAGATACAGAGATTTATTTTGTTTTCTCAAATGTGCAATTAATTTTGCCCAGATACTTATTCATTTAACGTAGGTTGGGTTGACGAAACCCAACAACATCATATTTATGTCTGTTTCCTGTTTCCTGTTCCCCGGTATAGTAACCGTTTCCTATCATATAAATAAAAATATAATTGTAACAAAAACTACAAAATTCATATATTTCTCAAAAAACAGAGTAAACTAACCTTATGAATCCAGTTTATAAACGAACTGTACTGAGGACTAAGTATGATGATGACAACCTCTCTCCCACTTATAGAAAATCATTCTCCCGCTCATATTTGCCCTTATGATCAAGCTTGTAGCTATTTAGAATGGGCTGCTAAAGAATTAAAATTAGATCAAGGTATCGTAGAAATACTCAGTCATCCTCGAAAAGTTATTACAGTTTCCATTCCCATAAAAATGGATACTGGAGAAATACGGGTTTTTGCAGGACACCGCGTACAACATTCGGATATTTTAGGACCATATAAAGGTGGTATTCGCTACCATGAAGCAGTGACATTGCGGGAAGTATCAGCCCTAGCCATGCTCATGACTTGGAAATGTGCATTATTAGGTATCCCCTATGGTGGTGGGAAAGGGGGAATTCCCATAGACCCCAAAAAGTTCAGTGTGGGGGAATTAGAACGGATTAGTCGCCGTTATATCAGTGAATTAATTAAAGACATTGGACCATCCGTAGATATACCCGCTCCAGACATGGGAACATCAGCGCGGGAAATGGCCTGGATGATGGATACTTACTCTGTTAATGTGGGTCATTCTGTACCAGGAATAGTCACAGGCAAACCTCTATCTATTGGTGGTTCATTAGGACGAGAAATGGCCACCGGACGCGGTGTAATGATTATTGTCCGTGAATCCCTGGCAGATCATGGTAAATCCCTGACTGGATCGCGGGTAGTGATTCAAGGTTTCGGTAATGTGGGCGGTGCTGCGGCAGAATTACTACATAAAGCAGGAGCAAAAATTATCGCTGTTTCCAGTGGTGCTGGAGGTATATTTTCTGAATCTGGTCTTGATATTCCTGCTGTTAAAGCTTATGCTGCTCAAAACCGCCGCAGTGTAGTGGGATTTCCCCAAAGTACACCTATTAGTAATGAAGATTTGCTAACTTTATCTTGTGATGTACTAATTCCCGCTGCATTAGAAAACCAAATCACTCAAGAGAATGTTGATCAAATCAAAGCGCAATTTATCGCAGAAGCTGCTAATGGTCCTGTAACTTTAGACGCTAACCAAGTTCTAGAAGCCCGTGGTGTTACCGTATTACCGGATATTTTAGCCAATGCCGGGGGTGTAGTGGTAAGTTATTTAGAATGGGTACAAGGTCTTTCTTACCTGTTCTGGGACGAAGAACGAGTCAATAAAGAAATGGAACATTTAATGGTTCAGGCCTACCGTAAAGTGATTCATGAGTCAAAAGTCAGGGGAGTAAATCTGCGGTTAGCTGCTTATACTTTGGGTGTAGGTAGAGTCGCGCAAGCTTTAACCGATAGAGGTTTATATCCTTAGCTGATGTTTTTACTACTACCCCATCTTCAGGGGATTCTCACTTATTAGGAGTTGAAAATATACAGCAGTTTTCAGTATTATTAAGTACATCTACTAATGATCAAACTTTTGTGGTGCGGGCATTTTGCCCGCCAATAGATGCAATCTACTCTACCCTAATTTAACTGAAATTTGTACTTTTCTTAACTTAATTTTTACTTATGAGTAATGTATTAATTAGACAATTATGAGGGTAAAATTCAAAACACATAATGTATCTATCGGATTATAGATGTATACAGGATTCCAAATGCTTGAAGCTATTGCTGTTGCTTGGCTGTTACTGATTCTTGGTGATTTCCTTTCTACCTTCTTCTATCATGTCCCTGAACACGTTTTTGGTAGTCTTCACCTGACAACTCATCACTCATGGAAACAGAATTTCCGCCATTATGCAATTTTAACATTTAATCCCCAAGTGCTTTTAGATGGAATTTTGGGCGCATTACCATATCTGCTGGTAGCATTCTGGTTATAGGATTTATCTCCCATTGGTGTCATTTGTGGTTTATTCTTTGGTCAGTTTCATGTATGGTGGAGACACGTAATTTCTTTGGGTTGGCAAACACCTCAGGCTGTGACAATTTTGTGTCAATTTCTATTTATTACTACACCAGAACAGCATTAGTTACATCACCAAAAAACTAACTTTGGTTTTGGTGATATTTTTACGTTTTTTGACCAACCTGCAAAAGTTTGGATGCGTTGGTTACGGTTACAGAGAGTTTATTGGCGTTTAAAAGTTAGAATCTGATAACAATGATAACACATTTCCTAAGCTCCATACATTCTATGGATATTATAAGTCTGTTAGTTCTCTCATTTACTGGACAAAAAAGATAGAACTGATAGTGGTTATTAGTGCCACCATAATTAAACGAAATTATAAATAATTAAAACAAAACAGGGCGAACGATGGGACTCGAACCCACGAATGGTGGTACCACAAACCACTGCCTTAACCACTTGGCTACGCTCGCCACTTAATTTACTACTGTAAATATAGCATGACTTCCAAAAAATGATCAAGCTTTTTTGTCAGAAATTTTAGATAATTTTTTTGTAGTCTTTTAAAGACTAACAACTACACTAAATAGGGCTAGAAATGAAACCTTTAACTATGATGACATGGGTAGGAGCAGCGGGCGTGGCTATTTTAGGGGTAATGATGGTGAAAACTAACCCCAGTCAGGGTGAATATGAAAAGTATGCAGTCCAAAAACTGACAACATACTTAGAGTCAGATGTATGTAAGAAAACACCAAGTTTCTTAGAAAAATTAATCAAAGTTGATTGTCAACAAATGCTTGAGTCTGCTATACCGCATATAAAGGAGCTGATTACCACTACAACTAACCGACAAGATTATATGATTCTTAGTATTTACCGGACGGAAATCAAATTGGATTCCCGGATACCAGGGTACAAATTGGAAACCTTGGGAGTATTAAATCAATTTTATACTTATACTGCTGAACAAAAATAAGTTACTCTAAGAGGGTGTTTGAAAAGTCGGTGAGTGAGTAAAAGCTCTCCCAGTGTAAGCTGTTAATAGAGAAAACACAGCACTGAGAGAGTGATATGTAAAGTTAATTTGACTCATGCCCAATATGAATTGTTGAGTGACATGATTCCAGAAGCCAAAAAAGCTGGCCGCTTAACTTGGCATTTTATTTAATAGTTTAGCATAACAAATACCGAATATCCCTAGATTTAAAAGAACAAATACTCCTCAACTTTTCACTACGTTTAATCAAGACATAATTGATACTATAAATTCAATCTTAGAACAACATAATATCCGCCCCATAGATGGGGTTTATCGCACTCAGTAAACCCCATTGTAGAGTTTTATTTTATTAGTGCAGTTATCTTATTTGCATAGAAGCGATTGTCATATTTATACAGAATAGTAATCATATGAGATAAACTGGAGAAGTGCGTTAGCGTAGCTTACTGAAGGTATTGCCCTTACAATCATTAATACTAACCTAAAACCTATTCTCACTCGCCTTAAAAAATAACTTACTAACCTGTATGGCGAACTGACAAATCAGTGCTTACGCTATCGCCTATAACACCTGATCCTCTTTAGTTCTCAATCTCTTGGTGATGCAAAACTGGGATCAGATATAGATGTGTTGATGATGCTGAAGCCTCCTTTTAACCCGGGAGAAGAAATCAAACGCACAGGTAAAGCGATCGCTGATCTTTCCCTAGATTATAATTTAGAAGAGCGATAGCAGCACTTTACAAAGCTCCTAAAATTAAAATTTTTGTCAAAAACTTTAATATACTGTAAATTGATAAAATACTAATTTCTGTCAATCCATAAGTTCTATAACCGATGAATGAACAAGATCAGAAAAAAGACAATTCTATTAAAGATCCAGATGACAAATTACCAACTTGGGCGGTTATTATTCGGCTAATTATAGAAATGGCAGATAAAGTGATCTGGTTAGTTGTACTCTCCATTATTGCAGCAATTATCGGAACTTTTGTTATTTCACAAAGTCCTAAAAGAGTAGTTAGTCCTCCTCCAGTGATTATTCAGTCCCTAGATTGGCGTAAAGTTGATTCAGCGATTCGATCTGATTTAGAAAATGCCCATAAAATAGCTGAACAATTTGCATCTAATAAATTAGATGGGTGGGTAGACGAGCTAATGATCAAAGTAGATAACAGTTTTCTTCCTTGGTATTTTGGATACTGGAACCAGCAACTTTTGGGGATTCGATCCTTGTCCCAAACCGCTTATCATTGGATTAATGGTAACGCTCCCACCGCCGAAGAAAAATTAAATCAAATAGTTGAGGGAGAATTCACTAACCGGGTATTGCAGCCCCAAATCGCTCAACTTGAGATAGAAACTTTAACCAATGAAACTCGTAATGTCTACATTAATACTCTGGAAAATAAACTTAATATTACTCAGCAAAGTCTGAAAATTTCCCAACCAAGATGGCAAAGACACCTTGAAGATATTACACTAATAACACGCTCATCCGAAAGTAATAGAGGAACTTCATTGGCCTTGAAATCAATAGGGAGTACATCCGTAGCTGGGGGAGTAGTTGTTGAAAGAGTTCTAGCAAAAACAAGTGCTAAGACTTTTAGTAAATTCACCGGAAAAACTGTTAGTAAGTTTACGGGAAAGACCGTAGCAAAAGTGCTAGGAAAAGCTGGAGGAGTTGCCAGTGAGGCTGTAGGAGAAGCAGTCGCCGTTGCCACTGCACCAATTGTAGGTCCAATACTAGGAATAGGAATTGTTGCTTGGGACTTGATAGATCACTATCAAACTCGTAAAGTAAATGAGCCAATTCTGAGAGGGGAGATCAAGGAATATCTCACAAAAATGGAAGCCAATGTTCTTAATGACAATAATACGGGCATCATGTCTGCGGTTTATCATTTAGAATTACAAGTTTTAAAATCGCTTTCTACTTCGGAAAATACATAAGTGTGATCACCATGACTGTAAAATTAAATTTTACCAACCTGATAATAAACTATCTGTTGTGTTTACATGGGAGAGATGTAGAGAGAGAAACGCAAGGGCTGACTTGTGAGTTTCTGTAAGTTAAACTAGAAAGGCAGGAATGACCTAGTAATAGTATAATCACGGGACTGAGACAATGAACACTAAAACCAAAATTGACTGTCCTGTTTGCGGATATCCAGGAATCGAGGGTAATACCTGTCCTAATTGTGACACGGATATTTCCTTAATTCGCTCCTTGGAAGAACTACCCCAAAGTCCAACTTCTTGGAGAACAGGAATCGCTATCTTAATGCTAGTGATAGGCATTACCATCGGTACAGGAGGTAGTTTTTTGCACTGCAAACAGTTATCTATACCGCAACTGTGCCTAAGCCTAAAGTTTATAGTGATCCCATTCCACCAAAAATTACTCCTATGGTGGCCAAACCAGCCCCATTATTAGCTACTTATACTGTTAAATCCGGGGATACTCTCAGTAGTATTGCTGGTAAGATTTGCAGTAAACCCACTGATTGGCAATTAATCGTTGCTGCTAACCCTGAATTACAAAAACGGGAAAATCAATTAGACATAGATCAGGTGTTAAAAATTCCTAGTAGCTGTCACAAGAAAAGCTCAATTAATTGATAATTTTAGTTTTTTAGTATAGATATATGAAGAATATGGCCAAATAGATAATAACAACATTAGACTACAGATATCACCAATTAAAAGATTGAAAAAAAGGGGCTATAGTATTATGACTATCTCCAGAATGTTTGCGAATATGGTTCAGTTCCTTTCTGAAGCCTTTATGCGGATTTTTACCCCTGCTAATGATGCCTATCCTGTGATTGGAGTGCAGCCTTTTACAGGTAGTTTTTATAAAAAAGGTAAAGCAACTTGGTAGCTTTTGACTTGGGGAATACCAAAAAATAAATTACCCGAAAATTAAAAATCCCAGGGTGGGTTAGCGCGGTCTGACCCACCACACCATAGTATTTGCGGCAAGGCTACGTATAAATTCTTTGGAATTGTGAAGCAATCCACACCCGATACAGCAGTTTTCAATATTATGAGGTACAGATATTAATGATAAATATCTTGTGGTGTTCTTGCCCTCTAGAAGTGTACTTTGTCCAGAGGTGGATGATCATTTAAAAAAATGCCGCCGACGGGCTAAACTGCGTAAATAGCGATAAATTAACCAAGCTAAAAATCCTAACCCAAAATTGAATAATATTTCCTGAAATATAAACCAGAAAATTGTCGGCTCAAGCCAAAGTTTCCAACCCAAAGGACTAAGTTTTCTAGCTAGAATCAATAATCCAAATAGAGCATTTCCACCCAATACTAGTATTATTAATACTAAACCCTTTTGCCTAGTTCGCGCGGAGGATGTGTAACCAGAAATTAATAATAAAGGGTCTTTACCTTGGAGTTTTCCTAGCAGTTGTTCTAATCGCCAAAACATCCACAATAACAAAGATAAACATAATGGTTGGGTAAATCCTCTAGAAATAGATAAAACATTAACTAAAGCATGAGAAAAAACAGAATTTAACCAAGCTGTAAAAATCAAATTCCGATTCTGGTTAAACCTTCCACGGACAGAAATAGATATTGCTAAAGCGTATCCCCAAGGGGCAGAAAACATCCCATGGACTGGAGTACCAATACTGCGTTCTAGAATTGAAGATGTGCCATGAGATAGATAAATCCAGCTTTCTTCGGCTGTGAACCCTAAAGCTACCGCTATGGTAAACAGAAAAACTGTAGTAGCTCGTAGATGATAATGACGTTGTAAATAACACAGGGGAAGAATCACAGCTAGGAATTTACAACCTTCTTCAATGGGAGCTATCGCTAATATTTGCCGAAAAACGATACCAGAAAAATGACGCTGTATCTGTTGCCAGTCTAAAACCCGGTTAGCAATAGTTTCCATAACCGATTCTAGGCCAAGAGCCAAAAAACCAGATATAGCGCCAATAATGAACAAAACTAGTAAATTTAACAGGGGTGGGGCAGCAGGGGTTCTGCGGTAGTAAAACCACAAAAACAGGAGGGGGGGAATAACTGCCCACAGGACTAGAGATAAATTAGACACTCACCTGAGCAATGATAGTACGATGGCGGGGACTATTGCTAGTAATAGTAGGAGTTAGGAAACCTGCGCCAATTAAGGCCTGTTCAATATCCAAACTAAAATATTCATCTAAATAAGGTTCGGTGCTTTTGAGCAGCGTCAACATATAAGTTGGCAGTTTTGCGTAAATTTCTGATTTGGGATTCATATCCATAATTGCTAGGTGGCCACCGGGGCGCAAAATACGTCTAACTTCAGCAAAAATCCTGTGAGTGGCTGATTGGGGTAATTCATGAAACATCAGAAAAATGGAAACTAAATCAAAGGAAGTATCTGCTAGTCCTGTAGATTCCCCTTGACCATGTACCCAGTGAATTTCGGCTTGATGTTGTTGACTACGATAATTAGCTACAGCTAAGAAATAGGCAGATAAGTCTAAACCGGTGATTTTGGCTTGGGGATAAACTGCTTGCAAGGCAAAGGTACTTAATCCCACAGCACACCCTAAGTCTAGTATATTTTGTGGTTGAGGAGCAATTTTGGCAGTTAAAATATTGTGATAACTTTGACGTAGTTTAGCATCACCTTGGGCTGCTGGTTGACCCCAAATACTGGCATGGACAGACTGAGCAGCTACTTCTAACTCAAAAGCCGCTTGCCAACTTAAATTTCCCCCGTCGTAGGCATGAAATGGCCGCAAATAGTATTCTGGATAATTAATCTGGGGATTTTCTACTGTAGCCAAATCATTTGTCCAATCACGCTCTTGCAGTTGCTCAATTTCCTCTGTCCAGGATACACCTATATTGTGGGCGCGTTTAATTATCATCTTTCTGGCTTGATTTTTGGCAAGATTGGCTAGGGGTTTAATAGCCAAGATCCCATTGACGAAACGGGAGGCCAAATCTGGCGTAGTCTTGATGGTGGTCGTCATAAATCAATTTTCTTTTTGACACTCCTTTTAAGTTTACATTTAAATTCATCACAAATGAGCAAACCAATTGAAGTTCGCAATCCCCGCACGGGTAAATTTGATTATGTTATTGTTCCTCCCCCACCAAAATTACTTTCTCAGCAATGTCACCGTCTGCGGAGGGGGCAAACTATCTGGCAAAAATTAGCTATTGAGGAGAGAATTGCCGCTTTAAAGGCATGGAAACAAGCTATATTATCGGACCGAACCCAATTAACAGAAGCTTTGGTTAGTGATACGGGTAGATTATCAACATCAGTTTTAGAAATAGATTCATTTCTGGCTAATATTGATAAATGGTGTAATATTGTTCCCCACTTATTACAAAATACTGCTAAAAATACATCTATTCCTTTTATTTCTTTACAACAAACTGCTGTTCCTTATGGTCTTGTTGGGATAATTAGTCCTTGGAATTTTCCTCTATCTTTGTCTACAGTTGATACAATTCCTGCTTTATTAGCTGGTTGTGCGGTGATAGTTAAACCCAGTGAAATTACTCCTCGGTTTGTTGCTCCTTTAATGATGACTCTGAATACTATTCCGCAATTACGAGATGTGTTAAATTTTGTGGAAGGAGCAGGACAAACAGGTGCAGCTTTAATTGAAGATGTAGATTTAATTTGTTTTACAGGGAGTCTAGAAACTGGGCGTTTAGTAGCTGAAAATGCGGCAATTAATTTTATTCCCGCTTTTTTAGAATTGGGTGGAAAAGACCCAGCTATTGTTTTGGAATCAGCAGATTTAGATTTAGCAACTTCAGCAATTTTGTATGCCTCTGTAGCTAATACAGGACAGTCATGTTCAGCAATTGAAAGAATTTATGTTGCTGAATCTATTTTTGAAGAGTTTTATCATCAATTGATTACTAAAGCTCATCAATTAAGTCTAGCATACCCAACTATTGAAAGTGGTGAAATTGGTCCGATTATTTCTGAAAAACAAGCTGCTATTATTAATGATCATTTACAAGATGCTATTTCTAAAGGGGCAGTAATTCACTGTGGTGGTAAAGTGGAAGAATTAGGTGGAGGTTGGTGGTGTCGTCCTACGGTTATGACTGAAGTTAACCATTCTATGAAAATCATGTCTGAAGAAACCTTTGGACCAATTATGCCTGTGATGTCTTTTGCTAATATTGAGGAAGCTATCAATTTAGCTAATGATTCTATTTATGGACTTAGTGCGGCTGTATTTGCGGAATCAGAAGAACTAGCTATGGAAGTTGCTAATAAAATAGAGGTTGGTGTGATTAATATTAATGACGCAGGATTAACTTCATTAATTAATGAGGGAGATAGAAATGCTTTTAAATTTTCTGGACTGGGAGGTTCACGTATTGGTACAATAGGTTTAAATCGCTTCTTACGAAAAAAAGCATTTTTGACAAAAACTAACTCTCATAAAGACCCTTGGTGGTTTAGTAATTTAGAATAGTTATTAAAAATTTACTTTATCAGGGATAAAGTTTAACTAAACTTTAATTAAATATACAATTAAAAAAGCGATCGCTTTTTTGTGCAACTCTATGGTATAATTAGGAAAAATGGCTTTCCACATTCCCTATTTCTGATTTCTTCCCTACACCACACGCAAACCTAAAATCATTAAATCCCTTTCCACTCCGTCCAAATCAGCAATTTTTGGTAAGTTTCCCCAAACTTGAAAACCAAACCAAGCAAATAACTTTAAACTAGGTTGATTATGGGCGAAAATGAAACCAACTAACGACTTTAAACCTAAGTTTGGACTTTCCTCAATGGCTTTTTCTAAAAGTTGTTTTCCTAAACCCTGTCCTTGAAATTTTGGGGAAATGTAAATACTGATTTCCGCTGTAGAATAGTAAGCTGGTCTACCATAGAATGATTGAAAACTCAACCATCCAGCAATTACCCTGTCCGTTTCAATTACCCATAGGGGACGTTGGGAGGGGACTCGTCCTTTAAACCAAGCGAGACGACTTTCCACAGATACGGGTTCTAAATCAGCGGTGGCCATACGACTAGGAACAGCAGCATTGTAAATAGCGACAATAGCGGGTAGGTCGCTTTCTGTAGCGTGACGGATAATCATTGCTGATATTGGGTACCAAGTTTTTGATAAAATAATACTTCCAAATAATACAGCTTTAAGAGGTCACTGGCCGATAATTTTTTTAAAACCGGACCCGGTACAATTCAAATAATTCTCCTAATTGCTGTTTAACAATTTTAGCACCTCCAGCTTTAATTATTTTTTCCCATTTTGAAATCGGTTCAAGAAACACCTCCGCACCTAAATAAGTTTCCAGTACAGCCCAATCTTCTGCTAAAGGTTGTTCTGAATTGAGAATATCAAAAACAAAATGTCCTCCTGGTTTTAATACTCGTTTGACTTCTAATAAAACAGCATTCCAATATTCTAGAGGAAAATAGCAACTAAATCCTGTAGCAATTACTAAATCAAATTGATCTTCTGGATATTTTAAATGGTGAGATGGTCCTAATTCTACACCTTTAAACAGTTTGGAATTTAATTGTGAACCACGGGAATTAAGAGTATCTTTAGCTATATTACTAATTTCTTGTCCATAAAAGAATGCTTGCCAATCTCTCCAAGGATAGATTAAAAAGCTAAAACCGCAACCAATATCTAAACAATGTTGATTTTTTTGAGGTTGAGCAATTTCCCAAAATGGTGAAACTATTCTATCATTTAATCTACCATTAATCCATTCCCGAAATATTGGCATTGCTTCTATTTCTTCGGGGACTGAAAATTTTTGATTTTGATATTGGTGGTTAAAACGATATGCTATTTGTGCTATTCTTTCTTGCCATTTATCTGAAGAATAGTTGTTTGTTTGATAAGTATTAACAGGGGAATTTTTAGACATTTATTACTTTGGTAATGGGTAATTGGTGATTGGTAATGGGTGATTGGTAATGGGTAATTAGTAAAAATATCTACCCTGGTATAATTCAGTTAGTGGGTATGAAATGAGATTCATAAGTGTTAGGCTTTTGCTAATAAAGGTGCAGCAGCTAGGAGGGTTTGGGTATAAGGGTGTTGAGGATGGTCAAAAATTTGTTTAGTCTCTCCTATTTCCACTATTTTACCACTATTCATAACCGCAATGCGATCGCATAAAAACCGTGCTAACCATAAATCATGGGTAATAAACAAGTAGGTTAAATCAAATTCTGCTTTTAATTGTAACATCAAATCCAGGACTTGTGTTTGTACACTCGCATCTAACATACTCACCGGTTCATCACATATTATCAGTTTTGGACGAGTTATTAAAGCGCGGGCTATAGCTACCCGTTGTTGTTGTCCTCCAGATAAATCAGCAGGATAACGATGATAATATGATTCTGCTGGAGTTAAACCAACTTTTTCTAACATCCATAAAACCCGTTCTTTGGCTTTTTCAGCATTAGCTAAATTATGAATTAATAAAGGATCTGTGATACTTTGTCCTACGGTCATAGCTGGATTTAAACAAGCATGAGGATCTTGAAATATCATTTGAATTTGTCTGCGCGAAGAACGGATTTCTTGACGGGATAAACTAGTTAATTCCTGTCCTAAAAATTCCACTTTTCCTGATGTGGGACTGATCAATTGTAAGATAGTTCTCGAAAGTGTACTTTTCCCACAACCAGACTCTCCTACTAATCCCAAAATCTCCCCAGAATACAATTCTAAATTAATGTCATCTACGGCTTTAACTATTTGACATTCTTCTTTAAATATTCTTTCAATAAAATTCGGTTCTATAGTATAATACTGTTTGAGTTCTGTAATTTTGAGAATGGGATTTACCTTTTCTATTCTCTGTTCTTCGTTCTCCGTTTCCTCTTGTTGTTGAATATGTAAAGCTGCTTTTAATAACGATTGAGTATATTCATGTTGAGGGTGAGCAAATACAGTTTCCGTTTTCCCCATTTCTACCATTTTACCCTGATACATTACCCCAATGCGATCGCAATATTCCCCCACTAAGGCTAAATCATGGGAAATTAACAATAATCCCATATTTTCTTCCCCACATAATCGGGTTAATTCTTGAAGAATTTGAGCAGAAACAGTTACATCTAAACTAGTTGTTGGTTCGTCCGCAATAATTAATTTAGGACTCAATAACAAAGCTAACGCAATAGCTACCCGTTGACGCATTCCTCCGCTAAATTCGTGGGGATACTGATGCCAACGAGTAGAGGGAATTTTTACCTTGTCTAAAGTTGCTAAAGCTATTTTCTTCGCTTCCTGCTTAGATAACCCTGAAATATGGGCTTGTAAAGTTTCAATACAATGATTGCCAATAGTCATCAATGGGTCAAGGCGCGTCATGGGATCTTGAAAAATCAAAGCTACCTCTTCACCACGAAACTTTTGCATTTGAGATTTTGTGAGATCTAATACAGGTTGTCCCTGAAAATTCACCAATCCTTCAACGCGACTAGAGGTAGGTAATAAACGCATTATCGCCCTACCAATGGTTGATTTACCACAACCAGATTCTCCTACCAATCCCATTCTTTCACCAGACTGGAGAATAAAAGATACATCATCAACAGCCCAGTTTTCTCCTTCCCCACTGCGTTGAGGATAAGCTATACGGAGATTTTCAACGCTAAATAAAGTTTTATTCATAAATAGTTAAATAAGTTATTTTATAAAGTTGCTAATTGTAACATAATTTCTGTGGTGATTTTCAGGTTATACCCAAAATGGTTATAGACTTTTGTAACGTTACGAAAAACCTAGACTTTTAGGGGTTTATTAGCAGTGCTAAACTCTTACCCGCAGAATCAAATAATTAAACCATTCTGAGTATAACACAGATTAAGAATCAGATTCCCGACTTCTCATCGGGGATCTGAAAGACATTAAAAATCAACTCCGCGTTTCAATTCCACACCTTGATTTGCGTAATGTTTATGACAATAAACCTCAGAGTGAATACTAGCTAAATCAAAATAGGCAGGTTGATTTTGACAGCGGCCTGTAATAATAACTTCCGTATCACGAGGTTTGCGTAACAAGGCTTGGACAATGGGATCAACAGGTAACAATTCTAAATCAACCGTAGGATTGAGTTCATCGAGAATAATAGTTTTATACACACCAGAAGCAATGGCAATTTTGGCAATTTCCCAACCTCTTTCCGCTTCTATATAGTCTAGGTCTTGACGAGAATTTCGCCAAACAATAGCATCACGTCCACAACGTTGATGATCTACCACTTCAGGATAAGACTGCTGCAAAGCGGCTATGGCTGCATCTTCAGTATAACCACTGCCACCTTTGAGCCACTGCATAATTAATACACGAGTTGACCCAGGATGATTAATACCTCTACCGATAGCTTGCAAAGCTTTACCCAGAGCGCTAGTAGATTTACCCTTACCAGCACCTGTATAAATTTCAATCCCTTCAATGAACAGTGCTGCGGCCGTGGGGTGGTGGTGGGGCTTCATTTCCGAATGCAAATCCGCAATATCCAATAGTTGTGGCGGTGCGGCGCGTCCAGTCGTGATGATTTCTAATTCTTGAGGTTTAGATTTTAAAGTGTTTATGACTTCATCTACGGATAGCAAACCTAAATCCAAAACCGGGTTAATTTCGTCCAAAACCACTACTGAGTATAACCCGGAAGCGATCGCACCTTTGGCTACATCCCAACCCCTCGCAGCTTCTGTTCTGTCAAAAGGTGTAATTTGATCATGGCCAAAAAATTCGGCTCTCCCGGTGCGAACTTGATCAATTAAATGGGGAAACCCGCGCTGTAAAGCCGTTATTGCTCCATCTTCATCATAATCTCGTTCTGGACCTTTCAAAAACCGCAGTAATAAAACGCGGTTAGAATCACTGGGGGTATTAATTCCCAACCCAATCGAGCGCAAAACCACCCCTAAAGCCGCTTGGGACTTACCTTTCCCAAGACCATCATAGACGTGAATTTGACCCGTAAGCCGCTCAGACCGCACTTGCGCTGTACGAATACCGATACCGTTCCTTGTCATCTTTTGAAAAGCTATAAAGTGGCAATTCCTTATGTTAACTAAAGTAGAGCCTAGTATGTGCGATTTTTGCCTACGTATTTAAGTTTAAAAGATGTATCAATAAAATTAATCTAAATATCCGGTTACACTCAGAGTATAAATGTCAGAAAAATGAGATAATTAGCGATGATCCGTATTCTTTCAGTTATACTTTGTTCAACTGGGTCGAAAAAACTTAATCACAAGAAACCAGTGGTCTAACTTCTAAAATCTTCTTGTTGTCACCATTATGTCTGATGAATTATCACTACCCATAATTTTGCCCGTTGGGGCGATATTTTTTGAGATATTATTCTTACTAGCTGCTATTCCCATAGAAGCTTGTGTGCTAAATAGATGGCTAAAGTTTGATAAAAGAACCAGCATTTTTTATGCTATTAGCTTAAATGTTTTTTCTAGTGTCCTTGGTTGGATTGTATTTTTCACAGTCGAACCAATGTTACCTATGAATATCAAATCCCCATTGATGAACTATGTATTTTTTAATAAACAAGATCCCAGTATTAATACAGTGATAATTTCATTATCATTTGTTATTTTCATGACGGCTTTTTTAGTCAAATTTCTGTTGATGAAAATACTAATCATGTTTATGAATGAGGGAGGAAAAAGACCTGAAACAGAAATAATTTCTTCACAGAAAAGAGCCAGTTATATTAATATGTCTAAGTTGCAAAATACCAATTTAATAGCCGCAACCTTAATTGCCAATTCATTTAGTTACAGTTTCATAACATTCATCATACTAATTCGCAATTGGCGGTAAAATGATCAACATTCATCAGAGGTAATCAAATGGAATTCTTATTTAAAGAAGTATTAGGCATATTTAAATATATTCGAGAGCTATTTGCTGAAGTGCAAAAATTTCTGACACCAGCTAAAGCATTCTCCTGGCAAACATTGATTTACTTGAGTATTTTCTCTTGGGTAACATCATATTTTGCCCTCGGATATATTAAAGATATTATTGCCTTTTGTGGTTGGCTATTTTTGTTAGCAGGAACAGCTTGGTATACTACTGATGATCCTTTAAGAGTTCCAGGAACTTTTATGCCAGTGGGAGCATTAATAACGGGTTTTTTAATTAGCGTCTTTGCTTTTGGATATCAGAAAAGTCTATTAACATCGAAAATGATAGTTATTTGGCCAACAATAGCTGCTGTAGTTACAGCCATACCTAACTTTTTTGAAGGCACAGGTAGAAAATTAGCAAAAGCCAAACTTCCTAAATTGCAAGACCGCCAAAAAGTTATAATTCTGTTAGCTTGGTGTATGTTAATTAGTTGTTGGCTTCAGTTTTACTTTGTCATAGATAAATGGTTAAAGGAATATCCGAGTTTAAGGGCTGATAAATTTGATAAAAGCGCTTTTGTCATTCAAGTAGAACCGCGAAGGAAACAGCCGAAAACTGGTGATTTAATTCTCAAAAAATTGCAACCTTTAGTTAATCAACAAATTGCCAATAAACCTTGGTCAGAAGTAGAAAAATGGTTACTGGAAGCTAATCAGCAACTAGGCAATTTGGGACAGAAAACTATTAATAGTAATTTAGGTAGTTCTTTGGAAAAGCCATTATGGCGAGTTGAGCCCCGTGTAGTTAATATAAAATCTGGATATAGGCTAGATATTTTGACAATTTGGGGCGGACCAAGTGCTAATTCTAAAGGATATTACTGGCAAAAATCTTGTTTGATTGAACCATCTAACTCTGGTAATCAAACAGATAATAAAAACACCGTTGCTCGTATTACTTGTGATCGCACTAGTAAATTTAAAAATGGTTCTCCACCACCACAACAATAAGGAAAGAATTAAACATTATTATGAATGTAATTAGAACCGTTGTCATGTCCAAAAATGTGCTTCAGGAAGTGATCCGCGATCGCATTCTGTACATTATTGGTTTTTATGCAATTATTCTGGCTATTGCCTCCCGTATCATTCCCAAATTTGCCAGCGTTGCCACCGATAAAATATTTTTAGATTTTGGTTTGGCAACCATGAACGTCCTTGGTTTAATTGTGGTTATATTCATCGGTACGGGATTAGTTAATAAAGAAATCGAAAAACGTACCATTTTAGTATTAATCGCTAAACCTATCAGCCGTAGTGAATTTATTGCTAGTAAATATTTAGGATTATCAGCAGTAAGCTTTATCCTCATCACTACAATGACAATCATCTATGTAGGACTTTTGCAAATTGGACAGGCATCTTATCAATTTTCCAGTATTTTTCTAGCGGCCTTATTCATATTTTTTCAATTATGTTTAATGGCTGCCGTAGCTATTACTTTAGGCGTTTTTACTAGTTCCCTCATCGCCACATCCCTAACATTTGCAGTGTATTTAATGGGGAATATTACTCAAGATATAGTGGCATTAGGTAAATTAAGTCATAACCCTGGTATAGAACGCATTACCCAAATTTTATATCTGTTATTGCCAGATTTATCCAGATTAGATCTCAAAAATGATGCCGTTTACGGTTTACAAGCACTACCTGATCCAATCACATTAATTACCAATGCGGGATATGGCTTACTTTACAGTTTTATGTTGTTAGCGATCGCTATTCTAATCTTCTTAAGACGGGAATTTTAAGTAAGGCACTTCCAATTAAAAAAATACAAATTTCTTGTGGTGCGGGACGAAAAGCCCGCTAATCATCAGGGACAAGATGCCCATCCCACAAGAGTTTGATTCAACTTTGTACCTCAAAGGACGGGCAAGATGCCCATCCCACAAAATTGGGTAATTTATTTTTTGGTTTTCCCTAATATCAGAACTATGATTTAACAACAAACCAAGAACAAGATTCTCAACTTATCTAAGAAGTCGGGAATCTGAAATTCTAGACCTTTAAAAATTTTCTTAAAATAAACATTGTTTATGATTGACGATTCCTTAATAAATACTACAGCTAGTCTCATTTCTCCTCAGATTTATCATCAGCAAATTTCAGATGTTCAGCCTTTGAAATTGGGAATTATGGCTTCTGGAAATGGTAGTAATTTTGAAGTGATTGCCCAGGCTATTGCCACAGGTGAAATTAATGCCCAAATTCAAGTTTTAATTTACAATAATCCTGATGCAAAGGCAGCAGTTAGGGCTGAAAAATGGGGCGTAAAGTCTGTATTATTAAATCATCGAGACTATAAAAATCGACAAAAATTTGATCACAAAATTGTCCAAACATTACAGCAGTATGATGTCAAATTCGTAGTTATGGCGGGATGGATGCGATTAGTAACACAAGTTTTAATTGACGCTTTTCCTAATCGCATGATTAATATTCACCCCAGTTTATTACCGAGTTTTAAAGGAGTGCAAGCTGTAGAACAGGCTTTAGTTGCTAAAGTCAAAATTACTGGTTGTACTGTACATCTTGTTTCTTTAGAAGTTGACAGTGGCGAAATTTTAATCCAAGCGGCCGTTCCTGTCCTACCAGATGATACATCAGAAACACTACACGCGAGAATTCAAGTACAAGAACATCGAATTTTACCAATGGCAATTTCTCTCTTGAGTCAAAGGGAATAGACAACCAACAATTGACAATTGACAACTGACAATTGACAACTGACAATTGACCAATCAGTGAGAAATTTAGGATATTTTTATGTCAGTTGTAACTAACCCAATCAAGTTTGGTACAGATGGTTGGAGGGGTGTGATAGGTGAGGAGTTTACCTTTGAACGCCTGTCCTTAGTAGCAACCGTAGCAGCCCAAGTTTTACATAATACTTACTTTTCTGAGGTAGGTAGCCAGACGATTATTGTCGGTTATGACCGCCGATTTATGGCCGAAGAATTTGCCCGTGTGGTGGCTAATGCTGTGACCGCTGTTGGGTTTAATGTTCTATTTAGCGAAACTTTTGCCCCCACTCCAGCTTATAGTTGGGCAGCTAAAGAACTCAAGGCATTAGGGGCATTAGTGGTGACAGCTAGTCATAATCCTGGGACATATTTAGGATTAAAGGTTAAAAGCGCTTTTGGAGGTTCAGTACCACCGGAAGTTACACAAGAAATAGAGGCTTTATTATCAGCAAAAGTTACCCCAGCAGCCATTCCCGGTCAAGAAGAAACCTTTAATCCTTGGCCGAGTTATTGTCAAGCATTGGCGGCTAAAGTTGATATTAACAAAATTAAGGAAGCGATCGCTACTAATAAGTTAACAATATTTGTGGATGTCATGCACGGTGCTGCGGCTGGAGGACTAGCACGATTATTAGGAGAACAAGTTAAGGAAATTAATAGCGAACGTGATCCTTTATTTGAAGGTGGTGCACCTGAACCTTTACCAAAGTATCTTTCCCGGCTATTTACAGTCATGAAAAACCATAGGGAAATTAATAAACCTGGTTTAACTGTGGGTTTAGTATTTGATGGAGATTGCGATCGCATTGCCGCAGTCGATCAAGATGCTAATTTCCTTAGTTCTCAAATCTTAATTCCCATCTTAATTGACCATTTAACCCTACGGCGGAACTTTCAGGGCGAAATCGTCAAAACTGTAAGTGGATCGGACTTAATGCCCCGTGTAGCCGCATTACATAACCTTTCTATTCATGAAACGGCAGTAGGTTATAAATACATTGCTGATCGAATGTTAGCAACTCAGGTATTACTAGGTGGTGAAGAATCCGGGGGGATTGGTTATGGTAGTCATATTCCCGAACGGGATGCTTTATTATCGGCACTTTATGTATTAGAAGCTGTGGTAGAATCTGGTTTGGATTTAGGTGAATATTATCGCTATTTACAACAACAAACTGGTTTTTCCTCTAGCTATGATCGCATTGATTTACCTTTAGCAAATATGCAAGTTAGAGGGCGACTATTAGACCTTTTACAATCCCAACCTTTAACAGAAATTGCGGGTAAAAGTGTAATTAGTTGTCAAACAATTGATGGTTATAAATTTCGTCTGGTTGATCAAAGTTGGTTAATGATTAGATTCAGCGGTACTGAACCAGTTTTACGTCTTTATTGTGAAGCGTCTACACCAGAGGAAGTTCATAAAACTCTAGCTTGGGCGAAAATTTGGGCTGAATCAAATTAATACAGCACATTTAGCTGGAATAATGTACACATTATGCGGGTAATATGCCCGCACTAGGTTAATTATTCAAATTTGGACTTCTTTTTCAATTCTTATGAGAATAGCGGTCACATAAAGCTTGTGCAGAATTACGGTGTTGTTCTACTAATTGAAGCGGAGATAATATCTCTGCTTTATCCATATAACGATTAACCCAGTAACTAAATTCATTTAAAGACCGAGGAGGTAAATCTACAGCATATTCTATACAAGTATATTGCCCATTTTTATCAATAAATCCAGTGGTAATTTTTTGATGAGGATGACGACGTTCTCCTTCTAAAATAAATGCTGATACCGGTGGAAAAAACCGCACTTTAATAGGAATAAATTCCATATTTCCTTCTATTTCTAATTTTTGAGATTCTGGATCTCCTAAATTTAAACCCCAGCCATTTTCGATGAGTTTATATGCTGTAATTAAACTTTCTGTTTGTTTTTCTAAACCCCGTGAAGGCATTTTTAGAAATTTACAATGCTTGTTAAACCGATTTAATCTTCCTATAACAAAATGTCCATTTTCACAACACTCATAGAGTAAATACCAAGCAATATCATGATAAATTAATTGCAGTGGAAAAATTCTAATTAGTCCAATCCGATTAAAGCTATAAAGGTCTTTAGTTCGGTAAATTTCAATAGCTTCTCCCTTACTAATAGCTTTTTCAACTAATGGTAATTCATGAAATAGTGTATCACGATTTTCTCCATGAATTGCCATTTCTTCCGGGTCTGTATGAATAATAGCACGGTTAAGATGTTGACGAATAGGATAAAAAAATTCTCCTTTGAGGGACTTATCTAAACCACGTAATCTTTTACTGAGTTTTTGACAAATACGCCTAGCTTGAGCGTCACCTTGATATTGTGCTTGAGATGCTAGGGCATTAAATGCTACCTTTAATTCTGTAATAGAAAGCGCACCTGTTCCTAAGTAATATCCCCAGCGATACATTTGTCGGTCAAGAATAGCATAACGTCTGAGGGTTTCTAAATCTTTGCGGAGGGTGGGAAGGGCTGGATATTCTGGGGGTAATTCTATATTTAATTCTGCTGCTAACTTTTGCAGATGTTCTTTAACGGAACTAATTGCATCATGATTTTCATTGTTGCTGGAGTCGAGAAAATCAGGACTACCGACACCGGGATATTTTAATAATGTAGCAATTAACAGGAGCAAACGTTCAAAGGCCAAACGTTCTGTATAGGAATGGGTAGCTTTTTTAGACATAGTAAATCACTGGCGGAAATTTATAGTACATTAATCTCAATGCAAAAAGAAAATATTTGAACTATTGGTAAAAATTAGCTGTAACTATTGTCAATATTGCTTTAGGTAAGATGACTATCATAATTTAGTTTATAGTCTTTTTCTGGCTTTTTACTAATTCTCCGGTTATGGTAATCAACAGGATCTTGAAGTTAACCTTTTTACACTATGTATATTTCTCGACGTTCTGCTACTTTCAGAAATGTTTCTATATCTACTGTGAATGGTGGTATTACTTTAATAATTTTGTTAATTGCACCTTTGGGTTTAGCGGCAGTTATTATTAATACTTTATTGGTAGCGGTATCTACTTATATAGTAGCTAGTGCAGCAGATAGGGTAATTTTGTGGTTAGAACCGGAACAAAATGGAGAATTAACCTCTTCTGGAGAGGGTGAATATCGTTCTCGAAAAAAATCTTATTTACAACGTTGGTGGCGTTAATAAAAAATTAAATCATGTCCGCCCAATCACTTACAATATAGTTCATAATTGTATTGCCTTTTTCCAATTACCAATTACCCATTACCAGCCTCAACAAATATGATAAATGTTCAACCGGACATGATATTAAATCATTTTTGATAATTCCATGCAGACTCTTTATGTTTCTGAACAGAATTGCTATGTCTGTTTACAGAAAGAAACTTTGTTAGTTAAACAAGGGGATACTGTTTATATTGAAGTCCAGTTACCTTTGTTAGAACAAATTTTGATTTTTGGTCAATCGCAAATCACAACCCAAGTGATTCGTGCTTGTTTATGGCGAGATATTCCCATTGCTTATTTATCAAGAATGGGTTACTGCTATGGCAGAATTTTACCCATTTCTAGGGGATATCGACAATTATCCCGTTATCAACAACAATTATCCCCCATAGACAGGTTAATTACTGCGAGGGCAGAAATGTTGAATGTCGTTACAAAACTTTACATATTTAAGTATACTAGTATTATCAAGGGTAAAAATGTCAACATTTCATAATATCTTCCATCCAATGAACATAACTGATT
>NZ_JACJTO010000016.1 GCF_014698755.1 Aphanizomenon flos-aquae FACHB-1287 | reverse complement strand
GGTTAATGCTATTACTGATGAAAATGCTCTCAATTGGTTTAATCATTGTGGATTGTTTTTTGACCCTATTTAGATAGCTATTCTTGTACTGGACTTGATATCAAACTGCTGTAATTATGTCAGGACATAGTAAATGGGCGAATATTAAACGTCAAAAAGCCGTAGTAGATGCAAAAAGGGGAAGTATATTTACTCAACTATCACGAGCAATAATTGTTGCTGCGAGAAATGGTATACCTGATCCAGCGGGTAATTTTCAACTGCGAACAGCCATTGATAAAGCTAAAGCAGCAGGGATTCCTAATGATAATATTGATAGAGCGATCGCTAAAGGTGCAGGTACTTTCAGCGATAATAGTGTCCTGGAAGAAATTCGCTATGAAGGTTATGGTCCTGGAGGTGTGGCCATTTTAATTGAAGCGCTCACAGACAATCGTAATCGCACCGCTGCTGATTTGCGAGTATCTTTTAGTAAAAATGGCGGAAATTTGGGAGAAACGGGTTGTGTGAGTTGGATGTTTTCGCAAAAGGGAGTTTGTGTAGTTGAGGGTGTGATTGATGAAGAACAGCTTTTAGAAGCTTCCTTAGTGGGAAATGCTGAGTCTTATGAAATGATTACCCAGGAAAGTGTCCAAGTATTTACAGAAATAGGTAATTTAGAGAAACTCAGTCAAACATTGAAAATACAAGGTTTTAAAGTCACAGATATAGGATTGCGTTGGATTCCTGGTAATCAAGTCGAAGTCACAGATTCAGATCAAGCTAAATCACTGCTCAAATTAATTGATACCTTAGAAGGGCTAGATGATGTTCAAAATGTGACAGCTAATTTTGATATGGCTGATGGTTTAATGGAATTAAGCATGATTTAGTGAACTATTAATTTTCATAAAAAAGGCTTGGTTATTTTCCAAGCCCACATATACCAAGTGTTTACCATAGTTGGTTAATTTAGATGAATTAATTTTCAGATTCATCTATCTATATAGATAGATAGCATATTATCAACACTTCTTAAAGAAGTCGGAAAATGGATTTTATGATTTAAAATGGATAGGGGTAAATGATAAAGTTATCTAAAATATATCTGTGACCATATCTGAGCAAATATTACCACTGTATAAAAACCCAGAACGTTTAGAAAACCGTTTAGGAGAAATTCCCCCAGAACCGGGAGTTTATTTGTTGCGAGATGGCAGCGATCGCTTAATATATATAGGTAAATCTCGGAAATTGCGTTCTCGTGTCCGTTCCTATTTCCGCGACTCGACCAACAAGACGGAACGCATTAACACAATGGTCAAATTAGTGACAGAAATCGAGTTTATTGTCACTGATACAGAAGCAGAAGCATTAGCGCTAGAAGCAAATTTAATTAAGCAACATCAGCCATATTTTAATGTTTTACTCAAAGATGATAAAAAATATCCCTATCTCTGCATTACTTGGTCAGAGGAATATCCGCGTATTTTTATTACTCGTAAACGTCAGTTAGGAAAAGCCAAAGATAAATATTACGGTCCTTATACAGATTCTAGTATATTACGAGAAATTGTCCATTTATGTCAACGAATTTTTCCCCTGCGACAAAGACCACAACCTTTATTTAAAGACCGACCCTGTTTAAATTATGATATTGGTCGCTGTCCTGGTGTTTGTCAAAAATTAGTTTCTACAGTTGAATATGGGAAAATTGTCCAAAAAGTAGCCATGGTTTTTCAGGGAAGAACTCAAGAACTAATTGATATTTTAACAGCACAAATGGAAACTGCTGCGGAAGAATTAAATTTTGAAAATGCAGCAAAAATTCGTGATCAAATTGTGGCTTTAAAATCCCTAAATGCAGCCCAAAAAGTATCCTTACCTGATGATAAAGTATCACGAGATGCGATCGCTTTAGCTGCTGATGACCAACACGCCTACATTCAATTATTCCAAATTCGGACTGGTCAATTAGTGGGAAGGTTGGCTTTTGTTGCTGACTATCACCCTGAACCGGGAGCAATTTTACAAAGAGTTTTAGAAGAACATTATCAAACTGCGGAAAATGTGGAAATTCCCAGCGAAATTTTAGTACAATATGATTTACCAGATAGTGAAATTTTGGCCGATATTTTGACAGAACGCAAAGGTAGAAAGGTGACAATTTTAAATCCTTTGCGCCAAAGTAAGGCAGAATTAATAGAAATGGTGGAAAAAAATGCCCAATATGAATTACAGAGAATGCAAAAATTGGGAGATAGTAATTTGCAAGCAACCCAAGATTTAGCTGCTATTCTCGATTTACCAGATTTACCAAAACGTATTGAAGGTTATGATATTTCTCACATTCAAGGTACTAATGCAGTAGGTTCACAAGTAGTTTTTATTGATGGTTTACCAGCAAAACAACATTATCGACATTATAAAATTAAAAATCCTGATATTACAATTGGCCATTCCGATGATTTTGCTAGTTTAGCAGAAGTTATTAATAGAAGATTTCGTAAATATATAGAAGATCCCAAATTAGCACGATTAGGTAATTCTGATTGGCCTGATTTAATTATGATTGATGGTGGTAAAGGTCAATTATCTGCGGTTGTGGGTATTTTAGAAAAAATGAATTTACTAGCAGATTTACGGGTTGTTAGTTTAGCTAAAAAACGAGAAGAAATCTTCTTACCCAACTCATCAAAACCTTTAGAAACTGATCCAGAACAACCAGGAGTACAATTATTAAGAAGATTGCGAGATGAAGCCCATAGATTTGCTGTTAGTTTTCATCGTCAACAAAGAAGTGATAAACTGAAGAGATCACATTTAGATGAAATTCCCGGTTTAGGACAAAATCGCCAAAAGTTGTTATTAGCACATTTTCGTTCTCTTGATTATATTCGTCAAGCTACACCTAAACAATTAACAGAAGTTCCCGGAATTGGTTCACGGTTAGCGCAAGAGATTTATAACTATTTTCATCCTACTTAAATATATTTTTTAAGAAATAGGAATCACTCCAGACACAGAGAACACAGGGAGAAGAAAAATTTTTAACTGAATTGTATTGAATTGTGAATCATCTTGTACTATTAATTAATTTTGTAAATACCATAGTGCTACCAAATGAAAATTAGTCTTTGTATGATTGTCAAAAATGAAGAAACCACCTTACCAAAATGCTTAGGAAGTGTTAAGAATTTCGTTGATGAAATCGTAGTTCTTGATACTGGTTCAACAGATAAAACTCCCGAAATTGCTCGACAATTTGGGGCTAAAGTTAATTATTTTACTTGGAATAATAACTTTAGTACGGCTCGAAATCAAGCTTTAAAATATGTTACAGGTGATTGGATTTTAGTTTTAGATGCTGATGAAACTTTAACACCAGAAATTATTCCTTTACTTAAATCAGTTATTAACAAAGAAGAATATCTTGTAATTAATTTAGTTCGTCAAGAAGTCGGTTCAACACAATCACCTTATTCTCTAGTTTCTCGATTATTTCGTAATCATCCAGATATTTATTTTGATCGTCCTTATCATGCTTTAATTGATGATAGTGTGACGACAATTTTAACTAAAGAAACAAATTGGCAAATTGGTTATTTACCAGGAGTAGCAATTCTCCATACTGGTTATCAAAAAAATGTAATTAATGAGCAAAATAAATATAGTAAAGCCGCAGCAGCAATGGAAGAGTTTTTTGTAACTCATCCCCATGATGCTTATGTATGTAGTAAATTAGGGGCTTTATATGTACAAATGGGCAAAATTGACGCGGGTATGGAGTTATTAAATAGAGGACTAAATCAAATAACTGGTAATCATATTAATGAAGATATAAATTATGATATTTTATATGAATTGCATTATCATTTAGGAATTGCTCATACAAATTTACAAAATTTACCTTCAGCGATTACCAATTATCAATCTGCGGTGAAACTACCTATTTATCCTCTATTAAAATTAGGAGGATATAATAATTTAGGGAATTTATTAAAAATTACGGGAGATTTACCAGGAGCAAAAATTGCTTATGAAACAGCTATCAAAATTGATCCTAATTTCGTAATTGGCTATTATAATTTAGGAATGGTATGTAAAGCAATGGGGTTATTTACTGAGGCCATTGATTGCTATAATCATGCTATTAATTTAAATCCTGATTATGCAGAAGCTTATCAAAATTTAGGGGTTGTGCTGTTAAAAATTGGTGATGTATCAGGTAGTTTAGAAGCTTTTGAATATGCTATTTCTCTCCATGAATTGTATAACCCCCAGGAAGCGCAAAGATTACGTCAAGGTTTACAAGAAATGGGAATAATTCCTAATTTACAATAGTTTTTACTTCCCATGATATTAAGTATAGAAACAGAAACTTCATTACAGTTATATTAGGGGTTGAGCAGTGCTAAACCCCTAGACTTGATAACATCTAAATTCGAGAAAGCACGAATTTCTCTAATCTATCCATTCCCTTTTCAATAGTCTCCATATCCGTAGCATAGGAAAGACGAATGTTTTTATCAGTACCAAAAGCTACACCGGGAATAACCGCAACTTGATGTTCTGCTAATAAAGCATCACAAAAGTCGAGGGATTTTAAACCAGTTTTGCTGATATCAGGGAAAAGATAAAAAGCCCCGTCTGGTTTAGAGGTACTCAAACCAGGAATAGCATTGAGTCTGTCTAACATTACCTGACGACGTTTAGCGAAAGCTTGACGCATTTCCTCAACGCAATCTTGAGAACCTTCCAAAGCAGCGATCGCTCCATATTGAGCAAAAGTACACACATTTGATGTACTATGTCCTTGGATGGTGCTGGCCGCTTTGATAATGTCCACAGGACCGGCCAAATAACCCAAGCGCCAACCCGTCATTGAGTAACCCTTAGCGAAACCGTTACTAATTAAAGTCCGCTGAAAAATTTCCTCACCTAAAGAACCAATGCTGATATGTTCTGCACCATCATAGAGAATCTTCTCATAGATCTCGTCAGAAACAACATAGATATCTGCATCAACTACTACCTGGGACAAAGCCTTAATTTCCCCTGGTGTGTATACCATCCCAGTGGGGTTAGAAGGGGAGTTAAGGACAAATAACTTAGTTTTTGGGGTAATAGCTTTTTTCAGTTGTTCTGGGGTAATTTTGTAGCCAGTCGAAGCATCTGTTTCCACAATTACAGATTTACCACCAACTAACGTCACCATTTCGGGATAACTCAACCAATAGGGGGAGGGAATAATTACCTCATCACCGGGGTCAATCAATGCCACAATCAAATTGTAGAGAGAATGCTTACCACCATTAGTGACAAGGACATTCTCCGACTGATAATTAAGACCATTATCATTTTTTAGCTTGTGAGCGATCGCTTCCCTTAACCTTGGTTCACCAGCACCTGGACCATACTTAGTTTTACCTTCATCCAAAGCTTTAATAGCTGCGGCTTTAATGTGGGCTGGGGTATCAAAATCTGGTTCTCCAGCACTAAAACTACAAACATCTATACCCTCGGCTTTCATGGCCTTAGCTTTAGCTGAGATGGCTAAGGTGATAGAGGGTGTTACCTGACTTACTCTTGCTGCCAGCTTCATTCTACTTTAATTTGGCGAATATCCTATCTATCTAAGGATATCCTAGAATCCTCTGGGATATTTACCTTTTCTGAGAGGATATGTAAAAAGTTTTTTACCAATATAATTGGCTGGGACAAAAACTAAGTTTATCCCCGTTTACTCATCAAAAATCAAGGTTTTTACCAGATTTTTATGTAATTAATTTTGTCTAATTACTTATATTCTTGTTAATAAATGCTCTCGGACCCGCAAAGCATTAGCAATAATAGTTAATGATGGATTTAAAGCAGCACTAGAAGGAAAAAAGCTACTATCAACAACATAAAGATTATCAACATCATGAGTACGACAATTGATATCTAGTACAGAAGTATGAGGATCTTCACCAAAACGACAAGTACCACATTGATGAGTAACTTCTCTCAAAGTCATTTTTTGAGGAATATGTAAAGTTTCAGTTGATTTAAAGACAGAAATTGATTTTAAAACCTCAATCCAATCCTTAATTAATTTATTAAAAGCAGTTTGATTATTATGAGTATATTCCAAAAAAACTTTCCCATTTCTGATCAAAACCCGATTATTAAAACTTGGTAAATCTTCCGTTATTAGCAACCAAGATAGAGAATGATTAGCTATAAACTCAGCCATCAAATTAGGCATTAAAGATGGACCGTAGGCAAGTATTTTATCCTTATTCGCACCACCAAGTAATTGCACACTACCCATAGGATAAGGAAAATCTTTATTTCCCCAATAAAAATCAGTAATAGCCAAAGTTTTCGGAAAAACCGTCTTATTTAACTGAGTATTTAAAGTCATAACCACAGCAAAATTATGTGCCATATAATTTCGTCCTACAAGATTAGAACTATTAGCTAATCCATTGGGGTGAAGATCATTAGCAGATCTTAGCAACAATAATGCCGAATTAACTGCACCACAAGCCAATATCACAATATTTCCTGAGAATATCTGACGTTGATTATTTATTTCTGCTTCCACTCCAGTTACCACTCGACCGGAGGGATTAGTATGTAAACGGATAACTTTTGCTTGAGTTATTAATGTAATATTTTTATATGCCATTGCTGGACGAATACAGTTAATATCTGAATCAGCTTTAGCATCAATTAAACAGGGAAAACCATCGCAAGTATCACAACGAATACAGGCACTTAAACTACGATTAACTTCATTAATTTTAATAGCAAGTGGTTGATAAAAAGGATGAAAACCTTGATCTTTTAAAGAATTATTAACTTGTTGAATATCAGGTTCATGACTAAATTCTGGAAAAGGATATTCTTGATTAATCTGTGGTTCAGTAGGGTCAATACCTCGCTTACCATGTACATTATAAAGTTTTTCTGCTTCGTCATAGTAGGGAGCAAAATCTTGATATTTTAATGGCCATTCTGGAGAAATACCATCTTCATGAATTACCTTTTCAAAATCTCGTTCACGAAATCTAAACAGCGTCCCACCATAAAATTTAGTATTACCACCTACATAATAATGTGTTAGTGGTTTGATAGCTTTATCATGTTTATCATACCATATTTCACTAGTGCGATAGCGTTCTTTTTGAGAAACTTCCTTAGTATCCCAATTAGCTTTTTCTTTAGGTAAAAAATTACCCTGTTCTAAAACTAAAATTTTCTGACCACTGGTAGCTAATTTGTAGGCTAAAGTTCCACCTCCAGCACCAGTACCAATAATAATAAAATCGTAATGATTGACAGTCATAATTTACTATTTTGTCCTAGAACCGGAGATAAATACAGCTATTCTAATTTCACCTATTAAGCTAGTTAAAATAGATGAATAATGTGATTTTAATCATTAATTTAGCCTATTTTAATTATTAATTCTGTATTTTAACTCTCATCAGCCCAGAACAGGATAGCAAGGAGAGTACATTTTGCAGTAGAATTAGGGCTTTCAATAGAGGAAAACAAACAAATGACCCGTGTAATCATCGTGCGTCATGGTCAAAGTACCTACAATATAGAAAAACGTATCCAAGGGCGCACTGATGCCTCATCATTAACCGAAAAAGGACAAAATGATGCCAATCAAGCAGGTAAAGCCCTCAGTAGTATTTCCTTTCAAGCTATTTATAGCAGTCCCCTCCAGCGAGCAAAATCAACGGCCGAAATTATTCGCAGTCAATTAGCAGCACAAGCTCCTGTGATTCAAATTGATGAACAATTGGTAGAAATTGATTTACCTCTCTGGGTAGGAATGACTACAAGTGAAGTCCAAGAAAAGTTAACAGAAGATTACCGCACCTGGAAAGAACGTCCCCACGAATTTCCCATGGTTTTACAGGAAGATTCCGGGACTAGAGAACATTTCCCAGTTCTAGCTTTATACACCCAAGCCAAACAGTTTTGGCAAGAGATTCTCCCCCAACACCAAGGAGAAACTATTCTGATTGTTGGTCATAATGGGATTAACCGCGCCTTAATTAGCACAGCCTTGGGAATTTCCCCCAGTCGCTACCATTGTTTACAACAATCTAACTGCGGAATTAGTATCTTGAATTTTGCCGGTGGTTTGGGTGAACCAGTACAATTAGAATCCATGAATCAAACGCAACATTTGGGTGAAACTTTCCCTTCCTTGCGTCCTGGTCATCAAGGGGTAAGATTATTATTAGTGCGTCATGGAGAAACTGAATGGAATCGTCAAGGTAAGTTTCAAGGACAAATTGATATTCCCCTCAATGATAATGGCAGAAACCAAGCCGGAAAAGCCGCAGAATTTCTCAAAGACGTAAATATTGATTTTGCTGTTAGCAGTACCATGTCCCGTCCCAAGGAAACAGCGGAAATTATCTTAAAATATCATACTAGTTTAAAATTAGAACTATTTGCTGGTTTAAGGGAAATTAGTCATGGACTATGGGAAGGTAAATTTGAATCAGAAATTGAGCAAGAATTTCCTGGAGAATTAGAAAGTTGGCGGACAATACCAGCCCATGTACAAATGCCAGAAGGAGAAAATTTAGAACAAGTAAGAGAACGCAGTGTTACTGATTGGAATGCTATTGTTAAAAATGCCCAAATACAGCAATTAAAACTAGGATTAGTAGTAGCCCATGATGCCACTAATAAAACCTTATTATGTCATATTCTTGGTTTATCTAACGAGAATTTTTGGAACTTCCGTCAAGGTAATGGCGCTGTCAGCGTCATTGATTATCCCCAGGGAATAGAAGGTTATCCAGTCCTGCAAGCAATGAATATTACTGGTCATTTAAGTAATAGTATTCTTGATAAAACTGCCGCTGGAGCATTGTAGTTGAGATAAGTTGTTAGGGTAATTGATGAATTGCCCTAATATCAAATAGAGTAGGAGATTAAGAATAATTGAACGCAGATAAACGCAGATAAACGCAGATAAGAAGGGATGAATTAATGGATTTAAACGGAAATTGTTACAATCTAATTCACAAAGTGCCTGATACCGGAGATAGATGGTACAAAATATGGTACAAACGATAGACTTATTAAATTAAACACACTGATATTCTAAAATCATGAAAGCATCTGCTAAGTTCGACTTTGAAGACGAAAAATTTAACGCCCCACCGTCCCAAGTAGTCCCTTGGTGTCAAATGATTAATCCCCGCTATGGTGAGGACGGTTTACAAGGCTATGGTTTAGCGGTTAAAATGGACAATGCTCAAGCTATTGGTTTCAAACCCGATCATAATTGGCAAGAGATACAGCACACCTTTAGTTCTGGAGAAGTAAATACGGTATTTCTGACGACTACTCCCAGATTGGTTATAGTCCGTCGTGGTCCATTATCGGTCCAAGACAGAGAAACCAAGATTAGACTAGGTACGTACAAAGATTATAAAGATGACTTTTTGGCTGATAAACTGAAATTTAAAACCTTTACCCGCCATATAATTTTTTTAGTCGGTGAAGATAAAAAGTTTTTGCACCAATCACCATTACAATTAACTCTGAGTGGTTCAGCGGGCGCTAGTTTTGGTAAAAATTACGCTGAATATCAACAAGGACGAATTACAGGCGGTTTTGCAGGAGAATTAGAAAAAGCTTATGCCGGTTTTCAAAAGCAACCAGTAATTCCTAAAGGACCATTATTTCATGCCCATGGAATTTATTGCCCGATAATTGAAGCTGAAGAAAGGGGTGTAGAACCCAATATTGCTTTAGTAGCCTCAACTGTAGATTATAAACATCCTACAGTTTCAAATTTAACAGATTATATGATTGCCTCAGACTCCCCTGAGTCAGAAATAATTTGTAAGGCCTTTGAAGAATACAAAGAATTTGGAAAAGAAGTAATTAAACCAGACACTTCAAAAGGAGAAATAGCTGGTGTTAGCAGTTCCTATGTTTATGCTGATGATGATGAATTTGATTATCCACCATATTAAGCAAAAATAAAACTCTTAAAACTCTTGTGGTGTGGGCATCTTGCCCGCTAATGCTCAATTAACTATTTATGTTTATGCTGATGATGATAAATTTGATTATCCACCATATTAAGCAAAAATAAAACTCTTAAAACTCTTGTGGGGCGGGCATCTTGCCCGCTAATACTCAATTACCTATTATTTTAGTAATAAATAAAATAGTAACCCATTACCGCCAGAAATGCCAGCGCGATCGCCCGCTAATTTACCAGAACCCATAAAATAATCAACCCTTCCTGGTCCTTTAATTGCACTACCAGTATCCTGATCTAAAACAAAACGGTTCACTAGACGAGATTCCAATTTACCGCTACTATTAGGATAAGGAAAAGAATTGATAATTAGCGCCAATGCTCCTGGAGGCATAAGTGCCTTATCTGTAGCAATAGAACGTTCAGCGGTGACAGGTATCATAAGACTACCAGTAGCAGGTGCACCGTTAGTTTCTGCAAAGAAAATAAATCTTTCCCAACGGGGTAAATAATTACTCAATTCCTTGGGATGTTTCTGGAAATAACTAATTAATTTCGGCATACTTAAGCCACTAAGGGGCAGTTTACCATCTTTTGCCAATTCCTTGCCAATACTAGTCCAAGGATAATCAGTTCCCCCCGCATAACCAACAGATGTTCTTTGTCCATTAGTTAATCTAATTTGGGCAGAACCTTGGATATGAACCATGTAAGGGTCTAAACGATTACTGAACCAGAGAATTTCTAATCCCCGTAATTTACTTTTATCCCCCAGTAATCCATCTTTCCCTTCTAAATCAACCCTTTTAGGATGGGGTTTTGGCCATTTCTGAAAATCCGCTGGTAGACGATAAAGAGGATACCTGTATACAGCAGTCCTAACTCTACTGGCCACATACACAGGTTCATAATAGGCTGTAAATTTAACAGTCCCCTTACCATCATTGCCCACAGACTGATAAAAAGCAAATTCCCGACGCACAGCAGCTTGTAGTTCTGCTGCTGACTGAGAACTAACAACCACTTGTCGAAAACGGACTAAACTTTCTCGGACTCGATTTAGGGTAATTTCCTTAATCGGATAATTTTGATATACTTCAATAGCTTTATTAGTTGCTAAATAAGTCAAACTGTTATCTATTGAAGTTAGTAACGCTTGTTTATCCCCCTGTTTACCCCACAGTTGTTCGTCTAAACCTAGACAATTATCAGGAGTACAAACGCTTTCTAAATCAATAAGTTCGAGCGCTGGTAGTGTTACTGGTGGTGTTACTGGTGGTGTTACTGGTGGTGTTACTGGTGGTGTTACTGGTGGTGTTACTGGTATTGTAATTGGCTGTGAAGTAGGAGCTTGAGCTATAACTGAAGAAAGTGGATTTATCAGAGCAATTCCCAGTCCTAAAGCAAGCAAAGTTAGGTTTTTTCTCATCTTTTATCTTTCAATACTGGAATTAAAAACTGGTTCTACCCGAATCCCTGCAATTTTAGATGGCCGTACCACTAGATATTCACCTTGAATGTTCTTAATCGGTACGTTAATAAATTCGTTAGAATCATGCTTGGGAGTTAATACACTAGTGTACCATTTCTGAAATTCTGGAAAGGTAGAAAAACGCACTTCTTCCCGATGTCCATTATCTAACAGCAAAAAGACAGCATACTCGTTAGGAGTTCTAGGCATAAATTCACATTACTAAAAATATATCTACTTAATTGTTAGCTAATAATATAATATATTCTCACAAATAACTCAGAAAAAACCACCCCGACAATTCTTTAATTCAGGATAGACTATTTTAAACTATTATTCACTGTTGCTATTCAATTTTAGGATAATATTACAAACAACAACACCCACACATCTACTAGCTTGTTGAATCCCTCTTTTTGTTAACTCTAGCCAGGGATGTACTACCTTTCATCAACTTGATCAATAAGGGATGGAAACCAGTTACAGCGCCCCCTGATTTTCATTGATTTGAGGGAATATCAGCTTTCGCGTTGGGTGTTGTCGTTTGTTGACGAGACAGATTTGAACTAAACAGCAATTTCACCTCTTACCTAACTTGCATTTTCTATCTTCTTCTTTCTCTCTAGCTGTTGTATCTGCCAGGGAAGCTCTAATGGCTTCAACTATTAGAATAACAACTTTAAAATAGATTGGATATTTTTGCAATTAAACTTTACAAACAAAAAACATCAGTGAGCTTTAAAAGCCTATACTTAAAATCCTCCTAATGCACGAATATTATCAAGAATGGTAACTTCTAAATAGGGATCGCCCACAGCCCGATATATGGGTAAAGCTTGGTTGAAAAAGTCCAGTGCCTTTTGCTTTTCTCCTAAAGCATTGTAGACAAGACCGATATTATTGAGAGTGGTAGCTTCCCCACCGCGATTCCTACGGAGCGCTTCGCTATCGCCCACAGCCCGAAGTATGGGTAAGGCTTGGTTGTAATAGTCCAGTGCCTTTTGCTTTTCTCCTAAATTATTGTAGACAAAACCGATCCAAACAAAGGTATTAGCTTCGTTTTTCTTATCATTGACCACCCGATACAGCGATAAAGCCTCTTGCCATTTTTGAATTGCTTGTCGCAAAGACTCTGCTGATCCTTGTTGATAAAGTGTCATTCCCTCTTCCAAAAGCCGTTCTGCATTTTTCTTTGTTGCTGCTGGAGATTGAGCAATTTTTGAGGAATCATCTTTTGCCAAAACACGGCTAGAGTCAGTAACTGCACTCACACAACCAAACAACAGAATACTAATAGACAAAGTTATATAGCCCTTACCTACCAGTAACATCAGCCAATTATGTTGTTGTTTTCTATTTTTCATCAGAATTAATACTTGGTAAAATCGTAACCTCTGTTTATAATATCAGCTTTTTTTGATGATATTCTCAGTAAACAATAGTTTATACAAGCGACCAGTCCATTTTCTGTAGCTTGGGTTAAGCGACAACGCGACCCAACGCCAATGTTGGGTTTCATACTTCAACCCAACCTACAAATTCAGGGTTTTTCCAATTTGGACAAGGTATTGCTCAGTAAACAATATTTTATATAAGCGACCAGTATCAATGGTTTTCATCTTTTCAAGAATTGTGAGCGGATTTCTGCACGTACACTCATGAGGATTTTACCGAGATGATTTTCTCCTGTATGATTTGCACCACAGCCCCAGAAACAATCTGTAGGGGAATTTTCTATGAGCATTTCATCACCTGTGATTAATAATATTTCCCTAATATCAGCATGAGTGATAAATTTGTGTAGTACCCCAATCCGCATGACTTGAGTTTTGACCAATTCCCAATCTGGACGGAAACGACGAGAGGGACAACGCCCTAAAGCAGCAGCCTGTTCAGGACTGACAGCAGCGTGAATTAAAGGTATAATGGGAGCATCGGAACTACCAACAAACTTTTGTGCTTGATAATAATGCTCAACGGTTGGCCAGTAAGTACCATCAATGTTAATACTGTGGGGAGAAAAGTTAGAAAAACAACCATAGGGCTGGGAAACTTGATAAAAATAAATAGTCATTTGCAAAATTCTCTTTTATACTAAGTTAGCAAATTCAGTCATCAACATCTCTAAAAAAATCTAGGGACTTTCCCCGAAAGTTTTCTCCGGGGGTTTGAGAAACCAGATATTTAATTTTTGGAAATGTTAATACAAATAAAAAATAGGTTGAGCCATTCTTTTTTTATGTCTACAGATGCTTTTGAAAAAACAAATTGGGTGTGGGAGTTTTCTTTATTTCAGCAAAAAGTAGGGGAATGGGTGGAATATCAATTTTCCCAGTTTCAAACAATTCTCCCAGAATTACCTTCTGAATGGTCAATTAGTCCTTGGGTAGGAAAGTTATTAGAAATCCTATTTTGGTCAGGATTAGGTTCATTTTTACTGTGGATAGGGTGGCGATTATGGCAAGAATTTAATCCTTATATTTATGCTTGGCTGAATACAATTAGTAATTATTCGAGTTCTAGAAAAAACGTTGATTCCAGAGAAATTTCAATTGCTTTATTATTAAAACAATCTCAGGAATTTAACCGACAGGATAATTATACAGAAGCTTGTCGCTGTATTTATTTGGCAATGTTACAGCAGTTACATGAACAAGCAATTGCTCTAGAAAAACCTAGTCGCACAAATGGGGAATATTTACACTTACTCAAATCATCGGTTACTCTTATTCAACCCTATCAAATATTAATTACTACCCATGAAAAATTATGCTTTAGTAATTACAAAATATTGGCAGAAAATTATCAACAATGTTGGCAAGCTTATCAACAAATACAGCGGATTTCATCTGGTTAAGGTACATTACAATTATCATTAATATCTGTACCTCATAATATTGAAATCTGCTGTATTTCCCCAATTATCATGGATAATTATAAATTATGAAACCCAATCAGCGTACTTTTTGGTTTGGCTGGATAGTTTTATTAGCGATAATATTACTGACTATTTTAGCAGCCCCCAATACTAAAATAACTAATGGCTCTACGTATAGTCGCGCTCCTGATGGTTATGGTGCGTGGTATGCTTTTATGCAAGAAAAACAGATCAGTATTCAGCGTTGGCAAAAGCCATTTAGTGATTTACCAACCACAAAAAACCCTGTAACTTTACTACAAGTTAACAGTGAGTTCAAGGATATGGAAACATATCCACAACAAGAAGAATGGGTAGAAAAAGGGAATACTTTAGTAATTTTAGGAATTAAACGACCAGTAACAGCAGCAGCATTTAGCACCCAGCATGAATCAGCGTTTGGAGAAGTTAAAATTGATACTAGCCGCCGATATAATCGTAATAAAGGAGAACAAGTTATACTAGAAGACGAATTTGGGGCAATAATTTGGCAAAGAAAACTTGGTCAAGGTAAAGTTATTTTAGTAACAACACCATATTTAGCAGCTAATGCCTATCAAGAAAAGGATGGTAATTTTAAATTACTAGGAGATTTAGTGACCAAAAATAGTCAGAAAATATTTGTAGACGAATATATTCATGGTTATAAAGACAAAGATATTCAGGAAAAAGTAGGAGAAGACAGTATATTCAATTATTTTGCAAAAACTCCCCTATTACCAGCTTTTATTCAGGGAATTATCCTATTATTGGTGTTAATTTGGGCTAAAAATCGCCGCTTTGGTAAACCAGTAACTTTAAAAACACCAGTTATAGATAATAGTCAGGCTTATATTCACGCTTTAGCTGGAGTTTTAGAAAAAGCAGTATCTAGTGATTTTGTTGTTGAAATGCTAGGGAAAGAAGAACAAATACAACTACAAAAAGTTTTGGGTTTGAGTCAAATTCCTGTAGAAGATCAGGTTTTACTAAAAATCTGGGAAGAACAAACAGGGAGCAGTACAGAAAACCTTAATAATGTATTACAACTAAAAGCACAAAAACGCCGAATAAATGAACGAGAACTGATAAACTGGTTAGGGAAATGGCGTAAATTACGAGAAAGTAAAAATTAAATTTCTCAAAATCTCTTTCTATTCCTTTTTTGTGTATGTGAGAATGTAGGTTGGATTGAGCGATAGCAAAACCCAAAAACCCAAAATTATCAAGGTCTTGGTCAAACTATAATCTACTAAAGGATTTTGTTGGGTTTCCTTTGTCAACCCAACCTACTATAATCTACTAAAGGATTTTGTTGGGTTTCCTTTTTCAAACTAACCTACTATAAGCTACTAAAGGATTTTGTTGGGTTTCCTTTTTCAAACTAACCTACTATTATCTAATATAAGCTTTATATTCTTTCTTTTTTGTGTGAGAGTGATCAATATGAGTCAAACCAATAATTCCATTTTAATTAACCTGGGAAAAGCAATTAATCAAATAGTTGTTGGACAACCTACTTTGATTAAACAGACATTAATCGCTTTATTAGCAGGAGGACACATCATTTTAGAAGGAGTTCCCGGTACAGGAAAAACTCTTTTAGTTAAGGTTTTAGCCCAATTAATCCAATCTGATTTTCGTCGTATTCAACTAACTCCAGATGTTTTACCATCTGATATTACAGGTACAAATATTTTTGATTTAAATACCCGGGATTTTACTTTAAAAAGAGGTCCTATATTTACAGAAATACTTTTAGCTGATGAAATTAACCGCACTCCTCCAAAAACCCAAGCTGCACTCTTAGAAGCAATGGAAGAAATGCAAGTTACACTAGATGGAAAAAGTTTACCTTTACCTGATTTATTTTGGGTAATTGCTACCCAAAATCCTTTAGAATTTGAAGGAACTTATCCCTTACCAGAAGCGCAATTAGATCGGTTTTTGTTTAAGTTAATTGTTGATTATCCAGAACAAACAGCCGAAAAACAAATGTTATTAAATCGTCAGTCTGGGTTTGCTGCTAAACGCTCAGATATTGCCAGTTTAAAACCTATTACCAAAGTAACTGATATTTTGCAAGCTAGACAAGCTGTAAAACAAGTTCAGGTATCAGAAAAAATAGTTGATTATTTATTAGAAATTGTCAGAAAATCCCGTCAATATCCTGATTTGGCTTTAGGTGCTTCTCCTCGCGCTGCGGGCGCTTGGTTGCAAACTTCTCAAGCAGCAGCTTGGTTATCAGGTAGAGATTTTGTTACCCCAGATGATGTAAAATCAGTAGCTCCACCTTTATTACGTCATCGTTTATTATTAAAACCGGAAGCAATGCTAGATGGTTTACAAATTGATGCGGTGGTTACAGCATTAATTAATCAAGTTCCAGTTCCTAGATAATTCATTGATAATCTCATGTTGAAAACAAGTTTCATAACAAGAATTACATTCCCTAAAGAGACAAGAATAGTTAATAAAAACCATGAATAATTCAGCATTTATTATCTTTATTCTCTTTGCAATAATTTGGGTTTTAATGGCAACTGCATCTGTAATTATCTTCTTGAAATCAGATGGACAAAAAGTTCATTTTGGCAAAACTGGACTGATTATTTCTATCTCTATTATTCTCCCAATTATTATGGCTCTGAGTTATGCAGCATTTAGGGGAACATTTTGAAATTTCCCTAATAGTCTAGTTGCAATTCGTCACAAAATTGACGGCAGAAATCAGTATTCATAAATTCATCCTTGATAATATGATTCCCTCCAAAAAAGTTTATTTCTTATTAATTGCGGGAATATTTATTTCCCCAATTTTGTCTATGATTTTGGGAATTGATCAAACCATAATCATAATTTGTTTATTTGATATTACCGTTTTTATCTTCATGGTAATTGATATTTGGAGAATAAAAGCCAACGGTGTAGAAATTACCCGCGAATTACCTTTACGTTTATCTATTGGTAGGGATAATTCAGTTATATTAAAAGTCCAAGCGGGGAAAGTTGATACAGTTATTCAAGTTCGTGATTATTATCCACAAGAATTTGCTGTTTCTGAAAACACAATTACAGCTAATATTTATGCTAATCAAAACCAAGAATTAATTTACACAGTTTATCCAAATCAAAGAGGAGAGTTTTCTTGGGGAAATATCCAAGTCCGACAGTTAGGAATGTGGGGTTTAGGGTGGTATGATTGGCAAATTCCCCAAAATACACAGGTAAAAGTATATCCTGATTTAATTGGATTGCGATCACTTTCTATTCGTCTCACATTACAATCATCAGGTTCTATCCGCAAAATTCGGCAAATGGGTATAGGTACAGAATTTGCTGAACTGCGGAACTATCGCAGCGGTGATGATTTGCGGTTTATTGATTGGAAAGCAACAGCTAGACGTGCTTATGGTAATACAGGACCCCTAGTTAGAGTTTTAGAACCAGAACAAGAACAAACATTATTGATATTACTAGATCGTGGCAGATTAATGACAGCACAAGTTCAGGGTTTACAACGATTTGACTGGGGTTTAAATACTACATTATCCCTAGCATTAGCGGGTTTACACAGAGGCGATCGCGTTGGTGTTGGTGTATTTGATCGCCAAATACATACGTGGATACCCTCAGAACGAGGACAACATCACCTCAACCGACTCATTGATAAACTCACCCCCATTCAACCAGAATTACTGGAATCTGACTATTTAGGTGCAGTTACTCATGTCGTCAAACAACAAAGCCGCAGGGCTTTAGTAGTCGTTATTACGGACTTAGTTGATATCACTGCTTCCTCCGAACTTCTCGCAGCACTTACCAGACTCGCACCCCGTTATTTACCCTTTTGCGTCACCCTGGCAGATCCTCAAGTTGATAAATTAGCACATACCTTTACGGAAAATGTTACACAGTCTTATATTCGCGCAGTTGCTTTAGACTTATTAGCACAAAGACAACTGGCATTTGCTCAATTAAAACAAAAAGGTGTATTAGTTCTCGACGCACCGGCAAATCAAATTTCCGAACAGTTAGTTGATAGATATTTACAACTTAAAGCTAGAAATCAGCTTTGAATAGAAAATTGCTTTTTTTAGTGAGGTAGACTATGCGGGTAAAATGCCTGTACCACAAGAGTTTTACAGTAATTTCCGGTGTTATAAGGTACATATTTGTACCTCATCTTCAGCGGAAAACGCTGTATCATTAATATCTGTGCTTTAGAATACTAGAAAATGCTGTATGTTGGGTTTCCTCGCGGCCACCCAACGGATAATACTACTTACTAGTAGTAGAACTAACATCCACAGTTTCCCCTGGGGAAGTGGCATGATTAGCGGAATTGCTGGTACTATTTCCTACAGTTCCTTTCTTGGTCTTCCAACCATCAATTACCAATCCCGAAACTTCAGTAACGAATAAAGTTAACAGTAAAACATCATCAACTTGGCCAATAATAGGAATAAAATCTGGAGAAATATCCAAAGGGCTAATTAAATAGGCAACTGTGCCGATAATTACCCACCAACGGTACTTAGGATTACGTAATGTATTCCGATACCATGTATAAAGGGATTGAATTGAGAAGTTCATATTCTTAACCTCCAGTGGTTTTTTTCATTTTGGCAAATAATCCTCTAAATTCCCGGTGGGAATAACCGTCAGATTGTGTATAGAAGATGTTACTCCTTAGTAATTAACGAGAAAAGTTTGTGAGTAATGCAAAACTCTCTAAAATAAAAATGCTTTGACTACTAGGAATGGTGAGGGGAAATTTACACAGTGGATATTTTAGATTTGTTTAAGAAGGGCGGGCCAGCTATGTGGCCTTTGTTCGTTTTGTCGGTTCTATCACTAAGTGTGATTTTTGAACGGCTGTGGTTCTGGTTAGTGATTCTTGCCCAGGAAAAAGAAATAGTCAATCGGGTTCTTGACGCTGCTGGTGAAGATTGGGGAATCGCTGAAACAATAGCTGAACAAGCCAGAAATCAGCCCATTGGTAGATTTTTATACGCACCTTTAAGCTTGCAAAAAAGTGATCCAGAAACTTTTAGATTGGCGCTAGAATCAACCGCAGCCGACGAGGTAGCTGGAATGCGTCGGGGGGAAAAACTTTTGGAGGCTGTAATTGCTCTCTCACCCCTGTTAGGATTGTTGGGTACAGTCCTGGGTTTGATTCGTTCTTTAGGTGCAATTCGTATTGGTGATTTGGGAACTGAATCTACAGCAGGTGTAACTACGGGGATTGGAGAATCACTAATTAGTACAGCATCAGGATTAATAGTAGCGATCGCTAGTTTAGTATTCTACCGCTTATTTCAAAGTTTTGTTGTTAACCAAGTCAAAATTTTCAACAAAGCGGGTAATGAACTGGAATTGCTTTACCGTCAATATCCTCCTGAACCTAAAACAGTTAACACAGAAAGATTCTCAAAACGTAGTTCTAAGAATTTTGATTTATCTTCTGGGTTAGAATCAAAAACATTTATCCAAGAACCAGAAAATCAGCCAGATGATACAATTGATAATTTAAGTTTGCACTCTACTTCATCAATTGAGCCGGATGATACAATTGATAACCCCAGTTTAAATGCTGTAAATTCAGCAGATTTGCCAGATCACACAACTGATAATTTAAGTTTGCACTCTGCTTCATCAATTGAGCCAGATGATACAATTGATAACCCCAGTTTAAACCCTATAAATTCAGCAGATTTGCCAGATCACAAAACTGATAATTTAAGTTTGCACCCTGTAGAAAAACAAGAAGATGAAAGTTAAGCTAGATACTCCCGGTGAAGACCTTCAGATTCAAATTATCCCTCTAATTGACGTTGTTTTTTGTATTCTGACATTCTTTCTATTGGCGGCTTTACAATTTACCCGTCAACAAGCAATTAATGTTGATTTACCCAAAGCTAGTACGGGTGAAAATTCCGCTGCTAATTTCCAAATTAAAAGCAAAATATTACCTGTGACAATTGATGCTGTTGGATCGCTTTACATAGAAAAAGAACAGATAAAACGAGAGGAATTGGAAGGACGTTTAAAACAATACATCCAAGCCAATCCAGATGGGATTTTAGTATTAAATGCGTCGCGGACAGCTACTTATAACGATGTAATTCAAATATTAGATTTGCTGCGACAAATAGGAGGAAATCGTGTATCTTTGGGAATTATCCCTGGTTCATCTCAACCATTGACAAATTCATCTAGTTTTCCGGTTCCTCCCATACCTAATAATCCCACAAATCCCGAAATCAACTCACTAGGAAATTTGAGGTCTGTACCACCAATTAACCCAAATTCATTTCCCGCACCAGGGAACGGAAATAACCCTAGTTTAGTTCCTAACAGCACTTTACCTCAGGTGACCGTAACACCAGGAATAAATAATTCCTCTCCTCAAAATTAAAACCATTTTGTGAGAAATTACCGATATTATTTCCCCATATTTTCCTTATCAATAGGAAGTTATGGGGATATTTTTAGGTAAAATTAAAGGTACAAAGTTGAATCATGAAACTCTTGTGGTGCGGGCATCTTGCCCGCTATATATGTATCTCATAACACCGGGAATGTATCTAAAATTGCTCTAGATTGAAGATTTTTCAACTTTTAGAAAAACAAGAACTTTATTTTTTGTCGGATATTTTTGTACAATATACAGATGTTAAAATTACTGCTTAGTCCCATTTATCACAAAGTCAATACTTTATGACAGTAGCGAAAATCGGAATCATTGGTGGAAGCGGTCTATATAAAATGGAAGCGCTCAAAGATGTGGAAGAAATAGAAATTTCTACACCTTTTGGTTCACCTTCAGATGTGATTATTCTCGGAACTTTAGAAGGAACAAGAGTAGCTTTTTTAGCGCGTCATGGTCGTAATCATACATTATTACCTGCTGAATTGCCATATCGGGCTAATATTTACGCGATGAAGCGATTGGGGGTAGAATACCTAATCTCTGCTAGTGCTGTGGGTTCTTTGAAAGCTGAAGTTAAACCCTTAGATATGGTAATTCCCGATCAGTTTATTGATCGAACCAAGAATCGCATTTCTACCTTCTTTGGTGAAGGAATTGTGGCGCATATTGCTTTTGGTGAGCCGATTTGCCATAATTTATCTACTATTTTAGCTGAGGCGATCGCTTCTTTAAGTTTACTAGATGTCACATTACATAATGGTGGTACGTACGTATGTATGGAGGGACCGGCTTTTTCTACTAAGGCTGAATCTCATCTCTATCGGAGTTGGGATGCTACAGTCATCGGGATGACAAATTTACCCGAAGCGAAGTTAGCACGGGAAGCGGAAATCGCCTATGCAACGTTGGCGCTGGTGACGGATTATGATTGTTGGCATCCAGATCATGATACTGTGACGGTGGAAATGGTAATTGGGAATTTACATAAAAATGCAGCAAATGCACAAAAGGTAATTCAAGAAACTGTGAAGCGGTTGAGTGCAAATCCTCCTGCTAGTGAGGCGCATTCGGCTTTGAAATATGCGATTTTGACGAATTTGGAGAAAGCACCAGCAGCAACTAAGGAGAAGTTGGCTTTGTTGTTAGAGAAGTATTTGTAAGGGAATAGGGAATGAGAACTGACTGATTAAATCGGTCTATTCTCTCGCCCATGATAGATGCGTAAAATAATCACATCATCTTCAAGAATAGCGTAGTGAATAATATAGCCGTATTTACCAAAAGAAACTAAAAGTTTTCGTAATCCTGCTACCTCATCTACAATCGCGCCTCGATGTGGATTTTGCTGTAGAGTATCGCTAGAAGAGACTATTGTTTGTACTGCGCGTGCTGCTGCGTTAACATCATTAAGTGCGATAAAATCGTAATGACGATTTAAGTCGTTAATTGCAGTTTGGGTCCAAACTATCTGAGACATCAGCGTTCTTGATTGATTCCTAAGCTATTTACCCATTCCCGCACTCGTTCATGTTCTACTCCTGAACCCGTGCGACGGTAGGCTTCTAGCGCAGATTTACTTTGCTGAATCATGTCGGCTTCAGTGAGAGGTTGAAAATTTAGTTCTGCATCTATTTCGCCATACTCAAGTGATTCTTCTGTGGTTTGAGTAGGTTTATTTGTCAGCAACCGCTCAAAATCTTCTAATTCCCCAGATGTACCAGTTAGCCATGTTAATAGAAGGGTTTTTACTTGTTCTCCAGGTAATGGTTGAAGATGATCTAGAATTTGTTGTCTAATATTACTCGCTATCATAAGTTTTTGATTGTTGTGGTAGCTTTGCGTTTAATATAACATTTTTGGCGTTGGTGATAGATAGCCATATTGAGGTATGAAAATCAAAAATTCCATTTCTCAAACTCCTAATCTTTGCGTCGGAAGGGTGAGATAAATTCATACTTTCATTCACCAACGCCATAAATTTAGTCTTCTATCAATTTCTTAAATCGCTCATCTTCTCTAATTTCATCAAAGTAAGTGTTAGTTTTTGCTTTGGTTTTGTATTCGTGATTAAGGTCAATAGCTTGTTTTAAGTCCTTTATAGCTAAATCCACTTCCTGAATTATTGCATAACATTCTGCTCTATCATACCAAGCTCGGTGGTATTTTTGTTCGATTTCAATAGTCTTGTTAAAAGATTCTATTGCTTCTTTATATTGTTTTTTGCTTTCTTCGGACAGGTCTAATGAACCTGGACCTAAATATATATCTTTCATTCGTTTTAGGCGTAAAACACCCCGACTGTACCAAGCTTGGTAAAATTCTGGTTTAAGTTCAATAGCTTTGTTGAAAGATACAAGTGCATCTTCCTCTCGATCTAAAAAAATAGTGCTACACCGCGATTTTGGTATACTTCATGGAAGGGTTGTATTTGAATGGCTTGATCGTAAGCTTTAATTCCACCCTCATAATCACCTGAAAGGCACAAAGTATTCCCTCGGTTGAAATAATTATCAGCAGATAAGTAAAATTCCATACAATTTTGAATCTATAGTAGGATACGTAACTATAATACCCCATTGCGTGTTTACACTACTTGAAAACTAAAGTTCAAACTTGCCCAATTATTAACATCCAAAACATAGGCATCATTGATGTCAGTTGTAACATTACTAGCATTATGTAAATCTTGTAATATGGCTTGGGCAACTTCTAAAGGGTTGACAATAGGACTAATAGCCTGTTGATCTGTGGTAGGATATTTAGCGATCGCTAATGCCGTAAGAGTTTCCTGAAACGGTGCTGTACTCAAAATAATTTGGTGTTCACAAAAAGTATAACGAGTGGGAAGTAACCAGCCAGCTATTGGATGATTGTCGGGGATTTTGACGGTTTTACCTGGGGGAATCAAGATTTCTACTAATTGGGGTTTCGTAGGAGGAATATTCTTCTGTGATAAAACTTCCCAATGATAAAAAGCAAAGGGATCTTGATGATTATTTAACCCCACTAAAACTAAGTATATCGGGCGATCGCTCAAATTTTCAATTTTATATTGCCAGCGACTACCCACAGGAATTGTTGGCATGGTAATTCCCTCATAACCAGGTACTTGAAAAGTGTTATCCTGAACAGGATTTCCCAAAGTGTCCCTCACCATAAAAACATGGGATACAATTTTGTTAACAATCTCTAGACTTACCTTCACAGGTAGACGCGAAGAATCTTTATTTTCTGTAAGTTGCCACAACTTGGAAGCTAACAAGGTTGAAAATTTTGGTGTTAATCGCTGTACTGCTACCTTCACCGCTTCTTCAATTTCCCCTATAGTATTAAGAATCACCTCACCACTCAAGCAAAAAAGACCATAACGACTGGGTACTTTAGCAACTTTACCAAACACGTAATCAGCCGTTTCTTCTGCGGTAGCAATATTGGCAATTCGACTAATCCCGGAAAAAACACTAGTAGCATCTACCCGTTCAATTCTTTCCAAACCCTGATCTAAAGCCACATTAACATGAATATTCCGGGGTAATACACGAATAATCTCTTGGACCATTTGCCCAACTTGAGGTAGACTATCAATCCCTTGATTTATCAATTCGGCTGTGGCTATTAACCCACTGCGTGATTTAATCAATAACTCTACACCCGTCTCCAAAGTTAAACAAGAATTTACACCATAATTGGCGAGAACTTGGGGCGGTAATCCTCCTAACCACAACTTGACTAACTTGCCATTTTCTTCTATTGCTTGAACCGCGCCAATACCTCTCAAGTTATTAATCGGTAAATAATCAATAATTAAAGCATTGTGAGATTCTTTTAGCTCATTTAATAGACCCGGTTGTTGTTTACCACCTAACCGATATATAGAAGTAGTAACACCAGAAAGAAAAACCGTGATAGTTTTGGCTGGGATAGTTTCCCACAGATATTGAGTTAAAGCATAAGTTAATAATCCTGCACTCCAATTAGAGAAAAGAAATTCTCCTGCTTGCTGATTTGCTTCTGAAGTAGCCTGAATAATTAGAGGCTTATTAACAAATTTCTGACTTTTAAATTGCCATAAAAACTCTAATTCTTCTTTTGATAAAATTGCCGTTGATAATTCTGGACGGGTACGCATTCGCAAACCCATAGGTTTTAATTCATCAACATGATAGTAACTAGTATCTAATACTGCTGTGACCCGATTTGTCGGTAACGATCTTAATAACCGTAACAGATTTTCTTCTAATAAATAGTTGCTAGATGTTGTCCCTAGGAAATTATTTTCATCAACAGGAATTATAGCATTTTGTAATATTCCCATTCCCGAATTAACACGAGTACCATAACCAGAAAAATGGAAAATTACCACATCTCCAGATTTGACTTGCTTACCCAAATGCTCCGAAAAAGCCGCCTTAATAAAATCTTTACCAGCTTGTTTGTCAGTTAACGTGAGAATATCTGACGCTGCAAAGCCACAACGATTAATTAACAATTCTGTTTGCAATTCCACATCGGTAACACAACCACCAAGGACAGGGATTTGTGGATATTGATTAATCCCTATCAATAATGCCAACTTACGCTGGCTAGATTGTGCTAAAGCTTGGTAATAGGAATTTCCCAAACTTAACCATTCAGTTTCAGCCAACCCCAAGGCCGCTAATAAGCTGCCAACCCGCTGTAAAAAATTACGCCGTTTCATAATTAGCTATCAGACTCCAGCCCATCAGCTAATAGCTTAAAGGCTAAAGTCTATACAGTAAAGTTTCTAATCTTAATCTAAACTTATACAGGTGAAATTTGCATAGCCCGGGTTAATTCAGCCGCTACTTCTGGGCGAGAAAATTCCGGTGGTGGTAACTCACCCCGACGTAACATTTCCCGTACCTTTGTTCCAGACAGGTGAACCCGTTCCTCTGGAGTGCTAGGACTGGTTTTCGTTGTAGCCATTTGTTTGGTACGCTGGCAATAGAAAGCGTGTTCAAACTTCATTGGTACAATTCCCAACTCTTCCGGGGCAAATTCATCGAAGATATATTGAGCATCATAAGTGCCGTAATAGTCACCTACACCAGCATGATCACGTCCGACAATAAAATGTGTACAGCCGTAATTTTTCCGCACTAAAGCATGGAAAATTGCTTCTCTGGGACCTGCATAACGCATTGCTGCGGGGTTAATTGCCAAAATTACCCTATCTACAGGGTAATAGTGTTCTAGTAAAATTTCATAACAACGCATCCGCACATCAGCGGCAATATCGTCTTCTTTAGTTGCCCCTACCAACGGGTGTAAAAATAGACCATCAACGGTTTCTAAGGCGCATTTTTGAATATATTCATGGGCCCGGTGGATAGGATTGCGAGTTTGGAAACCAACAATGGTTTTCCAGGTTTTTTCTCGAAACATTTGCCGTGAAGCCGCTGGATCAATTTGGTAGCTGGGAAAATGGGGATGAGAGTCACGTTGCAATAACCAAATATCACCAGCTAGGTTGATAGAACCTTGGTTATAAACTACTTGTACTCCGGGATGTTTAGCGTCATCGGTACGATAAACATTGATAGCTTCCTGTTGTTTGTCGTAAGTATATTTCTGGGTTAGTTCCAATACCCCAATAAACTCGCCTCTGGAGTTATCCAGACGCACTAAACCCCCTTCTTCTAGAGGAGTTGCTACTGCTTCGGTTACAGACAGTGTAATGGGAATTGACCAGACAATACCGTTCGCTAACCGCATTTCTGTGACGACCCGGTTGTAGTCGTCTTGGTTCATGAAGCCTTGAAGAGGACTAAAACCGCCAATGGCAATCATTTCTAAATCAGAAACTGCTCGCTCATCAAGTTCCACACGCGGTAAAAAGTCAGCTTTGGAGAGAAATATTTCTCTTTGTGCTGAGGAAGCAACCCGGTTAATTAACTCTCCACCGTGGGGGACAATGGCATCTGGATGGTAACTCAACGTAATTTTTCCTAATTGTTGCTAACTATGTATTAATTTATCAAATTCTTGGCACTTGTAACACAAATTATGGAAAAGTTTTTGTCAATTGCCGGTCGGGATAAGGTAGATCACTCTATGTCAGGAAAAGCTAACATACTCCAGAACTATTTGGTTAATTCTCGACTAAGTATTAAATAATTTTAGAGTGTCTAAAATAAGCTCATTTTTTTAGTATCGGGAAATATACTATATTTACACTGTAGCACTTTTTTCCAAAGCTAACACGAAAGACCCAACCGGAAAATTAATCATACTAGTAATTACCCTCATTTAATCTTCTTTTTTAGAATTGCTACTCCGAATTATAAAATAACTAATTGATAGGGCAAGAATTGCAAAACCTAAACCAATAATTTCTAGACCTTCAGTCACCTTCAAATCAAGAATAATAATTTTTCTAGCAATAGCAATTAGAGAAGTAACAATAACTAACTCTACTTGTAAAACGTGCTTTTTGAGGTAACCAGTAATATTTTCTAAAATTTCTAAGGCAATTAAAACGTTGAGAAATAGTCCAAAAGTTTTAAACAATGTTTGACTAAAACCACTTACTTCTGGAGAAAGAATTTCTTGAAAAATAAATATTGCCAAATCAGCAAGACAGGCAAAAATTACTATGAGCATTAATAACGCTAGTAATTTGGAAACTATTACTTCAGTGATTTCGATTAAGTATATAAAGCTTTTATCACTAGTAAATCCTAGGAATCTTTTGATTAATTTTCTCATTTGATACCCCTTGATTAAAATTCAGTTGAATATTATAAAGATAAAACAAAAATCCTTAAATCTCAAGGATAAGAATAATTTTACCTTTTGTGACATATTTGGGTTATTTTCTGGTTACTCACTGTAATATTATACCAAAGAAAACTGGATGATAGTGAGGTATAAAGTTTTTGAGTTTTAGGGAACAGGAAACAGTGAATAAATTGGTTACTTCATGAAACTGGGGAAGGATATATATACAAAATTTTACAATTAAATTTTCGATAAAATCACTTAATGATAATAAATAAATCCCAGACTTATACAAAAGTCAAGGATTGGGGGATAAACTATTTGTAATTGAGCAACTTAACTGACGGTTTCTAACTGTAAACTTATTGCTTTTTGCTCCTGCTCATGCTGTTGAAATTGGGCTAATTCTGATTCTATTTCTGCCTTAACTTCATGACGGAACTTGAAAAAATGTTCACCTGTACCCAAGGCGATTAAATAATCATATAATAGATGAGGTTTACGCCAAGTCATGATTATTAATTGCCTCCAAAAAACAAACCGTGTAGAACGTAATCCTCCCTGTCGCCAACAAATAGAAATTAAAAATTTTAACTCCGATTTAGTTAAAGTGCGTTGATATTTAGCCCGCCAACCTTCCATCATCATAAAATGGCGAAAAGTCCGTTTTAGATAGGGCATAGGCTCATATAGATTCCAAAAAGCATCAATAAATTCCTCGGCAATTTCGGACATTGGCCGAGTAGGAATAAAATTCATTAAAGATTTTTGAGAACCGAAAAATTCACCTAACCCGTCTATTAATCTTCCTTCTTTTTGCAAGCGAGTCCACATAGCCGTATTGGGTAAAGCTTGCAGTAAATTCAAATGAGCTTGGGGAATACAGGTTGCTTCTATAAACTCTTGAATCCGTTTACCTGCTCCTGGTTTTTCACCATCAAATCCTAAAATAAAACCAGACATAATTTGTAATCCGGCTTTAGTAATTTTATGGCAAGATTCAACTAATGAATTACGGGTATTTTGGGGTTTATTAATTCCTACTAAACTATCGACATCAGGGGTTTCAATTCCCATAAATATCTGGACAAAACCAGCTTTCACCATTAATTCTAGTAATTCGTCATCTTCTGCTAAATTCAAAGAAGCTTCTGTTAATAAAGCAAAGGGATAATTACGTTCTTCCATCCAGGGAATTAATGCCTTTAAAAAGACTTTAGCATTGCGTTTATTGCCAATAAAGTTATCATCAACGATAAACACATAACGCCACCAACCCATCTTATATAATACTTCTAATTCTGCGAGAATTTGTTCAGGTGTTTTTGTGCGGGGTTTGCGACCAAAAAGGGTAATAATATCGCAAAATTCACATTGGAATGGACAACCACGTGAAAATTGGACAGTCATTGCTATATAAGCATTTAGATCTAATAAATCAAATCTGGGTAAGGGAGTTGTGGTAACATCTGGTTTTTCTGTAGCTCGGAAAATTCCTTTTTCTTCTCCTTTTTCTAAAGCTTCTAAAAACATGGGAATAGTGATTTCTCCTTCATCTAAAATTAAGTAATCTGCTCCTGCTTCCAGGGCAAATTCTGGAACAGATGTGGCAAATGGTCCGCCGACTACGACTTTTTTACCTAATTTTTTACCTTTCTGAATTAATTGACTAAAATCCTGTTTCTGGATAATCATTGCAGAGATGATCACCAGATCACACCATTCCCAATCTGCATCTGTTTCTAGACGAACATTGCGATCGCTTAATTTAATTTCCCAATCAGTTGGTAACATCGCTGCGACGGTAATTAAACCTAATGGGGGATTGGTAGCCCGCAGATTTGCTAAATCAAGAGTTTCCTGATAAGACCAGAAGGAATTAGGCATTATCGGCCAAATTAATAAAGCTTTCATTAAGCATATTCCCCTGAGTTATTTTTTGATTAAGACCTATTTAGTCTGAACTATAAAAGCTAAGTTAGTTAGTTTTTATCCCTCTAGAGGTACAGATTATTGTAGTTTCGTTCTTGGGCTTTTTTTTAGACAATTGGGGGGAAAGCGAATATATTACCTGATGAGTACCTGACTGTTTTTGTTAGACTCATATTGTATACTTGACTTTATTCTCTCTTCGTCTTTCTTGTGCAGAAATCAAAATGGTTGAAAGTAAAATTTAACACCTTATGTTCAGAAATTACAGTTTAGGGTGCATTAGGAAAACCCAACACACCCCCAGGACTAATTAGCAACTTCAGCCATTTCAATGACACGCCCTTCATAATCCTTAACTAAAAAATTTAAAGGCTTTTGGTTACGAATTTTGAACTTTAAACCCCGGACTTCCACCCGCATTAAAATTAATTCTAGACAATCATGATCAAAACAAACATGACGATGCTGATCTTTTTTGCCTAAACTTGCACCAGTGATAATATGTAATTGAGTATTTTTCTTGAGTTGATACCATAGTCCTTCACTACCATTGTTCATGGTGGGATTAGACCAATTGGAACTAGCGGACATATACAGCGGGTCAATACCTGTTGCACCAATAGTTTGCTCGTAATTGTAATAATAGTGCAAAGGGACTTCCGCCACTGGCAAATCTAGCAATCCTTCGTATAACTGTCGGGCAACTTCTAAATCTGATACCATAACAGTATAAACTTTAGGGGCACTACTGAGGAACATCCACATAGCGCCAGCGTAAGCCGCCAACAGCATAATCATAATCCCCTGGGTAGAGAACAGGCTATCCAAGGGCAGGGAAGGTAAAAAAGAGCCGAACATGAGTGGACTCAGCAGGAACATTATGGAACTAACTTCTATAACCATGAACAAACAGAATCACAATAAAGGAGACGCTTTGAGTATTGTCAGTTAAGACTAACATTAAGTCTTTGTCTCTAGTTTATCAATAGTCTAGTGGTCTGACTTCCCAAACTTACTAATTTTTCGATATTATTAGCCATGGCTTCACCTGCCGCAAGCATCACATCACCGTTCCCCAGTATATTGTAACAACTATCTAGTCCAGAGATTGTGCAAATTCCTCACTTTCCCGAAGCAAATCACCCATTGGTGAAATCGCTATTTCATCACAGTGACCCAGAATTACTGAATCTATTTCAGCGAAATCCAGATCATGGCAAGTATTTTACGGGGATTTTTTGCCGTTATAGTCCTATAGTTTACACTTTAATTCGGCATTCAGCGCGATCGCCTGTACAAGCTGATTATTTATTTGCCCTTATCTGGCGAAATATCTATTATGAATTAGGTGGACTGGATTTAAACCAAGCAACCCCAGGAAGCGACTCCTTCACTTTACAAAACTGGTTAATTAATATCACTGCTTTCCATATTAACGAGATTAAACTACCACCCACAGAAGCGATACATTATTCTCTCAAGGATACATCACCACCTCTATGGTGCTATATTGAACAGGCATTAGATCAATTACCACCAATATCACGATTAATCATCTTAATGGCACAAACCTTCCACTGGAGCGAAACCAGAATTGCTGCTTATTTGCAAGCTGAGGGTGAACAAATTTCTCCCGCTGAAGTAGCAAATTCTCTCCAGGAAGGTTATCAAATGCTAGAAGATAAATTACCTGCTGATATTCGAGCTATTTACTTAGGCGAAACTGGGATTTAGTCCTAAAATTAGCTATAATCATGACAATAGCTGATTTACTTATTCATCTAGAATTGGTTTTTACCATCTATTTACAGCCAGAATTTCACGGTTATATCTTATGAAACAGTGGTATTTACTATCAAGAAATCTGATTAATATAGCCAATCTAAAGTTGCCAGTTTTGACTTTTTATATGGTACTATTCATCTGTTTATTTACTAATACAGGTGTAAAAGCCATTAATATTACCGAACAAATTCAACGTCCTTTAAATAATTACGCTGGTCAATCATCGCGCAATGCGGCCGATAAATTATTAAGAGAAGGTAGACAGCAATTATCTCAAGGATTTTCCCAAAAAGCCCTAAAATTATCCTTATCAGCTTTAGAAATTTATCATTCATTAGGTGATTTAAAAGCCCAAGGTTTAACCTATGATTTACTAGCTAATATCTATCTGCAATTAAGTGATATTAACAATGCTGAAGATGCCATTCGTCGACAGGTAGCAATTGCCCGCGACAATCAGGATTTTCAAAATCAGATTTTTGCCCTGAATAATCTAGCCACATTATTTCTAGAAAAAGGCGAAAACATTGCCGCTAAACAAACTCTTGAAGAAGCATTAATCATAGCTCGTAATGTTATGAACATTGAAGGACAAGGGCTATCTTTAAGTAATTTGAGCTTAGTTGCTCTCAGAAAAGGTGATTATAATGAAGCCGTGAAAATTGGTAAATATGCCTTAACTTTTCGCCGCCAAATTAGTGATACCATTGGTGAAGCTAATACCCTTAATAATATTGGTGATGCTTATTTAGCTATGGGTGATTATCAAAATACTATTGATAGTTATTATTTAGCAATGCAGTTAGCTAAAAAAAGTTTTCAGCCTTCTAGCCAATTACGAGCTATTGATGGTTTAGTCACAGCAAATACTATCATAGGACGTTATAATCAAGCCTTAAAACTGTTGGAAACCCGGGTAAAAATTACAGATTCCATGAAAAATCCCGCAGAATATTTAAAATATTTAGCTATTTCTGGGGATATTTATGAAAAAATGGGTAACTTTACCAAAGCTAGGGATTTTTATATACAAGGTATTTCCATAGCCCAAAAATTAGAAGATAGTAAACAACAAAGTTTATTGGTTTATAAACTCAATGAATTAAAAAGACGTTAATCATAAAATTCTAGATATCCGATTTTTTAAAAGAGTCGGGAATCTAAATTAAATCATCTAAATTGAAAAATAGGAAATAAGTCATGTTTACAAATTAAAGAAGAGTATGATAATATGGTTATGGAGAAGATAAAAATTCAGGAAAATTAGAGATTCATAGATTTTTAACTATAAAAGATTCTTACTAACTTCTATTCCCAACCTTTTTTGATCATGATTTTTTACATAGAAATTCCCTTAATTGGTAAAAAAGTTAAATATCCATTACGTTGGTTAATGGGTTTGATAGCTAGTGGTGTTTTAATTGTGGGAACAACAGCCACTATCAAAACCATTCAGCAAAGAAATAAACCCCTAGATATTAGTAAATTAACTGTTCCTGTAGAAGCAAAAAGCGTAACTGTCCGCATTACTGCAAGTGGTAAAGTTCAACCAGTTCAAAGTGTGAATATTAGTCCTAAAAATTCTGGAATGATAGCAGATTTAAATGTTGAACAGGGAGATACTGTCAAACAAGGACAAATAATTGCTCGCATGGATAACTCAGAAATTAAAATGCGAATCCTCCAATACCAAGCCAATTTAGAACAAGCAAAAGCACAGTTAGCGGAAAGTTTAGCGGGAAGTCGTCCAGAAGAAATTGCCCAAGGAAAAGCCCGTGTAGCGCAAGCACAGGCTCAATTAGAGATTATCCGTGAGGGGAATCGTTTACAGGAAATTCAACAAGCACAGGCTCAAGTAGACTCGGCAAAAGCTTCTATAGAACTAACTCAATCACGGTTAAAACGATATCAAGACTTAGCAAAAGATGGGGCAATTTCTCAAGATAGTTTAGAACAATATATCAGTGAAAATAGAAAAGCAAAAGCTAATTTACAAGAAGCTCAAAAGCGATTATCCTTGCTCAAAATTGGCAATCGTAACCAAGATATTCAAAAGCAACAAGCAATAGTTAATCAAGAAAAAGAAGGATTAAGAAAATTAGAAAATGGCAATCGTCCTGAAGAAATTACCAGATTAAAAGCAGCAGTAGCTATTGCCGAAGCTCAATTAAAACAACAACAAGTACAATTAGAAGATACAATTATTCGCGCTCCTTTCACGGGAATTATTACTCAAAGATACGCGACAATGGGGGGTTTTGTTAGTCCGGCTGTTTCTGCTTCTAGTAATGCTTCTGCTACCTCAACTTCTATAGTAGCTTTAGCTAAAGGATTAGAAATTTTAGCAAATGTTCCTGAAGTCGATATTCCTCAAATTAAACAGGGACAAAAAGCAGAAATTACTATTGATGCTTATCCCGATGAAATTTTTCAGGGACAAGTGCGATTGATTGCTCCTGAAGCGATAGTTGAGCAAAATGTCACCTCTTTTCAGGTGCGTATTACTATTAGCAAAGGGGCTGAAAAACTACGTTCAGGAATGAATGTGAGTGAGATAACATTTCTTGGTAATAATATCGAAAACGCGCTGTTAATTCCCCAGGAGTTAATCGTTACTCGCAAGGGAAAAACTGGGGTGTGGTTATTAGGTGAAAAAAATAAACCTGAATTTAGTTCTGTCAAAATTGGTGCGAATATTGATAATCAAGTTCAAGTTTTAGATGGTCTTAAAGCCGGAGATCGTATATTTATTGACCTACCTAAAACAAAAGAAAAAGGAAAAACAGAACAGGGTAAAGAAAATAAAAATTAAACATACTCATATTCAGCATAAATTATGGACATTTTAGAAAGCATGAAAATGGCAACTACCACCTTATTAGCTAATAAGTTGCGGAGTAGTTTGACCATGTTAGGAATTATTATTGGTAATGCATCAGTTATTGCTATGATTGGGATTGGAGAAGGGGCAAAAATATTTACAAATAAACAATTTCAATCATTAGGACCGAATACTTTATTTGTTATTCCCGGTAGTCCAGGAACTCGCAGTAGAGTAACAGGAGTACCTAGAACTTTGGTTTTACAAGATGCTAAAGCAATAGCTAAACAAGTTCGTGCAGTTAAAGAAGTTGCTCCAGAAATTAATAACCGAATTACAATTACCTATCGGAATATAAATACAACTAGCACGGTTATCGGTACAACTCCTAATTATCCCACCGTGCGTACTTTAGAAATCAAAGAAGGCAGATTTTTTAATAATTTTGATATTAAACGGAGTAAAAGAGTAGCAGTATTAGGACCAGATTTAGCCAATAAACTATTTGATAATCAAAATCCTATTGGTCAGAAAATCCGCATTCAAAATACTACTTTTCAAATAATTGGTTTAACTGTAGCTAAAGGTTCTTCCTTTGGGAGTAATAATGATGATACCGTCTATATTCCCATTAATACTATGTTTAGTCGTTTAGTTGGGAGAACATCCCCTTTTGGTATTAATATTTCTATGATTTCTGTATCGGCAAAAGATGAAAATAGTATATCAGCAGCAGAGTTTCAAATGACAAATTTACTGCGTAGACGGCACAAAATTATCCGCGAAGATGATTTTACAATTCAAACCCAAAAGAACCTCTTAGAAATCAGTAATTCTATTACCGGAGGATTGACAATAATGTTAGCAGCAATAGCTAGTATTTCCTTATTTGTTGGTGGTATTGGAATTATGAATATAATGCTAGTTTCTGTCACCGAACGTACCCAAGAAATTGGACTTCGTAAAGCTATCGGTGCAACGCAACAAGACATTCTCTTACAATTTATGATTGAAGCTGTGATATTATCAGTAACTGGTGGTTTAATTGGCATTATTTTAGGAGGTGGTAGCATTGTTTTAGTAGGCATATTTACCCCTTTTCAATCTACAATCTCCCCTGCAGCAGTTCTTTTAACTGCGAGTGTTTCTGGTGCTATTGGTTTATTTTTTGGTGTCGTTCCTGCCCGTCGTGCGGCTCAACTTGATCCTATGGTAGCACTAAGAACCGCGTAAAAATAATTAATAATTACTTATTCTAGTTTCCTCCTGTTAATATATACAGCGGTTTTCGCTTTTATGAGGTACAAAGTTGAATCATAAAACTCTTGTGGTGCGGGCATCTTGCCCGCTAGATATGTACCTCATGACACTAGTAAGTGCTGTAAAAGATTTATAGGTGTTAGGTGCTGAGAGTGTCAATAGCTAAGTTTTAGCGTTCCCCAAGCAAGCAACCCCGTAACAAAGCTTATTTGTTAATAGCCAATAGATTTGAGATAATCAGGATCGATTTAATAATCAAGCGCTTATAGTTATTTAACTTGTCAAGGGAGAAGACCGAATGAAATTAGCTTACTGGATGTATGCAGGACCAGCCCATATTGGCACTTTACGAATTGCTACTTCTTTTAAAAACGTTCATGCAATCATGCACGCGCCCCTAGGTGATGACTACTTTAACGTCATGCGTTCCATGCTATCGCGGGAGAGGGATTTTACCCCAGTCACAACCAGCGTCGTTGATAGAAACGTTTTAGCCCGTGGTTCTCAAGAAAAGGTGGTAGACAACATCACCCGTAAAGACGCGGAAGAACACCCCGATTTAATTGTCTTAACTCCTACCTGCACTTCCAGCATTTTGCAAGAAGACCTACACAACTTTGTGGAACGGGCCCAATTAGAAGCAAAAGGGGACGTAATGCTGGCGGATGTCAACCATTACCGCTACAATGAACTACAAGCCGCAGACCGAACTTTACAACAAATTGTCCAATATTACATTGAGAAAGCCCGGAAGCGGGGGGAATTACCAACACAGAAAACCGCTAAACCCTCGGTTAATATTATCGGCGTTTCTACTCTTGGTTTCCATAATAACCACGATGTCACGGAATTGAAGCGGTTAATGACTGATTTGGGAATTGAGGTCAATATTGTTATTCCTGAAGGTGCGTCTGTTCACGAGTTAAAAACTATGCCTCAAGCTTGGTTTAACTTAATTCCTTATCGGGAACTGGGGTTAACTACAGCTAAGTATTTAGAAGAACAATTTGGCACTCCTTACGTAGATATTACGCCCATGGGTGTTGTGGAAACTGCTAGATGTATCCGTAAAATTCAGCAGGTAATTAACGCTCAAGGTAGTGATGTTAATTACGAAGACTTCATTAATGAACAAACTCTGCACGTATCCCAAGCGGCTTGGTTTTCCCGTTCTATTGACTGTCAGAACTTGACTGGGAAGAAAGCGGTGGTTTTTGGTGATAATACTCATGCTGCGGCTTTAACAAAGATTCTGGCGCGGGAAATGGGGATTCATGTGGTGTGGGCTGGGACTTATTGCAAATATGATGCTGACTGGTTTAGGGAACAGGTGAGCGAATATTGCGATGAAGTATTAATTACAGATGATCATGGTGAAATTGGGGATGCGATCGCTCGCGTTGAACCTTCTGCTATATTTGGTACGCAGATGGAACGTCACGTTGGTAAACGTTTGGATATTCCCTGCGGTGTCATTGCAGCACCTATTCACGTGCAGAATTTCCCCATTGGTTACAAACCATTTATGGGTTATGAAGGTACAAATCAAATCACAGATTTAATCTACAATTCCTTTACTTTGGGAATGGAAGATCACTTATTAGAAATCTTTGGTGGACACGATACCAAGGAAGTAATTACCAAAGGAATTTCCGCGGAATCTGGTTTGAATTGGACAAAAGATGGCCAAGCAGAATTGAATAAAATTCCTGGTTTTGTACGCGGAAAAGTGAAGCGAAATACTGAAAAGTTTGCCCGTGAACGTGGGTTTAAAGATATATCGGCTGAGGTATTGTATGCAGCTAAGGAGTCTGTAGGGGCATAGGTAAGAAGAGTGAGTAGTGAGGGCGAATATTTTAACCTTCGCTACTTGCTTTTTTTTATAACAGTGTTTATAGTTAGAGTGTTTCAAGCAATAAATGATCCAAAACCTGTCACTATCCTACGGGAAGAGAACACCCACGCAATGACAATTGGGCATTTTTTTAGTTGGAATACTCTTATACTCATTTTTTGTATCAAATTAGACTCAGTTAAGTTAATTCAATAACTATATGGATGAAGTAGTCAGAAAGGTTGCGGCTTTAGGTTTCCCTGGTGTATTGCTTGTAGTAACAATGGCCGCTACTGGTTTAGCTGGAGGTGCTGCTATAACTACTGCCTTAGCAGCTTTGGGCGGACCATTTGGAATGATAGGTGGTATTGCGGCTCTTGGAGTTGCTGGATTAGTAGCAGATGCTCTAGGTAAATATGGTATTGATGGTCTTTTAACAGGAATATATCTAGAGCGAAAGAAAAAAGAGCCAGTAGCAAAATTGTGTAAAGAAATTGACGATTTACCTATTTCTAGCGATTTGAAGCGCAAACTTAGGGATGCTATAGATTGCTAAGATAGCAGAAGTGTTGAATGTTAAGATTTTGAGGATTGTGTCCAAGTTGTGCATTGGTATTGGTGATACCAAATTTGATCAATTAATGACTCTATTCTCAATAGACAATGGATTTTACCTGGGTAAAACGCAAAGATTGTAAAGTTTTATTGCAGGATTCAACACTTGTGCTAAGATAGCTTTAAATACTTTCGTACAAGTATCCATTGAAAATGGATACTATTTATTTGATCTTTAAAACAACACTTATGAATTACTCAGAACTATTAGATATTTTCCAATCATCTCTCTGTCTTACGAATAAAGTTTTTAATTTCTTAGACGCAAATTATGAGGAATTAAATGAAAAAAATAAAATAAGGCATCATATTCTGTTCAAAATGAAGTCTACTAGCACAACTATTTTTAAAATCTTAAATCAAGATACAGAAAATCCAAATTTTATAGATTTCTCATCAGCAGCAATTCTCACAAGAAGTATCCTAGAATGTTACAAAACATTTTATTATTTAACATCTGATACTTTGCTTGCATACGAATTGGAATTTAGGTTACTAATACTGGAGTTATATGATACTCTTGAAAGGCAAAAAATGATTCAACTATTAAAAGCAAGGGAGTTAGAAGAAATAGAAAAACAAGAACTAAAAGAGCAATTAGATGAAGTGAAAAATAAAATTAAAATAAATCAATATTATCAACTACTTGAATTAGAGAAGGAAGAACATCAAAAATACAAACAACTTTTTGAGAAAGATGATACGTGTAAAAATTTATTTTCTGAAGAAGATAAATTTGATAAAGCTGTTATGGATGTCGCTGGGTGCTTTATAAGCCATTATAAGGTACTTTCCAACAGATTAGTCAAGATTATTCCTGGATATGAACATGAAGAAGAAAAGATTAAACACAGATACAAGTTTTTATATAAGTATTTATCTAATTTTGTTCATGTAAGTCCATATTCTATTTCTCAACATTCGCATCTTATTTCCATAGATGAGTTAAAAAAAATTGTCCTCCCTATTATATTTTATTTGAATATTGCCAATAATGACATATTAGATGATTTTCCAGATTTAGAAGAAGAGCTACAAGTAAAAACAAATAACCCTGAGATTTTTGAAGGGTTAGGTGAATTTATTGAATGGTTGAGATGTGATATTATAAACTAATCATTGAGTCCGTTTTAACGGACTTCGACTATTAGACTGGGAATTAATTCCCAGACGGTTTAGAAAGCTAACTGATAATATTAAAAAATATCAGCTACAGCATGAGGAAAAATCCCACCATGTCCAACCAAACAAACTTAACAGATGCTCGTAATAACCTAGCTGACATCTGCGCTCAAGTAGTTGCAGATAGAGAAGTAATGATTATTACCCAACCTAACGGTGAAAATGTCGCCCTTATTGCTGCTGACGAATTAGCAAGTTTATTAGAAACAACTCATTTACTGCGATCGCCTAAAAATGCAGTTTATCTAATTAGTGATGACAGGATTGATTTTCTCCAAGCTAGATTTCATTATTGAAACTTGGGGAAGTATTAAACATGAAAAACGACAAACAGCTTAAAATAGAAAAAATCAAACTCATGGCTGATTATGAATGTTACCCGTTATGGTGGGTAAATTCTGATAAAGCTGGAGATATTGACCCAGAAACATTACCACTGAGTCAAGAAACTATTAGCCGTTTGGAAAAATGGGCAGATATTTATGATGCGAAATTAAACTGGGAAGATCCTAATTCATCAGGTTTTCCTAGTTTAGAGGCTAAAGCCGCTTTTGAAGCAGAAGGTATTAGTTTGTGGAAGCAACTACAAAAAGAACTTGCACCTAATTATGAAGTTTTCTATTTCAGTGAAACTTTACGTAAAGTTGTCAGTGATATGAATGAATTAGACTCTTTACCTACTGTCTATGCTTAACTGATAGTCAACGAAAATAAAACTAATCATAACAACAGCCATCTTATTCCAATGGGTAGAACTAAAATAAGATGTTCCTAACAGCCCGGTAAAAACTCGAAATAAGGGCGTTTTCTTATATCATCTCAATCCTACTACAAGCCAGCCAGAACCAGGATATATTTTAGAAGTTTTTGAAGACGGTGAAACGCTGGATGTTGCTTCTGTTCCTATTTCCTGGGTTAACCCTCTTCCTGAAAGTTGGGGAAGTGTTGAATATAATACTAAACAGACAGTTTAAGGGACTTCCAAAAAATAAATTACTCAAATAAACGAACCACAGAGGCACGGAGGACACAGAGGAATGAGAGTTTGAGAGATTTTCTGCGTTAGGTGGTTGAGTGTTTTTTTATTTGGAGGTCCCTAAAGTATAATCATTGAGTCCGTTTTAATGGACTTCGGCTATGAGACTGGGAATTAATCTCCCAGACGGTTTAGAAAGCTAACTGATAATATTAAAAAATATCAGCTACAGCATGAGGAAAAATCCCACCATGTTCAACCAAACAAACTTAACAAATGCTCGTGATAACCTAGCTGAAATCTGCGCTCAAGTAGATAGAGAAGTAATAATTATTATCCAACCTGACGGTGAAAACGTCGCCCTTATTGCTGCTGACGAATTAGAAAGTTTATTCAAAACTACTTCCCACTTTTTACACCCGACTGTTTTTTAGCCAGACGTAAAATAGTTACTTCGTACTAGATTTTGCATTCCCAAATCCGGGCTAATACTTTATTTATTTGCAAATTTTTGATACTCTTAAGTAGATATAAAAATTAAGGCTAATATGAAGAGTTCAGTGGCTGTACTACCACCGTTTTTAGTTTTGGATCAATTGTTACAGAGTTGGTTGCTGGAGGATATTGGCAGGGGTGATCGTACTACTCAATCTCTATTATCTCAAAATTCGACCAAAGGACAAGCTAAATGGATCGCTAAAGCACCAGGAATAATCGCTGGTTTACCGGTTGCTGCTAGGGTGTTTCAGCTTTTAAATAATCAAGTCAATTTGATAAATGTTACAGAGGAGGGTACACTATGTAAGCCAGGACAGGTAATAGCAGAAATTAATGGTTCTCTGGACGCGCTGTTAATGGGGGAAAGGGTGGCGTTAAATTTAACAATGCGATTAAGTGGAATTGCCAGTTTAACTAGTTTATATGTGGAGAAAATAGCTGATTTACCCACTCAATTAGTTGATACGCGCAAAACTACACCTGGGTTGAGAATTTTGGAAAAATACGCGACTGCATTGGGTGGTGCTATTAATCACCGTATGGGTTTGGATGATGCGGTGATGATTAAGGATAATCATATTCTGGCTGCGGGAGGAATTAGGGAGGCCATTACCCGCGTTCGTTCTCATATTCCCTATCCCCTAACAATTGAGGTGGAAACGGAAAGTTTGGAACAAGTCCAGGAAGCCTTGAATTATAAAGCGGATATTATTATGTTGGATAATATGTCTTTAGAAACGATGAGTCAAGCTGTGTCGTTAATTCGTCAAGAAGATAGTCGGGTGAAAATTGAGGCTTCAGGAAATATAACCTTAGAAACTATTCGCGCTGTAGCAAAAACTGGTGTTGATTATATTTCTACTAGTGCGCCCATTACTCAGTCTAAATGGTTAGATATAAGTATGAGAATAGTTCAATGAGCTAATATAATATTTAATTTATACATACATTGGCAATTAGAGATATTGTCACTCTGCAAGCATTAAAATCAGGGAGCGAAAAGATAAAAACGTGATAGGTAAAGAATTTATGTTCATAGTCAAAAAATTGTACATAAGGGGTTAAATTTTGTTAAGATTATGTACGGCGTTAGCTTTGCCCTTTTCCCTACCCACGAGACATTTCATGCTGCGATTAGAACATATCAGTAAAATTTATCCTACGGGCGAAGTTCTTAAAGATATCAACTGGGAAGTCAAACCAGGAGATCGGATTGGTTTGGTTGGTGTTAATGGTGCGGGAAAATCCACCCAACTGAAAATTATCTCTGGGGAGATTGGACCGACTGCTGGGGAAATTATTCGCCCCTCCAGCCTACATATAGCTTATCTTAACCAAGAATTTGAGGTTGACCCCACCCGGACAGTCAGGGAAGAATTTTGGACTGTATTTAAAGAAGCTAACGAAGTGCAGATGGCTTTATCTCACATTCCCCATGAGATGGAAACTGCTAATCCCGAAGAGTTAGATGAGTTAATTCATAAGTTAGATCGGTTACAGCGTCAATTTGAGGCCTTGGATGGATATAACTTAGACTCACGCATTGGTAAGATTTTACCAGAGATGGGATTTCAATTGGAAGATAGCGATCGCTTAGTTAGTGCTTTCTCCGGTGGTTGGCAAATGCGAATGAGTTTAGGGAAAATTCTCCTACAAAAACCCGACCTATTACTACTGGACGAACCGACAAACCACTTAGATCTAGAAACCATTGAGTGGTTAGAAAATTATCTCCGGGGTTTAATTACTCCCATGGTGATAGTTTCCCATGACCGGGAATTTTTAGATCGTCTATGTAACCAAATCGTGGAAACTGAAAGGGGTGTTTCCAGTTCTTACCTGGGTAATTACTCATCATACCTCCAACAAAAGGCGGAAAATCAGTCAGCACAACTTAACGCTTACGAACGTCAACAAAAAGAATTGGAAAAACAACAAGCATTTGTTGATAAATTCCGCGCTAGTGCTACCCGCAGTACCCAGGCAAAAAGTAGAGAAAAGCAACTAGATAAAATTGAACGGATCGAAGCTCCCGTAGGTGGAGTCAGAACCCTACATTTCCGTTTTCCTGATGCCACTCGTAGCGGTAGAGAAGTGGTAGAAATTAAGGATTTAACCCATATTTATGGGGATAAAATTCTGTTTTTATCGGCAAATCTTTTAGTCGAAAGAGGAGACAGAATTGCATTCCTGGGTCCTAACGGTGCGGGTAAATCCACGCTGTTAAAAATTATGATGGGTGTTGAACCACCTACGGAAGGGATTGTTAAATTGGGTGATCACAATGTGATTCCTGGTTACTTTGAACAAAACCAAGCGGAAGCCTTGGATTTAAATAAAACCGTCATGCAAACTATCCATGACGAGGTTCCGAGTTGGACTAATGAAGAAGTCCGCACATTGTTAGGAAGATTCTTATTTACTGGTGATACTGTATTTAAGAAAGTTGGAGCATTGAGTGGAGGTGAAAAAGCTCGGTTAGCATTGGCAAAAATGCTGTTACGTCCAGCCAATTTAATCATTTTAGATGAGCCTACCAATCACTTAGATATTCCGGCTAAGGAAATGATGGAAGAGGCTTTACAAAACTATGAAGGTACGGCTATTGTAGTGTCTCACGACCGTTATTTTATCTCCCAAGTAGCTAACAAAATTGTAGAAATTCGTGATGGTGATTTTCATGTTTACTTAGGAGATTATCACTACTATCTTGATAAGAAAGCTGAGGAGAAAGAACTGGCGGAATTAGCAGCATTAGAAGCTGCAAAAGCTGCAAAAAAAGCTGCAAAATCTGCAAAAGCCGGAGCAAAACAGAAATAGGTAATATGGCCAATGGGTGACTGATTCTGGTTTTCTGTCACCTATTTTTTACTGGTACACAACTAAGATTTATAAGGTATAGGTGAAATCATTTACCAACATACCGGGAACTAAACTACCTCCTAATTGTCTACTTTCGTAAGTTCCCACTTCGGGAATAAATTCTGAACTGTTGGTGAAGTCAATGAGATTTTCTGCTCCCCAAAAGCGATAGAGACTTTCATCAAAACGCAGATTGGCAATGGGAGCAATAATTTCCCCGTTTTCCACCCAAAAGCAAGCATAACGAGTCATACCTGTAATTCTACCAGATGGGCGATCGCTCCAATTTAAATAGTGTAAATTAGAAATATATAACCCTGTATCTAAATTTGGTAAAATATCCTCAAATGTCAAATTACCAAGGCTAATGTCTGGAGAACGTAATGTTTCTGAACTATTTGCACCATTAGCGGGTTTATTATATTCCTTCGCAGTGCGAGAATTAACTAAGCTATTAATTAAAATACCTTTTTCAATTAAAGTTAATTCCGGTACAGCTATTTCTCCTAAATTATTAAATCTGGGAACTAAACCACTTTGAAAATTTTCTCTTAAAGTAAATTTTGGGGAAAGTTGTTTTTCTTGACGTGATAAAGCAGCTAAGGCGCTATTACCTTGTTGGATATCCGCTTCACTAATAGCACCCCAGGAAAGCATACCTAATAAATCAGCTACCGCAGCGGGAGCAAAATAGGTTTTATATTGTCCTTTGGGTAATTCTTTAACTGGACGAGATAGCATTTCTAACTGCTTTTTTCCATCATTTATTTTAGCTAAATAAGCAGTTTCATTCCACTCACTACCGGCAAAAGTTCCTTTAACAGCTTGTGCTGATGTCATAAATAAGGAATAATCTAAATTAAATGAATCAGTGACAAACCAATGTTTTTGTTCACTAGAATCACCATAACCTCTAATGACAATTCCTCCAGCATACATTCCGGTAAAATCTAAATTAGCAACGGTTTCGAGAATACTGGGAACTAATATTTCTGGAGTCAGTAATTTACCAGTATTAACTTCTCGACTGATATTATTTCCTGATGGTATCACTAAATAAGGATCAATTGGTAATAAAGGCAATTCATGACGTAATTCTTGTAAAGCTGTATAAGCTAATTCCCAATCTATATCCCAATTTCCAGTAAAGGAAAATTGACGAAAACTACTACGTTGATTGGCCATTAAGGTCAATTGAATCGAACCGTCTTGAACATAACCTGTTTGTCTAACTTTAGCAGAATTAAAGCGAGTAAATTGACTGCTTTCGCTGCTAAGTCTCACTGTAAAATGTTCATTTTCTGCTTTTTTAATCAGCAGAGTTTCCACAAGTTGATTAAAAGTTTTTTCTAGGGTTGATAATTCTTCTGGTTTCATTTTTTAAATTAAATTGTATCTGGGTCAATATTTAGTTCTCGCAATTTTGCTGCTAAACGTTCTGATCTTCTAGCTTCCCATTCTGCTCTTTGGGATTCTATTTCTGCTCTTTGGGATTGTATTTCTGCTCTTTGCACTTGTATTGCTGTTTTTTTAGTTTCCTCTTCTGCGGTTTCTTCTGGTGTCGGCACTAACTCTCCTGCTGGGGTAAAATACCTTAATAGTCCTTGATTAATTCCTAAATATAACCCTAACTGTTCACTCCATAAATATCCTTGTTTATTGGGTTCTAAAGGTTGATATTTATTATCTATTAAATGAAAACCTGCAAATTCTAATGTATAAGGATCAAACCAAAAGTAATCTGGTGTGCGGAAAGTATTTTGGTAAAGTTCTTTTTTAAATTCTCTATCAGTATTAGCTGTACTGGGTGAAAGAATTTCTAAAATGAAATTAGGGTATTTACCGTCTTCTTCCCAAACTACCCAACTTTTGCGGGTTTTGCGTTCAGTTTCCAAGACAACAAAAAAATCAGGACCTCGGAAAAATTGTGATTTTTTCTGATTAGGACTATAGTAAATAGTCAAATTTCCCGCAGCATAGAAATTTGTTCTATCTTTCCATAACCATTCTAAACATTTGAAAAGTAAAATTATTTGTCGTAGATGTAGTTCAGTTTCCACGGGAGGTTCATCACTATATAAATCACTAGGAGGAAATATTACATCTGCGGAGATGTCTTGTTGTGATTCTAATTCTTGAGCAATGATCATATTGATATGGCCTCAAGTAGTTACTTTTTTATTGTAGCATTAATTCAAGATCAATATATTTCTTTCTGTTGGGTTGCGCTGTTGCTTAACCCAACCTACTTTAACTCACCAGAACCTAAAGCGGAAAATTCATTAACCACCACCAAAAACCTCAATATTTGCAAATGCACAAACTGGTGAACCATGGCCTACAAAAATCATTTGATTTGGTTCTCCTTTGCCGCAATTAGGCGCTCCATAAATTTGCCAATTGCTATTATCTCCAACTTGAATTAAACTATGCCAAAATTCTGGTGTAGTAGCGCGATAATTAGGATTCCGGAGGGTTTTGGTAAGTTTACCATTTTCAATTAATCTTGCATATTCACAACCAAATTGAAATTTATAACGTTGATCATCTATTGACCAAGAACGGTTAGATTCCATGTAAATTCCATGGTCTATTCCTGAGATAATTTCCTCAAAAGTAGCTGTTCCTGGTTCTAAATTTAAGTTGGCCATTCTGTCTATGGGAGGACGATTCCAGGAAGAAGCCCGCGCACAAGCAACACCGGGTAAATTTGCTCTGGTTTGACTTTCTAAACTACCTAAACCTCGTTGTAAAATCCCTTTTTTAATAATAAATTCTTTGGTAGCTACTGCACCGTTATCATCAAAACTATAACTGGCAAATTCACCTGGTACTGTAGGATCAAAGGTGATATTCATGAGCGGTGAACCATATTCTAATTTACCAAAATCATCTTTGGTGACAAAACTACCTCCAGCATAGTTGCGTTCATCTCCTAAAATGCGGTCAATTTCTAAAGGATGTCCGATACTTTCATGAATTTGTAGCATCATTTGATCTGGTGCTAAAACTAAATTAGTCCGAGTATTTGGACATTCTGCTGCTGTTAATAATTCTAATACCTGTTCACCAACTTGTTGAACTTGATGCCATAAATTATCTTGTTTAAACAGTTCCCAACCACCTTGATAGGAGTTAGCGTAAGCACCATTGTTGGTGCGTTGTTGGACAATTGTACCATCTTGAGCAATAGCTCCAAAATGATGACTAAGAGATAGAATATGCTGATATATTTCTGAACCATTACTACTCACAAACCAAGTTTCTTTTTGATCTGTGTTGACTGCGGCTGTAGTTTGAATGATTTTATCGTTAATTTTCAGTTTCTCACAAATCTGAATCAGTAAATCGTTGATTTCTCCGGGACTAATAGCATTAAATGGCTCTAAAAATGCTGATTTATATTCACCAACTACTTGAGGACGGGTATTTTCACTAACTGGATATATCCACCATTTACTAGCTACTAATGCCTGTTTATAGGCGATTTCCGCCGCATTTTGTAAACTGGAAATATGTAAGGAATTAGTAGCAGCATAGCCTAAACAACCATCAACTATGACTTCGATCATCGCTCCCATATTTAATGATTTACCATTATTTTGGGGTAAACCATCACGCACAGCATGATGTGTGGAGGTGGTTTTTACGGCTCTAATTCCTACCCAATCTGCGGGAATGTTTAAATCAGAAATTGCGGTTGTTAATTGTTTCCACATGGTGTTAATTAAAGGTTGAGAGTTTCTTTTTACATCTATATAAATCAGGCACAAGTTACGGAATAACGAACCACAGAGGCGCAGAGGACACGGAGAGGAAGAGTTTCAGAGATGTTTTGTTTCGCGTCAGTCCTGGTCTAATTATCGTAATTATTAGTTAATTTCTATGCCAACGTGTGCTTTCTTTGCTATCTATTAAGGTGATGCCTTTTGTTAATAGTTCATTGCGAATTCTATCTGATTCGGCGAAGTTTTTGTTTTTTCTTGCTTCTTGTCTTTGTTGAATTAGTTCTTCAATATAAATATCGCTTAAACTATCTTGTTGAGAAGTTTCTGGTTCTGGTTTGGCGGTTAATCCTAAAACTTCTGCTAATGTAATTAGGGTTTGCCATTTTTTAAGTAATTCATCTGCTGGGGTTTCTGTTCTTCCTTGATGAACAATTATATTTCCTTCCCGATTTAGTTCTTTGGCTAATTCAAAAATTATTGTTAATCCACCAGGGAAGTTAAAATCATCATTGACTGCTTCTTTAAATCTCTCAATCTCGGAATTTTGGATTTTAGATTTGGAATTTTGAATTAGTTTAGATTCATCCCAGCCTAGTTTTTTACTATGTTGATGTCCAAATAATAAACCTTCTTTGATCGTATGCCAGCCATTGGTTGCTGCTAATATGGCATCATCGGTAAAATCTATGGGTTTGCGATATTGTGCCATCATTACAAATAAACGCACAGCCATGGGGTCTACACCCCGATCTAATAATTGACGAATGGTGATAAAATTACCCAAGGATTTGGACATTTTTTCCCCATCTACTTTTACCATGCCGTTGTGTAACCAATAGTTGGCTAATGGTTTACCAGTAACGGCTTCAGATTGAGCAATTTCGTTTTCATGGTGGGGGAAAATTAAGTCAGCACCACCAGCATGAATATCTATGGTATCACCTAAGCGATCGCGTACCATGGCGGAGCATTCTATATGCCATCCTGGGCGGCCTTTTCCCCACGGAGACTCCCACGCTGGTTCACCAGATTTTGCAGCCTTCCATAGGGCAAAATCAAAGGGGTATTTCTTCTTTTGATATTCTGTGTCTTCGATGTTTACCCGTTCACTTGCGCCGGCTTGCATATCCTCTAATTTCCGTCCCGAAAGTTTACCATATTCGGCAAAATTCTGAACTGCATAATAGACATCACCACCAGACGGATAAGCAAAACCTTTATGTTCTAAATCGTGAATTAATTTTTGAATACCATTCATTGTATGTGTAGCGCGGGGGTATTCATCAGCTTCTTTAATTCCCAACCGCGACATATCCTCAAAATATGCTTGAATATATTTTTCTGCGACAACTTCCATGGAAGAATTTTCTTCTCTGGCTCGTTTGAGAATTTTATCATCAATATCCGTAAAATTTTGGATATAGCGCACGTCATAGCCAATAAACTGAAGGTAACGACGCACTACATCCCAAACAATACAAGCTCTAGCATGACCCAAATGGCAGTAATCATAAACTGTCACACCGCAATAATACATCTTAACTTTGCCAGGTTCAACGGTGGTAAATTGTTCTTGACGACGGGTGAGGGTATTGTAAATAGATAGGGTCATAATAGAGGAATAAGGCAATCTGACGATAAACAATGATAACGCAAGTTGATGACAATGACGTAAATGAAAATTTTGGTAGCTAATAATTGGCTATAATTATTGTTAGCAATACTTGGTAATTTTGTCAACACCTGGAGGTAAAGTATGATTCAAGCATTACCGAAAACTAAATCAGTAACTTTTGAGGAATTTGTCCAATGGAAACCAGAAGGAAAGTATTATGAATTACATCATGGAGTAATTATTGAAATGAATCAACCTTTAGGCGATCATGAGTGGATTATCATTTTTTTGAATAGAAAAATAAACTCAGAATCAGAACGTTTAGGATTATCCTATGGAATAGCAAAAACTGTGTTGGTTAAACCTCCTGATAATGAATCTGGTTACTCACCAGATGTTTTACTACTCAATCCATCTAATTTAATTAATGAGCCATTATGGAAAAAACAATCTACAGTTACTCAAGGCGCATCAATTCCATTAGTTATTGAAGTTGTGAGTACAAATTGGCGTGTTGATTATTTGAGTAAAGTTAAAGATTATGAAGAAATTGGTATTCCTGAATATTGGATTGTTGATTATTTAGCTTTAGGTGGAACTCCCTATATAGGAAATCCCAAACAACCAACTATTTCTATCTATGATTTAATTAATGGGGAATATCAAGTGAGTCAATTTAGAGAAAATCAAACTATAGTTTCGCGTACTTTCCCGGAACTTACCCTCACTGCTAATCAAATTTTTCAAGCTGGAATATAAATATGTTACTCTAATGTCGAGTAGCTAAAATCAAGATAAAATTAAAAACACACCAAAATCCTACTTCATAATTATGCAAACCACAGTTAATTCCGAGTCTCACATCATGGAAGTTGCCAAACAAGGTTTACCAGTTACCATTATTACAGGTTTCCTCGGTAGTGGTAAAACGACTTTACTCAATCATATTCTCACAAATCAGCAAGGTGTGAAAACTGCTGTTTTAGTGAATGAATTTGGGGAAATTGGTATTGATAATGAATTGGTTGTTTCCACAGATGAAAATATGGTGGAATTAAGCAACGGTTGTATTTGTTGTACCATTAATAATGACTTAGTTGATGCTGTTTACAAGGTTTTAGAAAGAGAAGAAAAGTTAGATTATTTAGTCGTAGAAACCACTGGTTTAGCAGACCCTTTACCTGTAGCTATGACATTTTTGGGTTCAGAATTGCGAGATCTAACCAGGTTAGATTCTATTATTACTGTAGTTGATGCTGCAAATTATAGCTTGGATTTATTCAATTCTGAAGCAGCTTTGAGTCAAATTACTTATGGTGATGTCATTATTCTCAATAAGACAGATTTAGTTGATGAAACCACTTTACAGGAAGTGGAGAAAAAAATTAATAATATTAAAGAAGGCTCGCGGATAATTCGGACTACAAAATCTCAAGTTCCACTTCCTTTAATTCTCAGTGTTGGTTTATTTGCATCTGATAAATATTTTGATTCCCATACAGAGGAACATCATGATCATGATGATCATGATCATTCTAATTGTGGTCACGAACATCATGATGATCATGATCATTCTACCTGTGGACATGACCACCATGATCATGAACATCATCACCATTCTAATCATTTAGAAAATGATGGTTTTATCTCTATTTCTTTCCAAAGTGATAAACCTTTTTCCATTAGAAAGTTTCAACATTTTTTAGATAACCAATTACCCATAAATGTCTTCCGTGCTAAGGGGATTATGTGGTTTGATGAAAGTCCTCAACGTCACATTTTCCACCTTTGCGGTAAACGCTTCACTATTGATGATGATCAATGGAAAGGTGACAAGAAAAATCAATTAGTGTTAATTGGTCAAAATCTAGATAGTGAAATCTTACTTCAACAGTTAGAAAACTGTATTTGTCTTCCTTCTAGCACTAAAGGTAAGGGATTTGGGAACTAGTAATTAGTCATTTTCATCTAATATCTATATCCCCAACTTATTTAAAGAATGGGGATATTGTTATTTATTATTGTTAGAGGGTGTTTGAAAAAATCGTTATATTCTTTACACTATCTTATTTTCAGCCTTGTTTGTCGCCATGTCTGCCCCTAAATACTAACAGTTTATAGATGAAAAGGTTTACACCATCAAGAAAGTTGTAATATAGAAAAAGTAACATAGCTGAAACTATCCTTTTCCAATGACATCAACTCTGCTGAAACTTCCGCGTCTCAATACACCCACAGTACACCATATACCCAACGGTTTAACCATTATTGTCGAACAAATGCCAATAGACGCAGTTAATCTCAACCTGTGGGTAAAAACAGGTTCAGCAATGGAAGCTGATACTATCAATGGTATGGCTCACTTTTTAGAACATATTGTTTTCAAAGGTACAAAAAAACTCATTAGTGGTGAATTTGAACGTCGCATTGAAGAACGTGGCGCACTCACCAATGCCGCCACTAGCCAAGATTATACCCACTATTACATCACAACCGCACCTCAAGATTTTGCCGAACTAGCACCATTACAAATAGATGTTGTCTGTAATCCTAGTATTCCCCATGATGCTTTTGAACGCGAACGATTAGTAGTTTTAGAAGAAATTAGACGTTCTCAAGATAACCCCAGAAGACGGATTTATCGTCATATCATGGAAACCGCCTTTGATTATTTACCCTATCGTCGTCCAGTCCTAGGTTCTGAATCAATCATTTCTCAAATTCAACCCCAACAAATGCGAGATTTTCACACCCATTGGTATCAACCCCAATCAATTACAGCCGTCGCTGTCGGTAATTTACCAGTAGAAGAATTAGTAGAAATTATCGCCACAGAATTTAATAAAAATTACCAACAACCACCCAACAAACCAACACCAATAGCCCCAACCCCTGAACCTCCATTTACAGAAATAGTCCGTCAGGAAATTATTGACCAAACACTCCAACAAGCAAGACTAGTCATGGTTTGGCGAGTCCCTGGATTAATCAAATTAGATCAAACCTATGCACTTGATATCATAGCTGGAATTTTAGGACACGGAAGAACATCTAGATTAGTTCAAGACCTACGGGAACAACAAGAATTAGTTTCCTCAATTTCTGTTAGTAACATGAGTAACTTATTACAAGGTGTATTTTCAATTTCCGCCAAATGTAACCTAGAAAATATAGCCACCGTAGAAAAAGCGATCGCTCAACATCTTCACATCTTATACACAGAAATCGTCAAAGAATCAGAAATTAGTCGTATTCAACAACGTATAGCTAATCAGTTTATATTTGGGAACGAAACACCAAGCGATCGCGCTGGATTATATGGTTATTATCAATCATTAATTGGTGATTTAAAACCAGCTTTTAATTATCCCCAACACATCCAATCTATCACCGCAACTGACTTAATCCAAGCAGTCAAAAACTATCTTTCCCCCGATGCCTATGGTATTGTCATTGTTAAACCTGCCTAGTCATCGCTAATCCATTCTCAACAATTAACGAACTATGATTTGGCAAGAAATTGATAACCACATTAGTCAAATTACTGGCGAGAAATTTGTCAGTAATCAACATTTATCCATCAGTGGTGGATGTATTAACCAAAGTTATGCCATTAGTAATAGTAAAATCACCTACTTTATTAAACAAAACCTTCCTTCCCAAGGGTCAATGTTTGCAGCAGAAATCCTCGGTTTACAACAAATCTATCAGTCCAAAACTATCCGCTCTCCTAAAGCAATTTGTTGGGGAATTACAGAAACTTCTAGCTATATTGTATTAGAATGGCTAGAAATGACCAATGGTAATCATAAATCCTGGACAGAACTGGGACGGAAAATAGCAGCCATGCACAAAATTACCACCAACAAAGGTTTTGGCTGGAATATAAATAACACCATCGGTTCTACACCCCAAATCAATAACTTTCACTCCTCCTGGACAGAATTTTATACTCAAAATCGTTTAAACTATCAATTTCAACTAGCAAAAAAACGCGGTGGAAAATTTCCCCACTCAGCTAAACTACTAGCAGCTATTCCCCAATTATTCCTAAATTATCAAATTCAACCTTCCTTAGTTCATGGAGACTTATGGAGAGGAAATGTAAGCTTTACCATTGAAAATGAACCAGTTATTTTTGATCCTGCCACTTATTTTGGAGATAGAGAAGTTGATATTGCCATGACCGAATTATTTGGAGGTTTTCCGCCAACATTTTATCAAAATTATCAAGAAGTATTTCCCTTAGATAAGGGATATGAAACACGCAAAACATTATATAATCTCTATCATATTTTGAATCACTTTAATTTATTCAGTGGTAGTTATTATTCTCAAGCTAATCAAATGATAGAGAAAATATTAAAAGCATCTAACCTTAACTGACCACTAAAACTACTTCAAATCTAACAATCCTCCTTCCTTTAATTTAGGATTAAAGCGAACTTGAGTATTTATTCCCCGTTCCCTTAAAACAGCTAAAATCTCCTCCTCAACACGCCGCGCCACATTCTTTAAAACCTTGCTTTTCCCTAAATCATCAATAGCCTTATACTCATAATCATTTTTTTCCTCCAGAGTCATTAAATCCCTCACATCTATAGGATTTGTCCATTTCTGTTTAAACATAGTTTCAGTAATAGAAATATCCCCATTTTCCATCACCCAAGCATCTTCAATACCTTCTAAAACCGTACGGTTAGGACGTTCTATAGTTTGCACCTTCACCCAATAACAACATTGAGGCCGACGAACCAAATGCTGCTTCAAACTTACATAAATATCACGAGAATAACCAACAAATTGAAGAACCTTATCCTGATTAAAAATAGCATAAACTCCGATTTTACCCTCAAAGTCCGCCATCACCTCACCATAGTCATCAATATAAGCATAATATTCAAGACCAGCCAAACTTGACACCCCGACCTCCATCGTCATACAGACCTTCCCGGTATTATGAAATAAATATGTAGCAGGCAAAATGCCCCGTAATAGGTAATGGGTAATAGGTAATGGGTGATAAGTGAAAACTTACCAATCACCACTGACCACTGACCACTGACCACTGACCACTGACCAATCACCACCGACCAATCACCAATCACCACCAACCATTACTTATTATTCATCCTCAAAATCATCATCATCATCCTCCTCCAAATCATCATCCTCCTCCTCAATCACAAAGTCGCCAATTTCATCAGCAATCAGATCATCATCATCATCATCTAATACCAAGCGTTCTCCCATCTTTCCGTGAAAACTATTATCTCCCATCACCGGAGCATCCAAATTATAAAGTTTTGCCGTCCGGTCATCCAAAACCATATCCAAAGGGTCATCCACCTCATCCAGCAGATTATCACCCATACCATTAAAACCCATATCCATCACATAATCATCAACTACCCCCACCTCCTCATAAGTATTGTAACCAGTCCCAGCCGGAATCAAACGCCCAATAATGACATTTTCCTTTAAGCCCCGCAGCCAATCAGACTTACCTTCTATAGCAGCCTCAGTTAATACCCTAGTCGTTTCTTGGAAAGAAGCAGCAGATATAAAACTATCCGTATTTAACGAAGCCTTCGTAATACCCAGCAACATAGGCGTATATTCCGCCCTTGCCCCTCCAGTAATAGACATAGCCTCATTCACCTGTTCCACCTGCCGTAACTCAACTAATTCACCCGGCAACATCGTAGTATCCCCACCATCATCAATCCTCACCTTATTAGTCATTTGTCGCACAATTACCTCAATGTGTTTATCAGAAATATCAATACCCTGAGATTGATACACCATCTGCACCTCATTTACCAAGAAAGTTTGTACCTTCTGCAGAGCATGACTAGCACAGGCATAAACTCCATCTTCCGACCCTAAACTAAAGAAAATCTCCAAAATCTCATGGGGATTAGAAGGACCATCCGTAAGCGGTTGACCTGCTAATACACAAGCTCCATCCGGTACTATTAAATTTTGTCCCGGTCCCAAAGGATAATCAGTCACAGCACCTTGACCTTCAACAATCTTAATAGAATAGGCCTCACGAGTGATAGATGTCATCTCATCTCCGTCTCCATAGATCACCTTCACCTCACCAGGACGACGAGCCAATATACAAGCTTCCTTCGGTTTCCGGGCCTCCAAAAGCTCCTCTATTCGAGGTAATCCTTGAATAATGTCCCCTGTTTTTGCTCGCTCAAACACAAGTAACACCAGATTATCCCCCCGTTGCACCAGATCTCCATCCTCCACCTGCAACACCGCACCCGGACTAACCCGATAAGGACGACCTACCCGAAAAGTAACCTTATGACACCACTTATCAGTTATTAATCCTTCTTCTCCATCATTAACCGACAAAAGACTAACAACATCCACAACCTCACCAGAAACATCCGCCAAAACCCCAGGCGCAATTTCGCTACCTTCCACCACCAAATCAGCCTTATTCAAATTAGGACGTAAATTAGTATCCACCGTCACCAAATCATTTTGACGCAAAACCAGACAACGACGAACCGTTTCCGTCCCCTGTTGCACCCCCCTAACTATCCCCCCCTCCTTACAGAGAATTTTTGTCCGAGCCACCACAGATCCAGGCGCAATAGTATCACCATCTCCAACCTCCAAACTAGTTTGTGTACTACCTTGCGTAGCATCCGCAGTAATATCCCGACGAACCACCAAAGACTCCAAAATAACCAATTGTAACCTTTGAACCTCCTCATTTTCGCCATCAGAAATTAACTCTATATCCGCCGCCAGGGGAGAAGATCCATGCTCTCCCTCCGTCTCATCATCAATCTCCAAAACAATCTGTGTCCGCAGCAACTCCACCCCTTCCACAGACTTCACCCGCTCCGAATCCTTGTAGGGAATTCTTTGTACAGCCCGCAATTGAATTGAGCGCCCAGTCTGTTGACTAACAGAAGTAGTAGCAGGTACATCAGGATGAGTTCGTACCGGAAACTCCATCACAGGACGACTCAACAGCGCCGGCCCTTCAGGACCTTCCACATACTGAACATACCTTAGCTCCGTCGCCATCACCCCCAGCAACTCCTCCCCAGGTCGCAAAAAAGAATGGTCTAAAGCCATAGCAGATTCAGGATCATCTACCATCAGCAACTCCCCCGGCTTAATCACTATTTCTCGCAAAATATCATTCTTTTGCGTTATTTCCACCACCCCGCCAGACTGACAAAATATATCCTTAACTATTTCCGTACCCGCCTCCACAAACTGACCATCTTCCACAAGCAGCAAAGATATATCCTTATTCACCTCATGAGTTTCCTCCGGAATCCACAACAGCGTTCCTCCCTGCACCACCTCATAACCCAGCTTCGCCTTACCCTTCTTCTGTACCTCCACCTCCGCAAACTTCAAAACCCCCCCCATAGTAGTGCGATAACGGTCATCAATCAACTCCGCCACCACCTGTCCCGACAAAACCTTCGTTCCAGGAGTTGCCCGCAGATTAAACTCCTGATTATTAGCCGTCGTAATCAAATAGCTATTCCGACCTTGGAACTCATGCATAGTAACAGCCGCCTGGTCCAACACCACAGAAGCCGTAATCACCTCAACCTCCCTCGTCGCCTTTTCTACCGTAGAAGACTGCATTCGGACAACCCCACCATGTACCGTAGTTAATTGTGTTTCCGCCAGCACCCCATTCGTTTCCACAACATCTCCATTTTTGACAACCAATTCCGCCCCAGGAGGTAAATTATAAACATCTCCTGATAATATCCAAATTAATCCCCCTCTAGTAGCCGTCACAGTCGTATTTCCCTGCCTGTCCGTTTTTTGTTCAGCCACCAAATCCGCAAACTTCACCTCCCCCGCCAAATCCGAAGCCACATCTTTCACAGCCTTTTCCGTATTTGTTCTAGTAGTTTTACTACCTAAAGCCACCTCCGCCACCAGATGATCCGCTAATATTTGTTGTCCATCGTGAATGTATAGAGTTGAACCTTGAGTAACCGCAATTTCTTGACCTTCCCCAGTTCCCTGCTTCCTATCACCCTCAATCATTAACGTACCATTAGCTTCCACATACAGAGCATCCTCCCCATGCCGTGTTCGATAAGGACGGGTTTGTAACTTCCGAGGAATTTTCACCGTTCCCGTAATTTTAGAGCGCACCTGTTGAGCCACCTCCCCAGTAAATACCCCACCCGTATGAAAAGTCCGCATAGTTAATTGAGTACCCGGTTCACCTATACTTTGAGCCGCAATAATTCCTACCGCCTCCCCCAAATCCACCATCTTCCCATGGGCTAGACTCCAACCATAGCAATATTGACAAACAGAACGAGCCGCCTCACAGGTTAAAGGACTGCGAACAGTTACCGTTTTTACACCACTGTTTTGAATTTTCAGAGCCAAATCATCATCTATAGGCGTATTTCTTGAAGCAATGACCTGCCCCGTATCTGGATGCAGCACATCCTCCGCCACCACCCTACCCATCAACCTAGTCGCCAACTTAATTAACGTCTTATTTCCCTCCACCATAGCCCCAATCGTCAGACCCCGACTAGTTCCACAATCAAACTCCCTAACAATCACATCCTGGGAAACATCCACCAACCGCCGAGTTAAATAACCCGAATCCGCCGTCCGTAAAGCCGTATCTACCAGTCCCTTCCGCGCCCCATAACTAGATATAATATATTCCGTAACCGTCAAACCTTCACGGAAATTAGTTTTAATCGGCAAATCAATAATTTCTCCCTGGGGATCTGCCATAAGTCCTCGCATTCCCACCAACTGCCGTACCTGGGAAATATTTCCCCGCGCCCCAGAAAAAGCCATCATATATACAGAATTTAGAGGGTCTGTTTTTTTGAAATGCTCCACCACCTCATCCTTAAGAGCCTCCGACGTACTATTCCAAGTATCAATTACCTTCTGGAAACGCTCAACCTCCGTAATCTCTCCCCGTTGATATCGTTCCTCTGTCGCCAAAATTTCTCTTTCCGCCGCCTCCAACAACTGCTTCTTAGAAGGCGGAATCATCAAATCATTCACACTAATAGATACCCCCGCCTTCGTCGCATAACGAAAACCTAACTCCTTCAGCTTATCCGCCATTACCGCCGTTCTAGCCGTTCCATAATGAGTAAAAGACCAAGAAATCAAATCTCTCAACTTGCCCTTGTTTACCACAAGATTGCGAAACACTACATTAGTCATAATTTTGCCAGTTGTCAGTTGTCAGTTGTCAGTTGTTGGTCATTGGTCATTGGTCATTGGTCATTGGTCATTGGTCATTGGTCATTGGTCATTGGTAAGTTTTCACCCATTACCCATCACCCATTACCCATCACCCATTACCCATTACCCATCACCCATTACCCATTACCCATCACCCATCACCCATTACCCATCACCCATCACCCATTACCCATCACCCATCACCCATTACCCATCTTACGAATTACGAATTACGCATCTATAGCCTCTTGAATCGCCTTATTATAAATCGCTCGCCCAGGAGTCGTATAAATGTACTGAGAAAGTAAATTTCCCTGACCATCCTCCCGCACACGCCGGAACTTATAAATCAAAGTTCGACCCCTTAAATTACCCAACCCATCCCTATCCTCAATAACCTCTATCGGCTCAGAATCCGGCACACCCGAATCTACCTCACCATCAAAACGCACATAAATATATGCGTGCAACTCCACCTGCTTCGCCTCATAAGCCATAATCACATCATCCAAAGACGAGAAATACTTCCCGGCTCCCAAGGTCGCTTTAGGGTTTTCCGCTGTCAAATAATAGGCCCCCAACACCATATCCTGACTCGGTGTTACAATCGGCTTACCAGTCGCCGGCGACAGAATATTATTAGAAGCCAACATCAACAACCGCGCCTCCGCCTGACTCTCCAAAGACAAAGGCACATGAACCGCCATCTGGTCACCATCAAAATCAGCATTAAAAGCCGGACAAACCAAAGGATGCAATTGAATCGCCCTACCCTCCACCAAAATCGGCTCAAAAGCCTGAATCCCCAAACGGTGCAACGTCGGCGCTCGGTTCAACATCACTGGATGCCCCTCAATCACCTCCTCCAACACATCCCAAACACTCGGATCACCACGAGAAATCAACTTCTTCGCCGCTTTGATATTATTCACCATCCCCGACCGAATCAAGCGATTAATCACAAAAGGCTGAAATAACTCAATAGCCATCTCCCTCGGTAATCCACATTGATGAATCCTCAAATTCGGACCCACCACAATCACCGACCGTCCCGAATAATCCACCCGTTTACCCAACAAATTCTGTCGAAACCGTCCCTGTTTTCCCTCAATAATATCCGACAAAGACTTCAGTGGACGGTTATTAGCACCCACCACTGTCCTACCCCGTCGCCCATTATCTATCAGCGCGTCCACAGCCTCTTGCAACATCCGTTTTTCATTCCGCACAATAATCTCCGGCGCTAGAATCTCTTGCAGCCTAGCCAAACGATTATTCCGGTTAATCACCCGCCGATACAAATCATTTAAGTCACTGGTCGCAAACCTCCCCCCATCCAATTGCACCATTGGACGCAAATCAGGGGGAATTACGGGAATAATCTCCATGACCATCCATTGTGGTTGTGACCCAGTGGCAATGAAATTATCAATCACTCGCAACCGTTTAATCAATTTTGCCCGTTTTTGACCTTTAGCCTTCTCAATCTCTTCCCGTAAGGTTTCCGCCTCTTCTTCTAATTTAATATCCGCTAACAGTCGCAACAGAGCTTCAGCCCCAATACCTACTTCCACACCCTCCAACTGAGAATCTTCACTGTAGATAGCATCCTCAATTTCTAACCACTGGTCTTCACTCAGCAACTGTTTATAACTCAAGGTATCCGCATTGCCAGCAGCTAAAACACAATAAGAGTTGAAATAAACAATTTGCTCTACGTCTCGCAAGGGCATATCCAAGAGAATCGCAATATAACTAGGAATCCCTTTCAAGTACCAAACATGAGCTACAGGTGCAGCTAGTTTAATAAAGCCCATTCGGTGACGACGGACACGAGACTCTGTTACTTCTACTCCACAGCGCTCACAAACAATGCCTCTATGGCGAACGCGTTTGTATTTACCACAATGACATTCCCAATCTTTCGCTGGTCCAAATATGCGTTCGCAAAATAAACCATCCATCTCCGGCTTCAGAGTCCGGTAATTAATCGTTTCTGGTTTTGTTACCTCACCCACCAACTGGCCATTGGGTAAGGTACGTTCACCCCACTGGCGAATCCGTTCGGGTGAAGCAATACCAATTTTTACGTAGTCAAACTGATTAGATTGGGGAGATCTCATAACAAATTAAACATGAAAAAACAGTTGGTGGTCAGTTGTCAGTGGTCAGTTGTCAGTTGTCAGTGGTGATTGGTCATTGGTCATTGGTGATTGGTGATTGGTGATTGGTGATTGGTCATTGGTGATTGGTGATTGGTGATTGGTCATTGGTGATTGGTCATTGGTGATTGTAAACAGCATTACCCATGACCCATGACCCATTACCGATTACCGATTACCGATTACCGATTACCCATGACCCATGACCCATGACCCATCACCCATGACCCATGACCCATCACCCATCACCCATTACCCATCACCCATCACCCATCACCCATTACCCATTACCCATCACCCATTGCCCTATTCCTCTTCATCCAGAGATTCACGAGAAAGAGACTCATAGGTAGGTCTGGGTGGAGTTCTTCGAGTAGCTTGGTCTATCATCAAATCGACTTCTACGTCAAGGGAACTACCATCAGTCTGAGTTTCTACTTTATGGACAGCTACATCTAGACCCAAGGACTGCAATTCCCGCATTAATACCTTAAAAGATTCTGGTGTTCCCGGTCTAGGTATAGCCTTACCTTTGACAATAGCGTTCAAAGCTTCATTCCTTCCCTGCATATCATCAGATTTAACAGTCAACAATTCCTGCAAAGTATAAGCTGCTCCGAAAGCTTCTAAAGCCCAAACTTCCATTTCCCCAAATCTTTGTCCCCCCTGTTGAGCCTTACCACCCAAAGGTTGTTGAGTTACCAGAGAATAGGGACCCGTGGAACGGGCATGAATTTTATCATCCACCAAATGCACCAGCTTGAGCATATAAGCTACCCCAACAGTAACATCTCGGTCAAAAGCCTCACCAGTTCTGCCATCATAAACCGTGATTTTCCCCGCATTATCCGGGTTATACACCCAATCTCTCCCCGTTTCCTCCCTCGCCTCCTCCAGCTTCCCATGAACCAAACGACGAGACGTTTCCTCACCATACATCTCATCAAAAGGAGTGATTTTAAACCGCACCCCCAAATTATGACCAGCCCAACCCAGCAAACACTCAAAAACCTGACCCACATTCATTCGACTCGGCACCCCCAAAGGATTCAGCACAATATCCACAGGAGAACCATCAGACAAATAAGGCATATCCTCCGCCGGTAAAATCCGCGAAATAATCCCTTTGTTCCCATGTCTCCCCGCCATCTTATCCCCTACCTGGATTTTCCGTTTTTGGGCAACATAAGCCCGCACCACCATATTTGCTCCCGGTGGTAATTCATCTCCCTGTTCACGGGTAAATAACCGCACATCAACTACCCGTCCCTTCTCACCATTGGGAACTCGCAGAGAATTATCCCGCACGTCCCGGGCTTTCTCTCCAAAAATAGCTCTCAGGAGTTTTTCCTCCGGAGGTTGATCTGATTCTCCTTTGGGAGTCACCTTACCCACAAGAATATCCCCCGCATCTACCCACGCACCAACACGGATAATTCCCTGTTCATCAAGCTGTCTGAGAGCATCCTCCCCCACATTGGGAATCTCTCTAGTGATTTCCTCAGGTCCGAGCTTAGTCTGTCTGGCTTCAATTTCATATTTTTCTATGTGAATAGACGTATATACGTCTTCTTGTACCAGACGTTCGGAAATGAGAATTGCATCTTCATAATTGTAACCCTCCCAAGGCATATAAGCTACTACAATATTCTGCCCCAGTGCCAGTTCACCACCTTCCGTAGAAGAACCATCCGCCAACACCTGACCCGCAACGACCTTTTCACCAATTCTTACCAACGGCTTCTGATTTAGACAAGTATCTTGATTAGAACGTTGATACTTGGAAAGTTTATACTTGAGTTCCTGGGGTTTATCAGTCCTTAATTGCTCTCTATCCCCGGTTTTCTCCTCATCACCGACTACCAACCGTTGACCACCTACCCGGACACGAATTTCAGTAGCATCTACATATACTACATCTCCATCAGTCCGGGAAACAATCACCATCCCGGAATCTCTGGCAGCTTGAGCTTCTAGCCCTGTTCCCACCAAAGGACGTTCAGGTTTTAACAAAGGAACAGCTTGACGCTGCATATTAGAACCCATGAGCGCCCGGTTAGCATCATCATGTTCCAAAAAAGGAATCATGCTAGTGGCAACTGACACAATCTGCACCGGGGAAACTGCTACATAATCTACTTGTTCGGGGGGCGTGGTAGTCCAATCTTGACGGTAACGAACGGGAACATTTGGTCCTTTGATAAAACCATATTCATCTAGGGGAATATCACCTGTGGCTGTCCGTAGGTCATCTTCTTCATCGGCTGTCATATATACAGGGGGCAGATGGAAAAGAACTTTACCATTTTCGACTGGTCTGAACGGTGTTTCTAGAAAGCCATAGAGGTTAACACGGGCATGGGTAGCGAGCGATCCAATAAGTCCGGCGTTTGGACCTTCGGGGGTTTCAATGGGGCAAATTCGTCCATAGTGGCTGGGGTGAATATCTCGAACAGCAAAACCAGCCCTTTCTCTAGTTAAACCTCCTGGTCCCAGGGCACTAAGACGACGTTTGTGGGTCAATTCTGCTAAGGGGTTGGTTTGGTCCATGAACTGACTGAGTTGACTTGAACCAAAGAACTCCTTAATAGCTGCGACTAGAGGTTTTGGGTTAACGAGGGATGCGGGGGTAAGCACTTCTGCGTCACTGACAGTCATCCGTTCTCGAATGATTCTTTCTAGGCGATTTAAACCCACTCTGACTTGGTTTTGTAGCAATTCTCCCACGCTTCTAACACGGCGATTTCCGAGGTGGTCGATGTCATCAATGTTGCCGATGTCAAATTCTAGATTAATTAAATAGTCAATAGCTGCTAGGATGTCACTAGAGGAGAGAACACGCATGGTGTCTGGGGCGGAAAGACGGAGTTTTTTGTTGAGTTTGTAACGACCAACTTTTCCCAGGTCATAGCGCTTGGGGTCGAAGAAGCGGGAGTCTAAAAGCTGTTGTCCGCCTAATACGGTGGGGGGTTCTCCTGGACGAAGTTTACGGTATAGTTCCATTAGGGCTTCTTCTTCGGAAAACTGTCCTTCTTTTTCAATGGTTTTTTGGAAGTATTCGGGGTGACGTAGAGCGTCAAAAATTTCGTTGTCTGATAAACCCAGTGCTTTGAGAAGTACCTGGGCTGATAATTTGCGGGTTTTGTCTATCCGTACCCAAACTAAGTCGTTACGATCTGTTTCAAATTTTAGCCATGCTCCGCGGTTGGGAATTAAGCTGGCAGAGTAGGTTCTTCGACCGTTTTTATCAATTTCTGATTTGTAGTAAACTCCAGGCGATCGCACGATTTGATTAACTATTACTCGCTCTGCTCCGTTGATAATAAATGTGCCTCTATCTGTCATCAAAGGCAAATCACCGATAAATACTTCTTGTTCTTTGATGTCTCCTGTTTCTTTGTTTAAAAGCCGAGTAGGAACATACATTTGCACTGCATAAGTGCTATCTCTACGTTTGGATTCTTCAACACTGTATTTAGGTTCTTTGAGCTTGTAGTTATTACCTAAAAAGTGCAATTCTAGTTTGCCAGTGTAGTCTGTAATTGGACTAAAGGAGTTCAGTTCTTCTATTAGCCCTTCCTCTAGAAACCACCGAAAACTAGAGCGCTGAATTTCAATCAAGTCGGGTAATAGAAAGGCGGATTCCATATATTTATCGTCGTTAGTCATACCTTTACCTTTATCTACCTGGTTAAACTTTCAAAGTCATTGGTCATTGGTCATTGGTCATTGGTCATTGGTCATTGGTAAGTTTTCACCTATCACCCATTACCCATTACCTATTACCCATTACCCATTACCTATTACCCATCACCTATCACCCATTACCCATTACCCATTACCCATCACCCGTTACCCCTATGCCACTAGCCAATTATGCTTTAACGATTTTCTATAGCTTTGATATGATCATTGGATTGCTTTTTGTCTTTTCTCTCTAGATGAGACTTTCCATCGAACGTCTCTACATTTTTTCTTCAAGTTTTGAGTTTCCACCAACCCTAGTCAATTGAGATCACCCGTTCGTAGAGATTTACAGCCGTTTCCACTCTTATGAGTTACAAAGTTGAATCATCAAACTCTTGTGGTGCCGGCATCTTGCCCGCTAGATATGTACCTCATAACACCGGGAATTGCTGTAAGTGGATGTTCCTTTTTAAACTTGGGTCTGATTCGACTCATGAATCGGGTTAAAACCACGATTTCCCAACTGGCTAAACAGCACAAATTGAGTCTTAGGAGTTATAGTCTTTACCATTATGGCTTAACTTAAATGTTTTTTAGAGAACAATTTTAGCACATTTTCATCCTAGTATCAGATATTTTTTGTTAAATTAGCACTCTTGTTAGGGATTCAAGCTGTTATCTATAATGTTAGACCGAATAATTTACAAGCATTTCCGGTGGTTTTCTGGGCAATTTCTTCGATAGTTTCTCCTCGTATTTTTGCTAGTTGTTCCGCTACATGGCGGACATAAGCTGGTTCATTGCGCTTTTCTCCACGTCTGGGTACAGGCGACAAAAATGGACAATCGGTTTCTATAAGTAGGCGATCGCTATCCACCATTGCAGCAGAAGCTTGAATAGTTTTAGCATTCTTAAAGGTAACAGTACCACTGAAGCTGATATAGAAGCCCAAATCTAGAAACCATTGAGTCTCCTCCGGTGTCCCACTCCAGCAGTGCATGACACCCCGTACCATGCGCCCATGCCAATTTCGCCATTTTTGCAACACTTCTCTCACAGCAGGGGCCGCATCACGACAATGGATAATCACTGGTAAATCTAATTCACAAGCGATCGCTAATTGTGACACAAATACCTGATGTTGATGCTCATAATTATCTGCCTTGTAAAAATCCAACCCCATTTCCCCAATGGCCACCACCTGGGAATGAGAACGGGCTAAAGACTTGATCAGGGTAGCTGTTTGCTCATCCCATTTATCAGCATCTAGAGGATGTAGTCCTACAGCAAAGCTAAGTTCGGTAAACTGCTCCGCTATGGCTTGAATACTCGCAAATTCCTGGGGGTGAACGCAGGAGTGGACTAATCGGACTACTCCCGCTTCTTGCCACCGAGCGCGAACGGCTGCTAAATCTGGCTGAAAAATGTCAAAGTTAATGTGTACGTGGGTATCTATAAGTTGCATAACCTGTCGGTTGTCAGTTGTCAAAACAAGGACAGAGTCCAGATTCGGTGAGAAAAATAAATATCTCTCTATTCCCCATTCTCTGTTCCCTGGAACCATTGACTAGGCTGTAAGGGTTTTGTGTTTATGAGCCAATCTTGACTTTTTCCTGGCTCCATTGTTGGGATGGAGCACACCAGTTTTTACAGCTTTATCAATTTTGCTGTAAGCCTCGGACATTCTTGTTTCCACTTCCTGCTTGAGTTCTGTTGTCGGATTAGCGGCACAAGCTTCCACAGAACTAAAGTATTTTTTCATCAGCGTTTTAACTGCTGATTTATATGCTTTATTACGCAGTCGGTTACGTTCTGCGATTTGTGCGCGTTTAAGAGCAGACTTTGTATTCGCCACAGTAATTCCAAAAAAGACTATTAATTATGTACACACACTACTAGGTTTAATAAATATAGCATTATTTCTGATAATGTGCTAGTTTCTAAAAAAAATATTTTATTTGGTCGCAAAAGCTGGTGTCGGCGGGTGAAAAAATAGATTACAATGACTTAGTGACAAAGAAGCCAGACAAGTTCTCTAAATTCACACCTAGGGAATATTAAATTTATGGGGTTGTCCGAGTTTTATAAATTAGTATCAAAAAAATCTAGATTAAGCTAGAGAAGAGAATTACTTATGGTCAGTGGTTAGTTGTTTATTGTTGCTTATTCCTTACTTGTTTTCATAACTCCACTGACCACGGATGTGAATGTTGTCAAACCTAGTATTGTCATTACTCCATGCTGCGAATTATTACAGAGCAAGCAGACGTTAGATCAGAACTTCAACGAATCCGCGATCGCACCCAGGATGAACAGGTAATTCATAAAGAAGCAACAGTTAGTGAAGTGTTGCAAGCTGTGAAGCGTCAAGGTGATACAGCCGTATTACATTATACATCTGAATTTGATCATCAAATCCTCAAAGCAGAAGAACTGAAAGTGACAGGGTCAGAACTGGACGCGGCTTACCAACAGGTATCCAAAGATTTGCTCCAGTCAATTCGCCTTGCTTGCAAGAAAATAGAAGCCTTTCACCGTCAGCGAGTTCCCAAAAGCTGGGTACAATTTGAAGATGATGAAGTAGTATTAGGCAAACGTTATACCCCCGTAGATCGAGCCGGTTTATATATACCAGGTGGTCGAGCTTGTTATCCTAGTACAGTGTTAATGAATGCCATTCCGGCAAAAGTAGCAGGTGTTCCTCGCGTGGTGATGGTCACACCTGTGAAGGGCGGTAAAATAGTTAATCCTGCGGTTTTAGTAGCAGCCCAGGAAGCGGGAGTTCAGGAAATTTACCGTATAGGTGGTGCTCAAGCGATTGGGGCTTTGGCCTATGGAACAGAAACAATTCCTAAAGTGAATGTAATTACTGGACCTGGTAATATTTATGTCACCTTAGCCAAAAAATTAGTTTACGGAACCGTGGGCATTGATTCTTTAGCCGGACCTAGCGAAGTGCTGGTAATTGCTGATGAAACAGCTAATCCTGTCTATGTTGCTGCTGATTTGTTAGCTCAAGCGGAACATGATCCTATGGCCGCAGCGATTTTACTAACAACAGATTGGAGTCTAGCGAAAAAAGTGCAAACAGAGGTAGAAAGACAATTAATAGATCACCCGCGCCGGATAGATACGGAAAAAGCTATTGCCCATTATGGTTTAATTGTGGTTGTAGAATCCCTCTCAGCAGCGGCAGAACTATCGAACGAATTTGCACCTGAACACTTAGAATTAGAAATTGCGGATCCTTGGGGGTTAATTAACCAAATTCGCCATGCTGGGGCGATTTTTCTGGGTAGTTCGACACCTGAAGCTGTGGGAGATTATTTAGCCGGTCCTAACCATACTTTACCTACTTCTGGTGCAGCCCGTTATGCTTCAGCTTTAGGAGTAGAAACATTTTTAAAACACTCAAGTATTATCCAATACTCACAAACTGCCTTAGAAAAAGTGGCATCTGCCATTGACATCTTAGCAACTACAGAGGGTTTACCTTCTCATGCTGATTCCGTTAAACTCAGGGTGGAGGAGTGAAAAGCAATAGGGATGGAACTCCAGAACAACTGACAACTAATAACTGACCAATGACCAGTGACACCTGATTGTACTGTGTGTCCTTGAGATGAATTAAAAATGCGAACAATTGCTGAAATTAATGAAAAAATCAGCCGAAAACGGGCGGTGGTCTGGACGGTTGAAGAGTTAAAAGCGCGAGTTATCGAAATTGGTGTTACTAAAACTACCAAAGAAGTAGATGTAATTACCACTGGTACATTTGAGCCAATGGAATCAAGCGGTGCAATTATTAACTTAGGGCATACTGACCCGCCCATTAAAATTCGGCGTTGCTGGTTAGATGGAGTTCCCGCTTATGCTGGTTTTGGGGCAGTGGATTTATACTTGGGTGCTAGTTGTCCCGTTGATTCCCCAGATGGAGAAGAAGTGCGGGAACATGGTGGTGGTCATGTGATTGCGGATCTAATTGCTGGTAAATCTATCCAAGTTCGCGCCGTGGGACAAGTTACCGATTGCTATCCTAGAGCCACATTTGAAACCACTGTTACCCGTGAAACTATCAATCAGTTTTATTTGTTTAATCCGCGGAATCTTTATCAAAATTTTATTATTGGCGTAAATGGAGGCGATCGCCCACTACATACCTATTTAGGACCATTACAACCTCGCTTAGGTAATGCAGTTTATTCTAACCCTGGTTCCCTGTCACCCCTTTTCAATGATCCCGATTTACAACTTGTAGGAATTGGGACAAGAATTTTTTTAGCTGGGGGTATTGGTTATGTAGCCTGGGAAGGGACACAACATTTTCCCTTACAAAAGCGGTTAGAAAATCGGACACCGATAGGTCCTGGATCAACTTTAGCATTAATTGGTGATGCTAAACAAATGGATGCCCGATGGATACGGGGCTGTTATTTTAAAGGCTATGGACCATCTTTAATGATGGGTGTAGGTATAGCACTACCAGTTTTAAATGATAGTGTTGTGGAACACTGCGCCGTCCAAGATAAGGACTTAGTAGCACCAATAGTAGATTTTTCCATTCCCCGTCGTGTCCGTCCTACCTTCGGTTTAGTAAGTTACGCTCAACTTAAATCTGGACGCATTACTATTGAAGGAAGGACGGTACGGGTAGCATCTTTAGCCAGCTTATTTCTTTCCCGACAGGTGTCTCAAGAATTGAAACAATGGATTAAAGAAGGGATATTTACTCTAACTGAACCAGTAGCCCCGATACCAATGGAGCGTTCTTTTTTACCTCAAGATCGTTGGACGGAGTTTTAGTAGGAGTCAGTAGTCAGTAGTCAGTTGTTGAATAAAATTCCTTACCTGCTTCTTTGAAATTAATGCCCATTTAGTTTAAGCTTCTTAGCAACGGACAACGGACAACGGACAACGGACAACGGACAACGGACAACTGACCAATTAGCTATTCCCCGCTTGGCTTAGGCTTTTTAACTGGCATAGGAGTGGGAGTTTTGGGTATGGGTTTGGTGATGACTGTGGAATCACCCCCTGTCTTTCTAATGGGACGTGGGGCTTCTCCATTTTGTCTAGGGAGGAATGGCCGTCTAGAACCACCTCCACCAGCACGAGGTGCTGATCCTTTGAAGGGGGGTCGGCGTTTTTTAGGTAAATCAGCGATAGTTTCGGCATTAATTACTACTAAAGTATCCGATTCCCGTTTAACATTAAAGTCCCAGAACTTACTGACAGCTTTAGTAGTTAATACGCCCTTGAGTTTCAACTTAAAATATTTAACTTTATCAGTAGGTTTACGTGGAGCTTGTTTGATTTTCACAACTAAACTCCTTTCGTCAAAAGACTGGTAAACCACCTCACCACGCACAGAAAAACCACCATCAGGAACTGCTGAGGAGGGTTTGAGATCATCAGCAACTACTGTGGTTGTAGTTACATTTTGAGGATCTGGGGTATGTTTATCCAGTTCATACTTAGCCAGATTTTCTGGTTCCCAAACACCAACAATTTGCAGGTGTAATGCGTCATTTTCTTGTCTGGTGCGGGGATAAACTACCCATAGATGTTCTTTTTCTAGGTCTAAGTGATTTTTGACCAAACTCATAATCCGACCTAAGAGAACGGCATTAAGTTCCACTCCATCGGTAGTGAGCAGTGTTCCTTGGGTAAACTGTTCATCACTGGCATGGTAACATCCCCGAATCAGGCCAATGGCTCGGTATTGAGTTGGTTCACTCGGAGGTGGAATTGGTTGTTCTCGGCTAGGTAAATGGCCATTGGAGTTAGGTTTGCTAGAATCAGTCAGGGTATTTTCTAGTTTAGAGGATTGGTTTGTTAATGTATTAGCATTAACAGGGGTTTCAATCTCTTTTATACCCTTTTTAGAGGCTGTGAAATTTGAGGCTTGAGAAGATGGCATCAGGTCGGAATTCATAAAAACTCCTTGCGGCACAAGACATAACCCATTATGGGATTTAATGAAGACAAAAGAAAAGAGCAAGAATGTGGTTGATTAAAGTATATTTACTTTTAATTTAGCCACTTGTTTGATGCTCTGGACGACCGGTTATGGCTTACGCCAAGCTACGCTATCGGAAGCATAGCATAGCGATAATTCTGACGGATCTTCCTAAAGTCATCACTTACTTTAGCAGGATAGATATTTATTTGTTATAAAATTCACAGACAAATGACCGTATTCCGCAAAGTTTTAGAAATTTTTAACTTTGTAATTCATTTCATGATCATGTAGGAGCAAAATAATATTGTGTCTGAATTGCGTAATCGTTGGCTAGTCCGAGTAGTGTTAGGTTTTGCTGTTGTGGCTTTTGTTGGTGTTTCTATTATACCTATCCTGACAGCGATGAATAAACCCCAATCATCTCCACAAAATCAGGCCAATGGTGATCATAAAATATCTTTATCGGAGCAAAAGTCAAAACTGGAAGATCAAGTTCGGGTTTATGAATTAGTTTTACAGAAAGACCCGGAAAATCAAACTGCACTCAAGGGACTTTTGCAAGCCCGGTTGCAGTTGTTAAGTCAAAAAAGCCCAGGGGAAGTTAAACCAGCGGATATTCAAGTTGTGATTGAACCTTTGGAAAAACTCGCTAAACTTAATCCCCAAAAGTCAGAGTATGGGGTTTTACTGGCTCAAGCTAAACAACAAATTGGTGATAAGGAGGGAGCAGCCGAAACTTATCGTACTATTTTAACTACAAAACCGGGGGATTTGAAGGCTTTACAGGGGATGGTGAGTTTGCAATTGAATGAAAAGCGTCCAGAAGCGGCTATTGGGGTATTACAAGAAAGTTTGGCTGCTGCGAAACAGGCTAATACTATTCAGCCAGGAAGTGTGGATGTAGTTGCTGTTACTGTACTTTTAGGTAGTGTATATGCTTCTGAAGGTAAGGATGATAAAGCTATTTCTACTTATGATGAAGCGATTAAGAAAGATGTTCAAGATTTTAGACCAATTTTAGCAAAGGCTATGCTGTTTAAGCAACAAGGTAAGGTTAATGAGGCTAAACTTTTATTTGATAGTGCGACGGCTTTAGCACCGGCTCAGTATAAGGACGAAATCAATAAAGCAGCATCTAATCCTACTCCCACTGCACCACCTACGGAATCATCTCCACCTGCACCTACGGCTACTCCGTAAGGGTTGGGCGAGATAAGAGCGCGGACTTTGCGCCCCTACAGTCTTGAATTTACTTTCCTTCTATGGCGGCGACTATGCCAAAGATGATAAATAGAAACCCGCCTAAGAAGGTAATTTGTCTTTCGGAAATTTTACCTGCTATTAATCTACCACCAATGACGGCGATCGCTGCACAAATTGCGTGTCCTAATATTGCTCCCAGTGTCACACCAATGGGGTTATTACTGGCTGCGAGGGCTATGGTGGCTATTTGTGTGCGATCGCCCCATTCTGCTATAAATGTGAGTAGGAAGGATTTTAGTAAAATTGACCAAACACTTTTTTGCTGGGAATTATCTAAATCTGCCTTTTCTACCGCTTCTTTTGCCTCTTCTGCGACTTCTTCTGTAGCAGATACAGGCATTTTATTGGCATCATAGATTAATTTTAAACCAAAGGCAATAAACAAACCTATTTCGGCATAATGAATGATTTGTTTTGGCAAAAAGGACACTACTTGTCCAAATATTACCGATAAGATGGTCATAGCCGCTAAAGCAGCCATAACACCGGAGAACACCAAGCGCCGTGGGTGGTGCATGGATAGAATTACAGCGATAAAAAAGGTTTTATCACCTAGTTCAGAAATGGTAATTAGTAATAAACCGGCGGTAAAGGCTGTTAACACTCTCTCAAACTCCTCAAGGATTTTTTACCTGTGTGGAGTATCAATGAGAGCATTCAAACCTCACTGAACTCCACACTTTTCAATGTGTAGTCAGTGAAGGTCTCGCTTTCAAATACTTTGTATATTCGCTATCTAAACCAGGCTCATCACCAGTATGTTGATTTAGATATACTGAACAGAAAATCTTGATTTACTGTCAGCAGCTACTCCCCTTCTATTAGTCATAGATTGTACTCTTGCTGAGATTAAAAGTCAAGTCTTTTGGAAGGGAAAAATATTGCAGCACGGTAACGGTGAAGCCAGAAACAGTTCTGTTAAAATAGATTGATACTAATTTGAAATTATGACCTATTTAGAAACCGCAGCCCAATTTTACAGCCAAGTTGCCCAAACACCGGAAGTGGGGCTATGCTGTGTCCAAAGTACACCTTTACAATTACCAGGGCTGAAAATTCCTCTGCTGATGCAGGAAATGAACTATGGTTGTGGAACTACGGTTCATCACAATGAACTTAATAATGAACCTACAGTTTTATATGTTGGTGTCGGTGGTGGTTTAGAAGCGTTACAGTTTGCTTATTTTTCTCGTCGTCCCGGTGCGATTATTGCTGTTGAACCTGTGGAAGCTATGCGAGAAGCTGCAATGCGTAATTTAGAAATTGCTGCAACGGAAAACCCTTGGTTTGATACTAGCTTTGTTGAGATTTGTCCAGGTGACGCTTTTAATTTACCTGTGGCTGATGCTTCGGTGGATATAGTAGCGCAAAATTGCCTTTTCAATATTTTTGAACCAACGGATTTAACTCTCGCTTTAAAGGAAGCATATCGGGTATTAAAATTCGGCGGTCGCTTACAAATGAGTGATCCAATTTCTACCAGTCCAATTCCTGAGCATTTACAAAAAAATGAACATTTACGCGCTTTGTGTTTATCCGGTGCTCTTACATATCTAGAATATACTCAACTAATAATTAATGCTGGTTTTGGACAAGTGGAAATTCGCGCTCGTCGTCCTTATCGTTTATTAGATAAACATAGTTATCAACTACAGGAAAATATCCTTTTAGAAAGTCTTGATTCTGTGGCTTTTAAGGTGGAAATTCCCCCGGACGGAGCTTGTGTTTTTACTGGTAAAACGGCAATTTATGCGGGTAAGGAAGAATTTTTTGATGATCTATCTGGACATATTTTACAAAGGGGAATTCCTGTGGCTGTTTGTGATAAAACAGCGGGAAATTTAGCAAATTCAAATCCTGAAGAAATCATTATTACTGATTCTACATGGTATTATGATGGTGGAGGATGTTGTTAATTCTATACAGTATTTTCCTCCGCTATTAAGTATAGTTTTCTATCCTCAAACCTGTAAGGGCGGGGTTTCCCCGTCCTCAATAGTATTTTATTAGAGCGAGAACTACTATGATTGTTGAATTTCCTTTTGTAAAGCCTGAATTTGCTGAAGAGATAATTCCGTAACCTCAGCAATTTGTTGTAAATTCATGCCAGTTCGTAACAATTTTAAAGCAAACTTTCTGGTTGCTTTAGCTTCACCTTCAGCTTTACCTTCTTCTAAAGCTTCTTGATAAACTCTGGTTTGTTTCAACTCACTTAAACCTAACATAGCTTCAATCTCCTTTCTGCTTTTTTTGGGTAATTTGTAGACGATAATTGTCTCAATCAGATTAATTAAATCCCGTTTAATTTTGGTATCAGTTAGTTGTTGGTTTGCTTGGGCAATTAAACGTCTTGCTAATGCTGGTGCAGCCTTCTCTGTTTCTATTACTAGTTTAACAACTCCCACCCCTAAAGAACTTTCTCCCAACTCGTCTAAATAAATGCGTGTAACTCTTTCAATCAGTAAGATTTCCCCAAATTGTACATTCTGTTCTCTTTCTATATTACGACTAGGATAGATGATTACAGCTTGCCAAGGATGAGCAGTTTTGTATTGTCGTAGGTAGAGAAAAAGTTCTGCAAAGAGACGATAATATAAATCATCATCGGGTTGAAATTGAACCTCGACAATATAAAATGGCTTTTTGGCATCTTTGGTGGTTGGTAAAAATAAACCGTCTAAACGAAAAGCCAGTTGTTTAACTTCACGAGAGGTAAATTCATACGTACCTGCTTCTGTGGGAGACTGGTTAATTAATTCAAAGAAAATGCTAGGAAATGCTTGAAATAGGCTATAGAAAATTGTATCGGTTTTCACGGTAATTGAGTAATTCTTATATCTAATCTAGCTGAGGTTTCGCGCAAAGAGGCAAAGGAGCAAAGACGCAAAGCAAGAAAACTCTCGTTCCCAGTCTCTGACTGGGAATGTCATCTTAGAGGTTCTACCTCTAGGTATAATAGAGGCAGAGCCTCTTAACTACATTCCCACGCAGAGCATGGGAACGAGAGAATAGGAGAAACTAGAGAGAAAATGGGGTAAAATTCTCAGATTTCTCATCTTTGCTTTTATTTCTCAACTAAGTATGGTTTAATTTAGATGGAATAAATAATTAATTTTATTAAAATGGCTGTTTATGCCTAAACAAGATCCCGCAAAATTAAAAAAAGTATCCATTAGTCTTCCCTTTGGTATTGGTGCTGCGGAATGGGAAGCGGACACAACAGAACGGAAAGCCGCTTGGTCGTTGTATGTGGAACTGGTGACACGGGTTGCTGTGCAGTCTTTAGAAGTTGACCACGGCTTAGTGCGGGAAGCGTTAAATTCTTTGTATAGTTTATTTGGAACTACCCGCGAAGTTCTCAAAGCGGCTGGACCTGATGTGGGTGCTTCTAAGAACTCAGTTGGGGGTATTGCTATTGCGGTGTTGAATAATGGGTTACGACCATTTTTAGCTAAATGGCATCCTATTTTACAAGCTTGGGAAGCAAGACGGCCTATGGGGGTAAGTGTGAAGGAACACGAGGTGAGTTGGTCTGAGGAAGGAAAGTTGCGAAGCGAGTTGGCTGCTTTGCGAGGTGATTTAGAAGAGTATGCGAAGGCTTTGGCGATTATTGCCGGTGTGGAGGAGTAAAATGGGAGAATTTGAATTTGATGTTTTTCTTTGCCACAATAGTCAAGATAAGCCTGCGGTGATAGAAATTGCCAACCAATTAAAAGCAAATAACATTAACCCTTGGTTAGATAAATGGCATTTACGTCCTGGTTCTTCTTGGCAGGATTCATTAGAAGATCAGATCGACCAAATTAGAACAGCAGCCGTTTTTGTGGGTAATTCAGGATTAGGTCCTTGGCAAATTGAAGAAATTAAAGCATTTTTACGAGCATTTGTAAATAGGAAATGTCCTGTTATTCCCGTATTATTACCAAATGCACCTAAAGAACCAAAACTACCAGTATTTCTCCAAGGTTTAATGTGGGTAGATTTCCGTGAACATGACCCTGAACCTTTGGGACAATTGATTTGGGGGATTACTGGAATAAAGCCAGATTCACCACCATTAATACGTAAAAAACCACCAGAAGAAGAAAAAAATAAATCTTCTTATCAGTTAAAAACTTTCCTATTTCAAACTGCTCAGATAAATAATAATGGGACAGAAATTAAACGCATTACCAAAAACGCAAATTATTTTGGCGAAGACTTGGGAGATGGTGTAACTTTGGAAATGGTGGCTATCCCTGGAGGGACTTTTATCATGGGTTCTCCAGAAAATGAGGAAGGTTATCATTCTTCTGAAAGTCCACAACATGAAGTTACTGTTCCCCCGTTTTTCATGGGTAAATATCCAGTTACTCAACAACAATGGCGAGTCGTGGCTGCCTTACCAAAGGATAAGATTGATTTAAAATCTGATCCATCTTATTTTAAAGGTGATAATCTGCCTGTTGAGTGTGTATCATGGAATGATGCTCAAGAATTTTGTGCCAGACTTTCCCGAATGGCAAATAAAACCTATCGTTTACCTACTGAAGCCGAATGGGAATATGCTTGTCGTGGAGGAACTACTACCCCGTTTTATTGTGGGGAAACAATTTCTACAGATTTAGCTAATTATGATGGTAACTACACTTACGGGCAGGGACAAAAAGGAGAATATCGAGAAAAAACCACAGAAGTTGGAAAATTTCCCGCCAACCCTTTTGGTTTATATAATATGTGTGGGAATGTGTGGGAATGGTGCGAGGATGGGTGGCATGAAAACTATATAAATGCGCCTACAGATGGCAGTGCTTGGACAAGTCCAAGCACTGAATATATGCTGCTTCGTGGCGGTTCTTGGTACTACAATGCTAGGCACTGTCGGGCTGCGAATCGCTCTAGGTATTCGCGCGACTATCGTTACTTCAACTACGGTTTTCGGGTCGTGTCTTCGTTCAGGACTTGGTAGCCCTTTATACTCTTACTCTTTTACCCTCTGCCCTTCTTTCTCTTTTTACTTCCCTAGCGTAACGGAGTGGAGCGCTCAAAAATATTTTTTGAGATTTTGGTAATGATGGATGGGTTGTTTATCCATAATATAGGAAACTTTCGATTTAGTCAAGTGGTATGTCCCAATTATCAATAGTCTGTCACTTCCCCTTGTCTGTGAGGTTGAATGACCTTTAAAATATCCTCTTATAGAAATTCGTGCTAGAGATGCTTCTATGATTACACCTTTTTTTCAGCAGCTAAATTCTCCTTTAACAAAAAAGCAAATTAACGTTTTACAAGTTAATTTGGGAAAACTTTGTAATTTGACTTGTAACCATTGCCATGTGGAAGCTGGTCCGAAAAGAACTGAGGAATTAACACCGGAAGTTTGTCAACAGTTAATTACTTTAATTAGTAGGTTTCCGCAAATTAAAACGGTAGATTTAACTGGTGGCGCTCCAGAAATGAATTATGGTTTTAAGTCTTTGGTAGAAGCTGCTAAAAATGCAGGTAAACAGGTAATTGTCAGATCAAATTTGACAATTTATTTTGTGGAGGGATTTGAGGATTTACCAGATTTTTTGGCTGAGAATAAGGTAAGGATTGTCGCTTCTCTTCCCTGTTATTTAGCAGATAATGTGGATAAAATGCGGGGAAATGGTGTTTTTGATCAATCAATTAAGGCTTTACAATGGTTGAATAAAATCGGTTATGGTCAAAATCCAGATTTAGTGTTAGATTTGGTTTATAATCCTCCATTACCAAATAGTGAAAATTTTTCTCTCACTCCTGAACAGAAAAATTTAGAAAAGGCTTATAAAACCTTTCTGTTTGAAAAATTTGATATTCGATTTAATCATCTTTTTACGATTACTAATATACCTGTAGGGAGAACAAAGTTTCATTTAGAAAGAAAACAGCTTTATTCTCGCTATTTGCATTTTTTGGAATCTCACTTTAATGCAAATACAATTGATGGTTTAATGTGTCGTGAACAACTTTCTATTGATTATTTAGGGAATATTTATGATTGTGATTTTAATCAAATGATGAATTTACCTGCTAAAACTAGTAATGGTGAAAATTTGACTGTGAGTAAATTGTTAGAAATTGGTAGTTTGGATATAATTAATGAAATCCAAACTGCTGAATATTGTTATGGTTGTACTGCGGGTTGTGGTTCTAGTTGTGGTGGTGCTATAGTATAAATTTTCAAAATACCGTTATTCAATTTAATAAAATATTGGAATATGGCAAAATTATTGTACGAAGGTTATAGCGACAAAACTCCTACAAAATTTGTGCGCGAAAGATTTGGAGATATTACGGTTTACGCCCAAAATGCTAAATCACTACTAACAAAAGCAACTGGTTTTATTGCTGCTTATGACTTTACTCTTAATCCTTATCGTGGTTGTCAATATGGCTGTAGTTACTGCTATGCTGCTGCATTTAGCCCTAATCATAAAATGCGTCAGGATTGGGGTAAATGGGTAATTTTTAAGGAAAATGCTGCGGAAGTTTTAGCAAGGGAATTAGAAACTTGGTGTCGAAAAAATCCTAATCAACCTCCCAGAATTTATATGAGTAGTGTTACAGATCCTTATCAACCTTTGGAATCTAAACATCAATTAACTCGTAGTTTATTAGAAGTAATGCTTGATTATCGTCCACATTTAGTAATTCAAACTCGCAGTCCAATCATTACTAGAGATATTGATTATTTACAAAGGTTTCAAAGGTTGCGAATTAATATGAGCATTCCCACGGGTAGCGAAGTTGTAAGAAAAGATTTTGAACCCCGCTCTCCTAGTATTAAAGCTAGATTAAATGCTATTATTAAAATCCGACAGAGCATTGATAGTTTGAAAGGTTTTATTCCTAAAATTTCTATTACTATTACACCTCTACTTCCAACACTAGCCAAAGATGAAGATACGTTTATTCAAAAATTAGCTATCGCAGATAGAGTGGTAATTCAAGACTTTCATACTAATAATAATCGTTCTTTAGTCGCAGGAACTCGTCAAGAAGCTGAAGAAATTAAACAAAAGTATGCTTGGTGGTATAATTCTCAGCAGTTGAGTTATCAACGATTTAAAGAAAAGTTAATATCTCAACTTCCAGGTGTGGAAATAAAAGAAGGAAAAGATGGTTTTGGTTATGAGTAATTTCATTATTAATTGGTGGAGAAGTCAGCAATTCAAATCAGCATTATGTCGTGGTGATACCCAAAGTGCTATAAAAATTTTGCAAGCGATTCAAAAGTCGGGAGCAAGTTTTTCATGGTTAGAGAAACTATTTAGAGATAAACTTCAACTCGAAAGAACTTCCCAGGAAAATAAACGGGAAATCGCAAATTTTAAAAAACAAATAACGGAAGCAACAGAATCAAAATCTAATCTTTTATTAAAGCCTAATACAGAATTTATTAAGTATATATATCAAACTTTTGAATTAGTAGATCATGATGAATATAAGCTACAAGTTACGGGAATTGACCAGAGTATATTTAATGATTTTGAAGTTGCATTATTCACATATCTTCAAGAAGAATTTAGTAAAATTAATGAACAAAAATTAATAATATCTTTAAAAGATGCTTTTGATGATATTAATGGTTTAAAAGTCGGAAAAGATCCAGAATACAGTCTTAATCTAACTCCTCATGTCTATTTCATGAAGTATTTTTTAGAAAATGTATATTGTCTCTATTTATCCTGGTTTTTAATTTACCAAAATGAGTTGCTACCAACTAAATTAAATATTCTTGATATTGCTGCTGGACCGGGAACAACAGCTTATGGTTTAGCTTTATTTCTCCAAAGTTATAGCAGCTTTTTTAGTATTCCCCAAATGCACGTATCTTACTATTCTTTTGAAAAACAAGACACTTTTCAGTATCGAGGACTTCAATTTTGGCGTAAATATATTGAGTCGCAGATAAATCCTATAAATAATTATTTTCGTTTTGTGACTGCTGATATCTTTTCTTCGGAAGAAAAATATAGTAATATTCCAAAAAACTTTTTTAATTTTATTGTCATTTCTCATTGTTTTTTTGCAGATGATTCTAAAAGAATTAAAGCTAATAATATATATAAAAAAATATTTACTAATAGTTTAAGTAGTCAAGGTTATGTAATGCTTATTATTCAAGATAAAAAGTTATTTAAGACTTATAATACTTATCGGGTTGAAGATAAAGAACAGGAAAAAAATGTAGTATATAAGTTTGTAGAAGAACTGGGACTAAAGTTAGTTTGGTATAAATATCTAACCTCAACTGGTCTAAGAAAAAGTTATACCATTGTTGACTTTGCAAAATTTGCTCAAGAAAACTTACCCAAACAAGTTTATATTAGTTCTATGCTTAAAAAGTATTTTGATCAAAATTATGAATCTAACTATACATTAGATGATTATGTAATATTAGCAAAAAAACGGGTATAGATTGCAATCTTTAGCAGTTTTTAAATAGGTTTTGTTAAATATACCTACCAGTGCAAACTCTTAGTAAGATCAAAAATCTCAAAAATGGTATAATTTGAAAGTGAATTTTTTTAGCCTGAGTTTTATTGATTATAATTGTTTATAGTTTGGTAATTATTTACGGTCAAACCTTCGCCAATTGTATTTAATAATACCGTATAAATGCCAACTAGCTATTTAGTCACCTTGTTACTGGTTCAGGGAATACTCAGAAAAATAATTAATTTCCAATCTTTGCCTTTTGTGCATTTTTCCATTATTCTTGAGCATAATCTCACAAATAATTATATTCTGATTTTTGTTAGCCTGGCACTAATTACCGGATTTTGATACTAAGATATGAAAACCTCTACAGAATCTAGTCAACCACCTACTTATCCCGCTGCTGTTCCTCTTTACGTTTATCGAGAGTTGACAACGGAGTTACAAGCAGTCCAATCTAAATTAGATGTAATTACCAGTCATAATCACAAATTAGTTCAAGAGAATCAAGAACTGCGTCAAGAAATTACTAAAATGATTCAGTCCTGCTTAGAACTGCAAAAGTTAGTTACTACACCGTCACCCAGTTCTCCCACACCAATTCCACCTGACAACGAAGTAAAATATCAAACTCAACCTCAATCCATACCTCATAATCATCATGAGGTAAAATATACAAATAAGCCAACTATTACAGCAACAGTTCCCCGTCAGCAAACTAATCGACCCCGTCCAAAAGCAGTAATAAAAGCTACACATCCTCAAAAAAATGTTAAGGGTATCAATATACCAGTGTCGCAAACAGCACTTATAGAAGAAAAGGAAGTGCGCCATTATCCTCAATCTCAGCCTGAGAGCAAAGGCTTAAATGGTTGGTGGCTGACAATAACTATTATAATCATTATTATAACTGGTTTTGCGGCTGGGTATTTAATTGTGCGTCCCTTATTCCAAAATCAAATCCAACCTACACAAGAAATCAAACATTAAAAATGTCAAAACTCCACCTCCTATTCTCTGCGACTGGAGCGCCTCTGGGTGGGATAAATTCATAACTAGCAAGGAACTCAAGTTCCTTGCTATGAAAATTGACAGAAAATTACCTATCAACAGAACCCATAATTACGTCAATACTACCGAGAATAACAACAATATCTGCTACCTTCATTCCTCGCAGTAAATGAGGAAGAATTTGTAGGTTGTTGAAATCTGCGGCGCGAATTTTCCAGCGCCAGGGGAAAACATTATTATCACCAACTAGGTAAATTCCCAATTCTCCCTTACCACTTTCGACACGAGAGTAAATTTCACCTTTAGGAACTTTAAAAGTAGGAGCAACTTTTTTAGCCACGAACTGGTAATCAAAACCATCCCATTCAGATTTTTTTCCAGCCATTAACCGTTTCGCTTCCAGGTTTTCGTAGGGTCCTCCGGGTAATCCCGCAATCGCTTGGCGTATGATTTTTACAGATTCGCGCATTTCTCGCATCCGCACCATGTAACGAGCAAGACAATCACCGACGGTTTCCCACTGAACATCCCAATCAAAATCATCGTAACATTCATAGTGGTCAACTTTCCGTAAATCCCATTTTACCCCAGAAGCGCGTAACATTGGACCAGAAAGCCCCCAATTAATAGCTTCTTCACGGGTAATAGTTCCCAGACCTTCAATACGGCGGCGGAAAATGGGATTATTTGTAACTAAGCGTTCATACTCATCAACTTTAGGGATAAAGTAATCACAAAAATCTAAACACTTATCTACCCAACCATAGGGTAAGTCAACAGCTACACCACCAACACGGAAATAGTTATGATTAACCATGCGGTAGCCTGTGGCGGCTTCCCACAGATCATAAATCATTTCCCGTTCCCGGAATTGGTAGAAAAACGGTGTTTGAGCGCCTACGTCAGCCAAGAATGGACCAAACCATAGGAGGTGGTTAGCTATGCGGTTGAGTTCCAGCATGATTACACGGATATAGCTGGCGCGTTTTGGTACGGTAATACCCGCTAATTTTTCCGGTGCGTTGACTGTCACCGCTTCATTAAACATCCCCGCAGCGTAGTCCCAGCGGCTAACGTAGGGGACATACATGATTGTAGAACGGTTTTCGGCAATTTTCTCCATTCCCCGGTGTAAATAGCCTATAACTGGTTCACAGTCTACGACATCTTCACCATCTAAGGTCATGATTAAGCGCAAAACTCCGTGCATTGATGGGTGATGGGGTCCCATATTTAGCACCATCGGTTCGGTGCGGGTTTCTATTCTACTCATGAATTTCGTTGTTCTCCTGTTGTGGATGTTGTCAATTGACCCGCTAAGATTAACTTGTACTTCAATTATTATAGGGAAGCTTGATATATCAGTGATTAAAAGTTTTGACTTTTTTCATGTATCAGATGATGATTGGTATTGAGTTCATGACAATTATATCAATATTTGGGTAGTTTTGCTGGTTTTTGACTCGTAGCAAGATAGATTTAATTTATAATTACCTTAATTAGTATCTATGGCTATCTATGGCTAATTTTTTTTAGCTCACCCAAAGGTGCGAATTTAGAGAAGCAAAGTTTTTAAGGGGTATGATTCAGTTATGAATTATTTGCAAGTTTATTTTCAGGAAGTTAATCAAGTTTATCAAGGACAAAATGCTACTGAACATAGTTATCGTCCAGCTTTGAAGAAGTTAATGGAGTCTTTAGATTCTGGTATTCAAGCTATTAATGAACCGAAAAGAATCGCTTGTGGTGCGCCAGATTTCTTGGTCAAAAATGGTGTTTTAGATGTTGGTTATATGGAAGCTAAAGATATTAGTGTTTCTCTCAAGAAGGTGGAAAAAACTGCTCAAATGGGGCGTTATTTTCAGGCTTTGGGTAATTTGATTTTAACTGATTATTTAGAATTTCGTTGGTATGTCCAAGGAGAATTAACATTAACTGCTGCTTTGGGAACTATTGATAAAAATAAAAAAATCAAACTTGATAAAGAAGGAATACAGGAAGTTGACCAACTTTTACAGCAATTTTTATTAGCTAAAGTTCCCCAAATCACGACACCCAAGGATTTAGCTAAACGTATGGCCAGTTTAGCTCAATTGATGAGAGATGCAATTAAAACTGCGTTAAATGATGTGGATAAAGGGGGAACTTTACGGGAACAGTTGGAATCATTTCAACGAGTATTAATTAAGGATTTAACCGTTGAACAATTTGCGGATATGTACGCCCAAACTATTTGTTATGGTTTATTTGCAGCGCGGTGTAATACTGATAATGTTCAGACTTTTTCACGGGAAACAGCAGCCTTTAAATTACCGAAAACTAACCCATTTTTAAGAAGTATTTTTGGACAAATAGCCGGACCTGATTTAGATGATAGAATTAGTTGGGCTGTTGATAATTTAGCGCGTATTCTCCAACAAACGGAAATGGCGGAAATTCTCAAAGATTTTGGTAAACGGACTCGCAGAGAAGACCCTGTTGTTCATTTTTATGAAACGTTTTTGGCGGAATATGACCCGAAAATGCGAGAATCAAGAGGGGTTTATTATACTCCTGAACCTGTGGTTAATTATATTGTCAAAAGTGTAGATTATATTCTCAAACATAAGTTTAATATTAGTAAGGGTTTAGCAGATTCTAAAAAGATTAAAGTTCCTAATCCCAAGGGTGAGGGAACTATCGAAACCCATCAAGTTTTGATTTTAGATCCTGCGGTGGGAACGGGAACTTTTATTCACAATGTCATTGATTTTATTTATGATAAGTTTAAATCTCAAAAGGGGATGTGGTCAAGTTATGTTAGTCAACATTTATTACCGCGATTATTTGGTTTTGAGTTATTAATGGCTCCCTATACTGTAGCACATATAAAATTAGTTTTACAGTTGCAAGAATTGGGTTATGATTTTAGTTCTGACGAACGGTTAAGGATTTATTTAACTAATACCTTACAAGAGGCTTTTCAAATTCCTCCTGCTGATGGTTTTATGAATAGAATTAGAGATGAAGCAGAAGCAGCAAAGGATATAAAACAAGATGTTCCTGTGATGGTAATTTTAGGAAATCCTCCTTATTCTTATGAATCTATAAATACTGATCCTTGGATTGTCGGGTTAGTTAGGGATTATTATCAAGTAGACGGTAAACCTTTAGGAGAAAGAAACCCCAAAGGATTATTAGATGATTATGTAAAGTTTATCCGTTTTGCTCAACATCGAGTTTCGGAAACGGGTTATGGTATTGTGGCTTTAATTACGAATCATGGTTATTTAGATAATCCCACTTTTCGGGGAATGCGTCAAAATTTGATGCAGACTTTTGATGAGATTTATGTTTTAGATCTACATGGTAATAGTAAGAAAAAAGAAGTTTGTCCTGACGGTTCACAGGATAAAAATGTTTTTGATATTCAGCAAGGGGTAGCAATCAGTATTTTTATTAAATATGAACATAGTCAGCAAAAGTTAGCAACAGTTTATCATGCTGATTTATGGGGTATGAGGGAGGTTTATGAAAATAAAGAGTTAGTTGGGGGTAAATATCATTGGTTAGCTGAAAATGATATTAGTTCAACTGATTGGAAAATTTTAAATCCTGAGTTTGAATTTTATCTTTTTCAACCTCAAAATCTTGAATTATCTAAAGAGAAAGATAATTTTTGGAGTATTAAAAATATTTTTACAGATAGCACACCTGGAATTGTAACAGCTAGAGATAATCTTACCATTCATTGGCAGAATAATGAAGTATGGAAAACTGTAATTGATTTTTCTAAAATTTCTGCTGAAGAAGCTATTGTCAAATATAATTTAACAGATGACACTAGAGATTGGAAAGTCTATTTAGCTCAACAAGATATCAAACAATCAAAAATATCTAAAGATAAAATAACTTCTATTTTATATCGGCCGTTTGATTTAAGATATACTTATTATACTGGAAATACTAAAGGTTTTCATAGTATGCCGCGTCATCAAGTTATGCGTCATATAGTTAATTATGAAAACTTAGCATTAATTTCTGTACGGCAAGTTGCAGAAGGCATATTTAATCATATATTGGTAAGTGACTGTATTATAGATAATCGTTTAACTTTGAGTAATAAAGGATATGCAATCCTTTTCCCTCTCTATCTTTACCCAACCAATACCCCAACTTTATTTGATTCTACACCAACTAACGCACCTGGAGGACGTAAACCGAACTTATCCCCAGAATTTATTAGTGAATTTTCCCAAAAACTAGATTTAGAATTTATTTTTGATGGAAAAGGAGATAAAACCAAAACCTTTGGACCAGAGGATATTTTTAATTACATTTACGCTATCTTTCATGCTCCTATTTACCGTCAACGTTACGCCGAATTTTTAAAGATTGATTTTCCTCGTGTTCCTTTAACTGCCAATGCTGCACTTTTTTGTGAATTAGTGATCAAAGGTGATAAACTAGTTAAATACCATTTAATGAAAGAAACAAGAACAGAAATTTCTACCTATCCTATTCCTGGTTCTGATATGGTCGAACAAATCAAATATCATGAAAATCATCAACAAATCTGGATAAATGCTGAACAGTATTTTGATCAAGTTCCGCAACAAATCTGGAATTTTTATATTGGTGGTTATCAAGTTTGTCAAAAATGGTTGAAAGACAGAAAAGGAAGACAATTAAACTTTGATGATATTAATCATTATCAAAATATTATTTCTATAATATCGGAGACTATTAAGATTATGGAAAATATTGATCAAATCATTGAAAATTATGGGGGTTTTCCTTTAGAATGAAATTAATAAAAAAGGTGTTCATTTTAAGCTATAAAGATTAAGAAATCGCCTAATATTCTAGAATCTAACCCCAATCAAGTAAATGGTGAAATCTCTCCTATAGATGGTCTTATCTTAATCAATTTGAGAGAAAATATCTCAGAGAAGCCATGAAAGCTTATAATAAAACTAATGAATAGATAGAAATAGATACTTACTCCAGTTGGCAGAATTTAGTTAATTATGTTGAAAAAGTCATTCGAGATTTTGGTAAAGAATATGTAATTAATTTTGTATAACTACTTATTACATTTTTCTACTCATCATGTATTATTAAATTAACTTTTTAACACACTGGAGATAAACGCTAAACAATGAAACCCAAAAACAAAACCCCCGCTAAATAAATAGAGGGGGTCTTGTTATATGAAATAATAAACCTGGCATCGAGCTATTTTCACGCAGGGCTACCCCCAAACTATCGTCGCCGCAGCAGCGTTTCACCTCTGAGTTCGGGAAGGGATCAGTGTGGTTCCACCGCGCCAT
>NZ_JACJTO010000015.1 GCF_014698755.1 Aphanizomenon flos-aquae FACHB-1287 | reverse complement strand
TGGGAAATGAGTTTATGATCATGGTTAATCAAAATATTTTAATCCTTCGCCCAAAATTTAACATATTTTTGGCTATTTTTATCAGGCTTTTCTTAACATTCAACACTTCTGCTTTATATCACATTTTCTATCAGTAGGATTTATTGCTATAAAATCATCAGATTTTTGATTAGTGATAATTTATTGTCTTAATTATAACTAATTAAGTAAAGCATGGCAATGTTTGGATACGAAATTTACAAAAGTAAAAAAATAAAACTAGAGCGAATTTTTTGGCTGTGTGATTGCCAAAAAGCCAGTAGGTATGCAGCAGTTAACGAAAGTGTTATTTCATTGAATGACTGCTTCCCCATCCATGCAGACAAAATTATAGTGGATTTAGAGCTAACGCTCGTATACGACAATACAATTGCCGTACTACCATGCCAACATACTTATACTTTGGTGAAAACGAATTTTTTCTAAATGGCATCATCAAACAACTAAAAACCCACATCCTAGATCAACAATGGGCAAACTTTAACTATACAGAATACCCTCCAGAATCTAAAGAAACCATTCCTCAAGCATTATCCGATATCATGACACCACCAGTTGGGAGTGGAGGAAGATTAGTACACCAACAGCACATTACTGGGAGTTTGTACAAAAGAAATCTTGTTGCAGTTGGAGTCCATTCTCCCCAAAATTCCTTCAACAAATACCCGGTTTTTCAGTTGTCACCTCCTAAAAGCTGACACTTTTTGAACTTTAAAATATCTAAAACCCTTTACCTGTAGAGTTTTCAGATTTATTTAGCAAGCCCTAGTTATTAATTAAATCCTGTACATCCTCAAATCCTGGACATCCTGATTCAGACAAAAAAGGATTAAAGAATGAACAGGATAAAGTATTTAATTAAATCCTGTAAATCCTCAAATCCTGTACATCCTGATTCAGACAAATTACACAGAACTTAATTGTTTTTCTGCCACTTTAGCCTCTGGACTGTCAGCTTCAGATGGTGGTACTAACTGCCAGAATTTGGGTAAATACTCTGGCCAATTAGCGATAATTTCCAGAGCTTTGGGTGAACCAGTTTTATCAGCGTGGGTTTTAATTAAATCATACAACTGTTTTTCACCCACATCACTCACAACCCGCTGCACCTTGACAATAGCATGATTCACTAAAGCTGGGAAATTACCCGTTTCATCCAAGAAATAAGCCAAGCCACCGGTCATACCCGCACCAACGTTGCGGCCAACCTTACCCAGAACAACAATCACACCACCAGTCATATACTCGCAACAGTGATCACCGGCCCCTTCAATTACGGCTGTACCTTTGGAGTTCCGCACCGCAAACCGTTCTCCGGCCAACCCATTAGCAAATAATACCCCACCAGTTGCACCATAAAGGCAAGTATTACCCACAATCACATTTTCCCCTGGGTTATAAGTCGCATTGGCTGGGGGTTTAATCATAATTTCCCCACCGTTCATACCCTTACCTACATAATCATTAGCTTCCCCTACTAGATTAAGAACTACACCATCTAGATTAAATGCGCCAAAACTTTGCCCCACACTGCCTTGGAAATTCAGGTTAATTTGCCCTGTAAAGCCTTTGTCACCGTATTTATGAGCAATTACCCCAGTTAACCTAGAACCGACGGTTCTATCAGTATTTACGACGGTGTAGGTTTTATTAATTGTCCCCTGATCTTCAATCGCAGCTTGGATATCTAAATCAGCTAGTAATTGATCATCTAAAACTGGTCCATTACTGTGAACTTTCTCATGTACCAACCAACTACGATTAACTCTTGTATCTGGTAACTTAGTTAAACAATCTAGATTCAGCGCTTGAGTTTTATTCAATTTGATTTCGGGACGCACCGTTAATAAATCAGCCCGGCCAATCACTTCTGATAGAGAACGATATCCCAATTTAGCCAACAGACTCCGCACCTCTTCCGCAATGAAGTAAAAGAAATTTACAACATGATCAGGAATACCAGTAAACCGTTTCCGCAATTCTTCCTTCTGAGAAGCTACACCGACGGGACAATTATTAGTGTGGCAAATCCGCGCCATAATGCAGCCTTCCGCAATCATCGCTATTGAACCGAATCCGAACTCCTCAGCACCCATTAACGCGCCAATTAGGACATCCCAGCCGCTTTTCAGACCACCATCTACACGCAAGATAACGCGATCGCGTAACCTGTTTTCCATCAATACCCGATGTACTTCTGTTAAACCCAATTCCCAAGGACTACCAGCGTGTTTAATAGAAGACAGTGGTGATGCACCTGTACCGCCGTCATGTCCCGAAATTTGGATAATATCGGCGTTAGCCTTAGCTACACCTGCTGCAATTGTCCCAATTCCGATTTCTGCCACTAATTTCACCGAAACTTGAGCTTTAGGGTTAATTTGGTGCAAATCAAAAATCAACTGTGCTAAGTCTTCAATGGAATAAATGTCATGGTGGGGTGGTGGTGAAATTAAAGTTACACCGGGTTTAGAACGCCGCAACATAGCAATATAGGGGCTTACCTTTGGTCCTGGTAGTTGTCCACCTTCTCCCGGTTTTGCACCTTGGGCGATTTTAATTTCAATTTGTTTAGCTGTGGCTAGATATTGGGGCGTTACGCCAAACCGCCCTGACGCAACTTGCCTAATGGCACTTGCAGCGGTATCACCATTTCTTAGCCCATGCAAATGGGGGAAAGTAGGAGACTTACCAGCAGTATCAACATCATTCAAAGCGTTATAACGAACAGGATCTTCCCCACCTTCACCAGAATTAGATTTACCACCGATGCGATTCATAGCGATCGCTAAAGTTTCATGTGCTTCTCGTGATAAAGCTCCTAAGGACATCCCACCTGTACAGAATCGCTTAACAATATCCTGAATTGACTCTACCTCTTCTAAAGGAATCGACGCGCGTTCACTGTGAAAATCTAGTAAATCACGTAGCGCCGTCACTGGTCTACCTTTAAGATGCTGTTTATAAACTTCATAATGGTCATATTGTTTACCATTAACCGCCTTATGCAGTGACTTAGCTAATTCCGGGTTATTACTATGATATTCACCACTGGGACGGTATTGAACAAAACCTAAGTTTTCCAACTTATTAGCCGTCAATTCTGGGAAAGCTTTACTGTGGAACGATAGCACCTCTTGTGCCAATTCACTCACACTTAAACCACCAATGCGAGAAGTTGTCCCCCGGAAACCCAAAGCTAACAAATCACCACCAATACCAATCGCTTCAAATATTTGTGCTGCTTGATAACTAGAAAGCAGGGAAATTCCCATTTTTGAGAGGATTTTCAGCAAACCCGATTCTATAGCTTGACGATAATTTTCGATGGCTTGGTTTAAAGTTAAAGTAGCAATTTTGCCCTTAGTCATAAACTGCTGAGTTTTCGGTTCAGCCCACCAAGCACTGACAGTATCTAAAGCCATATAGGCACAAACAGCACCCGCACCATAACCCAACAGACAGGCAAAATGATGGGTACTCCAACATTGAGCAGTATCCACAATTAAGGATGTTTTCATCCGTAACCCTTTGCTGATTAAGTAATGGTGAACCGCACCAATAGCTAATAAAGGAGGAATATAAGTATATTCCGCAGCAATACCTGTACCTGTACGGTCACTTAAAATTAAGATCTTCGCACCAGCCCGCACCGACTCAGCCGCTTGTTCTTGCAAAGATTCCACGGCTATTTTTAACCCATTTGGTCCTGTAGCAATGGGAAATAAAGTTGATAACTCAGCCGTAGCAAATCCTGACAACTTAATTGCTTCTAACTCTGTTTGAGTGACAACGGGTGACTCTAACTTGAGTCTGCGGGCGTATTCTGGTTTAGGTTCTAATAAATTCCCCTTTTCACCCAACTCCACAGTTAGAGACATTACCAGCTTTTCCCGTAAAGGGTCAATAGCTGGGTTGGTAACTTGGGCAAAGCGCTGTTTAAAATAGTCATACAGCAAATGGGATTTTTCTGACAGCACAGCCAAAGGAATATCATCACCCATACAGAAAGTCGCCTCTGCACCAGTGCTGGCCATGGGGTGAATCACCATTTCCACATCTTCTATAGTATAACCAAAGGCAATTTGCTGTTGTAATAAGACTTGGGGATCAATTTTGTTAGTAGTCAGTTGTTCGTTGTTCGTTGACAAATACCCATTACCGTTACCATTGCCATTAACTACAGACTTACCCTGCACTAATTGACTCAATTCTAAACGATGCTGTCTCAACCATTCCCCGTAAGGATGTTGTTTAGCAATACGTTGTTTAATCTCCCAATTTTTCAGAATTTCCTGGGTATTTAAATCCACCGCAATCATTTGTCCAGGACCGAGTCTACCTTTTTCGAGAATATTCTCTTCTGGAAAGTCTACCACTCCGGCCTCAGACGCAACCACAATATAATCATCTTTGGTAATCACATAACGGGCAGGTCTTAACCCATTGCGGTCCAATGTCGCCCCAACTTTTTTACCATCACTAAATACTAACAGCGCTGGTCCATCCCATGATTCTTGTAACCCGCTGTAATATTCATAAAAATCCCCAACTTCTGGATATTCAGCCAAAGAAGGTTGATTTTTGTAGGCTTCGGGAACCATCATCATTAACCCTTCTAAGGGGCTGCGTCCTGAACGTACCAATAATTCCAATACATTATCTAAAGTAGCGGAATCACTATTATCAATATTTACTAGTGGTTTGAGTTCATCAAAACGATTATGCCAAATCGGATGACTGAGGGTAGCTTCCCGTGCCATCATCCAATTAATATTCCCCAATAAGGTGTTAATTTCTCCATTGTGACCTAATAACCGCATCGGTTGAGCTAAAGGCCATTTAGGCATGGTATTGGTACTAAAGCGGCGATGATATACCGCAAATGCACATTTAAACCCAGGATTTTTTAGATCTTCATAAAAATCCCCTAACACAGCGGAACGCACCATACCCTTATAGACAATGGTTCGACTAGATAAGGAGCATACATAGAAATCTTCAGAAATTCTCCTCCCCGCTTGCATAATGCGTTTACTCGCAATATACAATTCTCTTTCCAACTCATCACCGCTTTTATCAGCACAATAAATCACAACCTGTTCTATATGAGGTTGATTCTCTTTTGCTTGCACCCCTAATACTTCTGGACAAACTGGAACTACTCGCCAGCCCAGTACAGTTAATTTTTCTTCTGTTGCTATTTGCTCAAATGCAGCTTTGGCAGATTTAGCGGCTGTTACATCTTGGGGAAAAAATATCATCCCCACCGCCATATTACTGAGATTGGCAAAATCAATTATACTACTGTTTTCTTGTGCTAATAATTCCCAAGGAATCGCCGTTAATATCCCTGCACCATCACCGGAATCCTGGTCAGCACTACAGCCCCCTCTATGTTCTAAGCAAGTTAACGCAGTTAAGGCCTGATCTAAAATTTCATGACTGGCAATATTTTGACGATGGGCAATAAACCCAACTCCACAAGCATCTCTTTCTTCTACTAACCACTTTTGTCCTGGGTATGTATCTTGAAAATTATCTGACACTGTAGGCTGACCCTGATTTAATGATTGATGACTCATACTTTATTCCTGAAATGTTGAGGTACAGATATTGTTATTACTACTAGAGGGAAATTTCCTCAGTTTTGGCACTGGATAAAAATACATAATTACCAAAATTTAGATATAACAATTTTAGTTTGAGCTTGACATTTAGCCAAAGCTATATTACCAATGCCTATCTATTTTTTATTTGTTAAACGCACTGTAAAAACAAACTACCTTAATCCAGAACAACCTATAAATCCAACAGTTTTTGAAGTTTTTTGCTAATGGTCTACACCATGCAAGAATATTCTGGTTCTTGGCTGATTGCTGACAGTTAAATATTCACCTAAATCAACCTTTTTTACTATATGCCCATTTGACAAGTCCTAAAATATATCTGTGTTTTGCTTATATTTTCACTGCTTATTCATTACCCACCACAGCAACTGGAAATTTCAGATTTAAATCTCCAAATCCAAAATCTTAGAGATTGAGGTAGAGTCTGCGAATTTCAGTTTTAACCCCTAAGACTATCCGCATAGTCCCCAGGATGAGTTTGTATTATTTAAAACAATTACAGTTATATTTTTAACATGATAATTGTTTTTGCTCTGTACAAGAGACAGAAACCCAATATGTATAGTATCACGATTATTTCTAGAAAAGATAATTATTTTTTAAATTTCCTGATAAATTTTCCTGGCATTGGGTTTTGTATGATAGCAAAAGTAGTTCACTTTTAAAAATGGCCAGTCAATGATCCTCAAAATGCTTAATTCTGTGTTACCACTACTATCAACAGCACTATATTTAACTACTACTCACGGGGCATTAGCTCAAAATATCCCCAGTTTACCAACTCCCGTGTCTACTTCTTCGAGTGCCGGTAATCAAATTATTCTCAATGGTAGGACCTTACCAGGAGCATGGTTACAGCCAAAACCAACCAGAACCGAGATACAAACCTATCTAAGTGATGGCGCGGTTAAGCAACTCATCGGTATAGATTTACTCAATAGTAGTAATCCTGGACAACAACCAGTACAATGGTTTTCAAGCTCCCTTGTTCTGAATACCAATCTCCGTGGAGGATATCGCTATTTAGATATTACTCAATTAGCGCTTAAACAAGGATGGAGAATTCAGACTAATGGGAACAGTTTAGTAATTTCTACTCCTCCTTCTCAACTCAAAAATATCCGTCTCGGTAAACTACCAACAGGAGATAGAGTTGTTTTAGATTTAGACATGGCCACTCCTTGGCAAGTTCGTCAAGAGTTACCAGTTAAAAAAGTAGTAGATCCTGATGAAATCATTTCTAAATCTACCACACCACCTCATCGAGAATGGACAATCATTTTAGATGGTATCGCTGACTCCGCTTTAATTCAACGTTATAACCCTCAACCTAATATACCAATAACACCCGCATCAATAATTCAAAAGGTGGAAGTGGTAAATAATCAAACAATTGTCCGGTTAAGTGTTCCCTTTGGTCAATCTCCACAGATTAGCACAATTCCCCAACCAAACCGCCTAGTTATTGACATTCAACCTGAGGCTTTAGTAGAAAAGAGTATTACTTGGGCACGGGGGTTACAATGGCGACAGCAGTTTGTGAGCCTAGGAACAGTTCGCTTTCCCGTAGTTTGGTTGGATATTAATCCTAGTGAAGTAGGATTAAGTATTAAACCCATAGTTACAAACCCACAAACACTCACTGGTACAGCCCCTTTATGGCAAACTGCTCAAAATTACTTAGCGGTAGCTGCAATTAATGGTGGTTATTTTAACCGTAATAATAAATTACCTTTAGGGGCAATTCGTCGAGATAATCAATGGCTATCCGGTCCAATTCTCAACAGAGGAGCAATCGCTTGGAATAATAACGGACAATTTTATTTTGGTCGTCTTACCCTCACAGAAACCTTAACCACCAATAATAATCAGCGTTTATCCATAGTCTTACTCAATAGTGGTTATGTTCAACGTGGTATCGCTCGTTATACATCAGCCTGGGGAAATACTTATACACCTTTAACTGATAATGAAAGTATATTGGTGATCGAAAACAATCAAGTAACTAATCAATTACCAGGAGGTAAAAGTGGTATAAATGCTATCATAATTCCTAAAAATGGTTATCTTCTTACCTTCCGTAGTGAAAAACCACAACTACCCATAGGTACAAAAGTTAATCTGACTAGCACCACCACTACACCTGAATTTAGTCGCTATGCTAATATTATTGCTGCAGGTCCTCTATTAGTTCAAAATCGACAAATAGTTTTAGACGGACAAGCGGAAGCATTTAGCCCCGCTTTTATGGCAAGTCAAGCAGTTCGTAGCAGTATTTGTACTAGCTCTACGGGTAATATTATTATTGCTGCTGTACATAATCGGGCTGGTGGTGGCGGTCCAACTTTAGCAGAACAAGCAAAATTAATGCAAACTATGGGTTGTATTAATGCCTTAAATTTAGACGGTGGTAGTTCTACTAGTCTTTATTTAAGTGGTCAGTTACTTGACCGTTCCCCCAATACAGCAGCGCGTGTTCATAACGGTATTGGTATTTTCCTAGAATCTGAATCTGTCAAACCCTAAATTAATTTTTAATGAAGACTTTGTGTAGACATATCAGTTTCAACAGAGGACTTTACTGATTAATGGTGAGTTTTGCTATCTTGAGCAAAGTAGCTAAATCTCATTGACTATTTAGACTAAAAATGGATTTGTTATGTCTCTGTTGTTCGTTGTTCGTTGTTAATTACTAATTACTGAGGTAACTATGGCTAAACTACCAGAAACCGTCCCTATTCATACCCCGTCCCTGCAACCGACAATTAATTCTAAGAATGTTGCAGCTACTGAATTACGTCCCTGGGGGTCTTTCACAATTTTAGAAGAAGGACGCGGATATAAAATTAAGCGAATTGAAGTCAAGCCCGGACATCGTCTCAGCTTACAAATGCACCACCACCGCAGTGAACACTGGATTGTTGTTTCTGGTACAGCTAAAGTAGTTTGTGGTGAACAACAAATCTTATTAAGCAACAATCAATCAACCTATGTCCCTCAATGTACAACCCATCGATTAGAAAACCCCGGTGTAATTCCCTTAATTTTAATTGAAGTCCAAAATGGGGAATATTTGGGAGAAGATGATATTATTCGCTATCAAGATGACTATGCCCGTTCTGAAAAATAGGCAATAGGTAAGAGGAAATTTTTTTTATTTCTGACCACTGACCACTGACTAATCTAAAAATTCCATGATTTATTTGAGTCCAGCAGCCATTAATGAGATTGAACGCTTAAAATCTAAACAACCATCAAATATTTTATTTCGCTTGCGGGTGAAATCTGGAGGCTGTGCTGATTGGTTTTATGATCTTGCTTTTGATACAACAGTACAACCCCAAGACCAGGTTTTAGAGTTGCAAAATCTTCGTGTAATTATAGACCCGGAAAGCCTCAATTACATCAATGAATTATCACTGGATTATTCAGAAGATTTAATGGGTGGGGGTTTTCGCTTTCATAACCCCCAAGCAACATCCACCTGTAGCTGTGGTAATTCTTTCTCTGTTAGTCAGTAGTTATTGGTCAGTAGTCAGTAGTCATTGGGTAAAAAATTTTCCTACTTTTTGCCTTTTGCCTTTAGCCTCTTGGCTGTTCTCCGTTGCCTGTTCCTTGTTTTCTCCCAAAATGATTGACAGAAAATCAGAAAAAAAGATATAATCAGGATTTGTTAAAACTTAGATCATAAAGCAGCTTCACGCGCTGTAACTCATGCCAACAATACAGCAGCTAATACGTAGTGAACGCGAACTAGCGCGTCAGAAAACAAAGTCCCCTGCTCTGAAAGAATGCCCTCAACGTCGAGGCGTTTGTACCAGAGTATACACAACTACACCTAAAAAGCCTAACTCAGCACTCCGCAAGGTAGCCAGGGTCAGACTTACCTCAGGATTTGAAGTAACAGCTTACATCCCAGGTATCGGTCATAACTTACAAGAACATTCCGTAGTTATGATTCGTGGTGGTCGGGTCAAAGACTTACCCGGAGTTAGATACCACATTATTCGTGGCACATTAGATACAGCCGGAGTTAAAGATCGGAAACAAGGCCGTTCCAAATATGGAACTAAGCGCCAAAAGGCAGGTAAAAAATAGGTAAGCGGCGGTTAATCGCCTCAAGAACGGTTAATCGTCCTACCTAAAACTGCATCAAAGAACCAGCAGGAACGAAATTTTAAAAAAAAATCAAACTGTATCTGGCATAAAACACAATTTGCATGAGTTTCTGAAGATAATCCTGTAAACGATAACAGCACTTTAATCTAAATTTTAAAGTTGATTACGTTGTCGTCTTCTGTGTCTGATGACTGAAATGAGTTAATTCAGCCTCCTTGCAATTGATAACGATAGCGTGGCGCAAGCCATAAACGAAAACTCAGGAAAAATCAGCGGCGAATTAAACTGCTTTTAGTCTCCTGTGTTCTGATAGCATATAATTTCGTGACCAAATTCCGTATTCAAGGATGAAGTATGTCTCGTCGTGGTGTTAGTCAAAGGCGTGCAGTCCCGCCTGACTCAGTGTATAACAGTCGCCTTATCAGCATGATGATGCGGCGGATAATGCGTCATGGCAAAAAATCAATTGCCGCAAGAATAGTTTATGATGCTTTGAAAACTATTGAAGAACGTACCGGTGGAAGTCCCTTAGAAACTTTTGAAAAAGCCGTGCGTAACGCGACCCCATTGGTAGAAGTAAAAGCTCGCCGGGTAGGTGGAGCAACGTACCAAGTACCCATGGAAGTGCGGACAGATCGCGGTACTACCCTAGCATTGCGGTGGTTAGTGCAGTATTCTCGTCAACGTCCAGGTAGAACCATGGCTGGTAGACTAGCTAATGAATTAATGGATGCCGCCAATGAAACTGGCAGCGCTATTCGTAAGCGGGAAGAAACACACCGGATGGCCGAAGCAAATAAAGCATTTGCACACTATCGTTACTAAACTAGGTAGAAAGGCGATATATCGTCTTTTCTGTTCAGCAATTCATATACAATGTGAATTGTCTGATGGCGAAGCCATAGTCTTTAATCAAACTATTACTGACGCGAAAACCAAGCAATCATAGTGATGGTTTTTTCAAAGCAAAAAGTGATATTGCGTTTTGCTAAAGCGTGAAAGCTTACTGAGGGATAACTGCTCCCATGCTCCCATTGAAGTAAGAAGTAAATATCTAGCTTTGTCTAGGATTTATATAGCAGATATCATGAGGGGAAAACGATAGGAGGTAACTGTGGCACGCACGAACCCGCTAGAGAAAGTACGCAATATCGGTATTGCGGCGCATATAGATGCGGGCAAAACAACGACAACAGAGAGAATATTATTTTACTCTGGGATCATTCATAAAATTGGCGAAGTTCATGAAGGAACTGCCGTTACAGACTGGATGGAACAGGAACGGGAGCGGGGAATTACCATTACTGCTGCCGCCATTAGTACCAGTTGGAATGATCATCAAATTAACATTATTGATACTCCCGGTCACGTAGACTTCACAATTGAAGTTGAACGTTCCATGCGAGTATTAGATGGTGTAATCGCTGTATTTTGTTCCGTAGGTGGTGTTCAACCCCAATCAGAAACAGTATGGCGACAAGCAGACCGCTATAAAGTCCCTCGCATTGCCTTTATTAACAAGATGGATCGCACCGGTGCGAACTTCTATAGAGTGCATGACCAGATGTGCGATCGCTTGCGAGCTAATGCCATTGCTATTCAACTACCTATTGGTAGTGAAACCGAATTTAAAGGGATTATAGACTTGGTGAAAATGTGTGCATATATGTACACCAACGACCAAGGAACTGATATCCAAACAATAGAAATTCCCCCAGATCTAGCCGAAAAAGCAGCCCAATACCGCGTCAAGCTGGTAGAAGCCGTATCAGAAACTGATGACACGCTGATGAACAAGTACTTCGAGGGCGAAGAACTGACAGAAGCAGAAATCCGTACTGCCCTCCGAAAGGGAACAATTGCTGGGACAATTGTACCAGTGCTTTGCGGTTCAGCCTTTAAAAACAAAGGCGTGCAACTGATGTTAGATGCGGTGATAGATTACCTACCATCACCACTGGAAGTGCCACCAATTCAAGGAACCCTACTCAACGGTGATCCTGTAGAACGTCATGCTGATGATGAAGAACCATTATCAGCCTTGGCATTTAAGATTATGGCTGATCCTTACGGTCGCCTGACCTTCGTTCGTGTTTATTCTGGTGTGCTGAAGAAAGGTAGTTACGTTCTTAACGTCAGCAAGAATAAAAAAGAACGGATCTCTCGGTTAGTGCTGATGAAAGCAGATGACCGACAAGACGTAGATGAACTACGGGCAGGTGACTTAGGCGCTGCTTTAGGATTGAAAGACACCTTGACAGGTGATACCCTTTGTGATGAAGGTTCACCAGTAATTTTGGAATCCCTATTTATTCCTGAGCCTGTGATCTCGGTAGCGGTTGAACCCAAAACCAAGAATGACATGGACAAGCTTTCCAAAGCACTGCAATCTCTTTCCGAAGAAGACCCCACCTTCCGGGTGCGTGTTGATCCAGAAACCAACCAAACCGTAATTGCGGGCATGGGAGAATTGCACCTAGAAATTCTCGTAGATCGGATGTTACGGGAATTTAAAGTAGAAGCAAACGTTGGTGCTCCCCAAGTGGCTTACCGTGAAACCATTCGCAAAGCCGTCGAAAAAGTTGATGGTAAATTTATCCGTCAGAGTGGTGGTAAGGGTCAGTACGGTCACGTAGTGATCAATTTAGAACCAGGTGAACCAGGTACAGGTTTTGTATTTGTTTCTAAAATTGTCGGTGGGATTGTACCGAAAGAGTACATCGGACCTGCTGAACAGGGCATGAAAGAATGTTGTGAATCTGGTATTTTAGCTGGATATCCACTTATTGATGTCAAAGCTACATTAATACATGGTTCTTACCACGACGTAGACTCTTCAGAAATGGCTTTCAAAATTGCTGGTTCTATGGCCATAAAAGAAGCGGCTACAAAAGCCTCTCCTGTGATCTTAGAGCCGATCATGAAAGTTGAAGTAGAAGTACCTGAAGACTATATCGGTAACGTGATTGGTGACTTAATCTCCCGCAGAGGACAGATTGAAAGCCAAAGCACTGAACAAGGACTTGCGAAGGTAGTATCGAAAGTTCCACTGGCAACCATGTTTGGTTATGCCACTGATATCCGGTCAAAAACCCAAGGTAGAGGTATCTTTACGATGGAGTTTAGTACCTACGAAGAGGTGCCTCGCAGCGTAGCTGAGGGAATCATCTCAAAAAGTAAAGGGAACGCTTAATTAAAAAAGGAAACGATTATTCATGGCACGCGCAAAGTTTGAAAGAACTAAACCTCACGTTAATATCGGTACTGTTGGCCACGTTGACCACGGCAAAACTACTTTAACAGCAGCTATTACCATGACCTTGGCCGCTATGGGTCAAGCTGTAGCTAAAGGCTACGACCAAATTGATAATGCACCTGAAGAAAAAGCTCGGGGTATTACAATCAATACTGCTCACGTTGAGTATGAAACAGCTAGTCGTCACTATGCTCACGTGGATTGTCCTGGACACGCTGACTATGTGAAAAACATGATCACAGGTGCAGCGCAAATGGATGGAGGCATCTTAGTAGTTGCAGCTACGGATGGTCCTATGCCCCAAACTCGTGAACACATCCTCTTGGCCAAACAAGTGGGTGTTCCTAGTCTGGTCGTCTTCTTGAACAAGGAAGATATGATGGATGACGAGGAATTGCTGGAATTGGTAGAAATGGAATTGCGGGAACTGCTCACCGACTATGATTTCGATGGTGACAATATTCCCATTATCAAAGGTTCAGGTCTACAAGCTCTCCAAGCAATGACCGCTAATCCCAAAACTCAGCGTGGTGAGAATAAGTGGGTAGATAAAATCTATGAATTAATGGATGCTGTAGATTCTTATATTCCCACTCCTGAGCGGGCTATAGACCAACCATTCTTGATGGCTGTGGAAGATGTGTTCACCATCACAGGTCGCGGTACTGTGGCTACTGGACGGATTGAACGCGGTGTCGTTAAGGTTGGCGATACAGTTGAGCTAATTGGCATCAGAGATACCCGCAGTACCGCAGTCACTGGGATCGAAATGTTCAAGAAGAGCCTTGATCAAGGTATGGCTGGTGATAATGCCGGTGTACTACTACGCGGTATGAAAAAGGAAGACATTGAGCGGGGTATGGTAATAGCTAAACCAGGCTCAATTACACCTCACACTCAGTTTCAAGGTGAAGTTTACGTTTTAACAGAGAAAGAAGGTGGTCGGAAAACACCATTTTTCGCTGGTTATCGTCCTCAGTTCTATGTGCGGACAACTGATGTAACAGGTACAATCAAAGCCTTTACCTCTGATGATAATAAAGATGTGGAAATGGTAATGCCTGGCGATCGCATCAAAGTAACAGTAGAATTGATTAACCCAGTTGCTATTGAACAAGGTATGCGCTTCGCTATTCGTGAAGGTGGCCGGACTATTGGTGCAGGTGTTGTCGCTAAAATCTTGAAATAACACTCACCTTTTTGCTCTCATGACCGAAAAGACGGGACACAAGCCCCGTCCTTCTAGGACGGCTTTATGTTAAAATTTGGTCATAGTCGCCATAGGGCATTGGGAGACTTTAAACGGACATGGAGGGACGATAAGACCACTTGTGGCGTGTTTCATTGAAGTGTCAAGAATCACCGCACCTTCAGGTCGGTGAGTATGTCAAAAAGGAGCGGAGATAAGTAATAAAATCTCTGCTCCTTTCTATTCCCATAAACAATTTTAAATTTTGGATTGGGGATGAAATTGAACATCTAAAATCTAAAATCTAAAGTCTAAAATTTACCGAACCTGGAAAACTAAAAATGGCAACTCTACAGCAGCAGAAGATTAGAATTCGCTTAAAGGCATTTGACCGACGTTTATTAGATACATCTTGCGAGAAGATTGTAGACACCGCTAACCGCACCAACGCGACAGCTATCGGACCAATTCCTTTACCAACAAAACGCAAGATATATTGCGTACTAAGATCACCTCACGTAGATAAAGATTCCCGTGAGCATTTTGAAACCCGCACCCATCGTCGGATTATTGACATTTATCAGCCTTCTTCTAAAACTATTGATGCACTTATGAAGCTAGATTTGCCTTCAGGTGTAGATATTGAAGTCAAATTGTAAGTTTGTCAATCGTTGGTGGTCAGTGGTCAGTGGTCAATCGTCAGTGGTGAAGAAAAAACAACTGACAACGAACAACTGACCACTGACATTTAGGAAGCTCTGGGAAAATTTATCTCAGGGCTTTTTATTAACCATAAAACATCATGGTAAAATAGAAACCAAGTGCGGGAAAAATAGCCAACAATATATTTTAAGAATAAAATTTATACTCAAATAACCATGACATCCTCCTCTAAAATTGCCGTGCGTGAATTACCTCTATTTCCATTACCCGAAGTAGTTCTATTTCCTACCAGACCATTACCCCTACATATCTTTGAATTTCGCTACAGAATCATGATGAATACGATTTTGGAAAGCGATCGCCGTTTTGGCGTATTGATGATTGATCCCACCAAAGGTACAATTGCTAATGTGGGTTGTTGTGCGGAAATTCTCCATTATCAACGACTACCCGATGACAGAATCAAGCTATTAGCTTTAGGACAACAAAGATTTCGAGTTTTAGAATATGTCCGGGAAAAGCCCTACCGCGTCGGTTTGGTAGAATGGATCGAAGATCAATCACCAGCTAAGGATCTACGTCCTTTAGCTTCTGAAGTAGAACAACTATTGCGGGATGTAGTGCATCTTTCATCCAAATTAACAGAACAGGAGATTGAACTACCAAATGATTTACCAGACTTACCCACAGAACTATCTTATTGGATAGCTAGTAATCTTTATGGTGTCGCTCCAGAACAACAAGCATTACTAGAAATACAGGACACAGTTGCGCGTTTAGAACGAGAAGCGGAAATTCTTACCTCTACTCGTAATCATCTAGCAGCACGCTCTGTTCTTAAAGATACGTTTAGTGATATAAGCTAAACAGTTAAGGATAAATTGACATCTGGATAAGCGAATATAATCCAAGGTTTTATAGCTGAAGTAGAGAGTATAGGGTTATTTAATGGGTGTAGTTTACTGTTAAGACCACTCATAAACAACAAATATGACTTTTTACAACATTTTTTAAACTTCTTGGCACAATTCTGATTTTTTGTGTAATCATTAAAGGGTGGGAATTAATTCGGCGGTGATGTTTGTGGTTAGTATTGACAGGCTTTCCCTTTTAGTATTTACAGACCTTTCTCCGAAATCTAAATCTCTACACTCTTATGATTTTGGAAATATTCTATGTCAATTTACGTGGGTAACCTCTCTTACGAAGTTACACAAGATGCGCTAAGTACAGTTTTTGCAGAGTACGGTTCTGTAAAACGTGTTCAACTTCCTACAGACCGTGAGACAGGTCGCTTGCGCGGCTTCGGTTTTGTAGAAATGGGTACTGACGCTGAAGAACAGGCTGCTATTGATGCTCTTGATGGTGCTGAATGGATGGGTCGTGATTTAAAAGTTAACAAAGCAAAACCTAAGGAAGACAGAGGTCCTTCCGGTGGTAATCGTGGTGGTGGCTACGGTGGTGGCGGTGGCGGTGGCAACCGTGGCGGCGGTAATCGCTATTAGGCTAAATTTAGCTAAAATCTTTTAGTGATTGAGTCTTGAAAAGATTACCTATTCCGTTCGCGGGGTGGGTAATTTTTTTAGTCATTCCCAAATTGCAATGCAAATCCTAGTAATACGTCCTCTCCAGACAGAAATACAGGAAATTGAACAATTTCTACAGGTTTTCCCAGTTGGTAAATTTCTATTTGTTGATTTTGGGTCAATTAATCAACGCAATTGTAAGCCGTTATTTATATATTCGGTGTATTTTACCTGCTTTTATAATTAAATCAGCTTCACTAGGTTCGCTTTCTTCTCCTACTGGAGGCACAATAATTCATTCTGCTTGTGCATTATTGTCCATACAGAGTTGATAAAACTGCTCATCTGTCAGGCTAATAACTGGATCTAGGTTTCAGATGACAGTATTAATTAATACTAAAATAGTACACTTGTTCTAAGAAAATCTAACTTTATTGCTTGAGAACTAGATTTACACACTTTAATAATTTTGTAGTTCTCAACAAACTGTACTAATAGCGCTGGTATCGAGAAATTAAGTACAAATTATTGTTGCTTTATTTATCTGGTACGTGCTAGACTTTAAAGCATATGCACCCAAAAATCAAAAATGCCACTCCAATAGAAATCGGGGTGCTGGTCGACCATGGATTGTGTATTGACAACCTAGTGAGGAGAACTCAGTTGCTGAAACACTACGCTTTCGTCTTAGTGGCTTTGGCTCTAATTAGCTACATTACTTTCAATCTAGCTAACACAGCGAAATACACAGATTCCACTGTTAACCGAGTGGAATCTATTGTTACTATCATTAAACAGAAGTAAATTTAGTTTTTTGCAGAAACATCGGTTTTCTTCTGTATCAAATTTAATTTTAATAAGGGTGGACTTATCTTATACAGGGGGTCTGCCCTTTTTTTATTTAAACATTTGACTTATATGTAAATCTTTGACTTATGTAAATCAATATAGCAAGAAAAAAATAATATGTCAAGCGTTTATATAAAATATTGTTCTCGTTCCTAGTCTCTGACTAGGAACGCAGTTGATGAGGCTCTGCCTCAAGTACCAGCACAAAATCGGGTAAAATGGCTTGTATTCTGGGATTGGAGGCAGAGCCTCCTGGTAGGCATTCCCAGCCGGAGTCTGGGAACGAGGGATATATTTTTTATTTTCTTAAATATCGTATTCAGATCACCTTTGTCTGAACTCCAAAAATGCGATGCTTAGGGACAGGGAAGCGATCGCTTGTAAATGGTAAACTGCAAAAGTCCGCCTAAAAATCCTATAAACTGATTAAGCAGTGACAGATCGAGTCAACTTGAGTATCATTTGTCATATTAGCAGCATTGCTCAATTTACCAGATTCTAAATCATTCCATATTTCTTCAGCCATAGGTTTTTCAATAGCTGCACCAATGAAAAATGTATGTGGTGACAAATCAATTTGAGAAAATGCCTTCCATATTCGAGATAAAGCAGTTCTCGCTGTTTTCCAATATTCATCAGCACCAGCAGGATCAATTCCTCCTTTTAATTCCCCCAGTGCAATATAAAGATTGGGAATTTTATAAATTGCAGGAGAAATTTGTTGATAACCACAGTTGAAAAGACACACATCAATATTACTTTTGACTAAAGGAACTGTCAGATTATAAATTATGGCTCTATTTTTATTACCAATAGACCAACTTAAACCCTTCAAATATAAATCTATTCCTGCATCTTCTTCCGTCATCGGAATCCATGTTTTAGTTGTAGAATGTAACCAATAATAAGGAATATTAGCAAGTGCAAGATTAGCCAAAATTGCGCGAGTTAATTTACGCTGTGCTAACACTCCACCTACATTCCTCATTGAACCACCTAGCGTATCTCCTCTTGTTAGCAAAAATCTATAAATTAATTCTTCTACAAAATCTGAACCTGCTGGTTCTAAAAACTCCTTAATTAACCCTTGAATAGCTTGTATTTTATCCTGTGGCTGTAAATAACCTGCGGCTTTATCGGAAACTCCAGATGCAGCTAATAAAGCAGGTTGTATTTCTATCAGATTCATTAAATCAGCAGGATTATTAACTTGAGAAGCAATAGTTTTTAATACTCTTGCTTGATCAATAAATGGTGTAGCTCGACGGTTTCTTTCAATAGCTAAAGCAACAAAACCAGCCCTAGTTTTTTCATAAGCTGTTACTAAATCAAGACCTGTATTTAAATGATTTTTATATGCCAATTTCAGTTACCTTAATTTGATTAAATTAAACTTTTCTCCAAACATAAACGCACTTTCTCAGTGCATCACGTCCATGTATACCCATTTGTTGACTACTATTACCTTTAGTGTTGGGTAAAACTAAAATATTTTCTACTTTAAATCCCAGATACTCAGCTATATTCGATAGAATCATATCCACTGAAATACTCACACCAGCATAACGCACATTATCATTAATCATAAACATCAACCCTTGTGGTTTCATGACTCGATAACATTCATAAATTATACAAGCCATTTCATAAAAATAACCTTTTACCATTCTCGGAATACCATTATTATTTAATTGTTTTTGTAATTTTTGTTCTTCCAAATATTGTAAAATTGCTTGGAGTAATTTTTGCTGATCTGTAGCCAAAATAGCATTTAACCATTGAGAATTAATTGCTAATAAATCTTTCGGTCTATTCTCAACCGTACAGCTTAACATTTGTTGTCTAAGATTAACTATTTCTTCTTGTCCTACTCCTAACAAAGCAAGTTCTAAAGCATAAGTTCTAGTGTAATCATAACGGTTACAATAAGGAGGAGAAGTAAGAATTACATCATAATAAGAATTTGGCAATTGTGGCATTATATCTAAGCTAGAACCTGTAAACAAACGAATCCCACCTTGTTTAGTTTTACTGGGAAAAAGTTCACCTTGTTGACTCCCAGTTTGAATATCTGCTAAAATTTCCGTAATTTTAAAACTAATTGCCTGTTTAAAGCTGAGAATTTCTCCTTTATTAAAAGGTATATTACCTTGTTGACGACTAGAACGATAATCCCAACGTAAATATTGTCCATCTTTGCGAGTGTAACTAATTGCTTCTAAAACACATAATAGTGCAAATTGTAATACTTGCTTGATTCTACAATTTTCATTTTGGTAAGCACCGATATATTTTTGAATTTCGTTTAATGTTTCTTGAGGATATGCACCTGTCGTAATTTTTATTTCTTGAATAGTTTGTTGATTTTTTGATTTCTCCCAAGGAAAATTTTTAGACCAATATAGAATTTTTGTGAAATCATCTGCTGTAAATTCTTGTTCTAAAATGAGCCTAGTATTTATAATTTCTTTTCCAATAGATAGTAATTCAATTCCATCAGCATTTAATCCTATATTACTAGCTGCAAATAAAGTTGTTCCACTACCAGCAAAAGGGTCTAATATTTCGCCAGATTTGATTATATATTTATCTAGTAAATATTCTACCAATGAAGCAGAAAAAGCTTCTTTATATTTGTACCATCGGTAAATAGATTTAAGTTTATTAGCCTGAAAACTAACAATCTTGCGGTTGAGAACATCTTCTATGCAAAATTTATTAGCAAAGTGCTGGTATAGTTGGGTGTTAAGATTTTCAATTTCAATATTTTGTGTTTGATGATTTGGTGTTTGAGGTTCTAATTGTTGAAAATGAAGCATTATTTAAAGTGATTAAAAATATTAGCAGACATTTTACATCATAGCATAAAAAAATTACCCCTCTATCTAATTCTAGAGGGTCCAAGACGTAAGGTGTTAATAATAACTCGCTGATTCTCGTTCCTAGTCTCTGACTAGGAATGCAGTTGATGAGGCTCTGCCTCAAGTACCAGCACAAAATCGGGTAAAATGGCTTGTATTCTGGGATTGGAGGCAGAGCCTCCTGGTAGGCATTCCCAGCCGGAGTCTGGGAACGAGCAATTTTAAACCGTACATAACTATTTTGTTTTTTGCAAGGTTAGTAATTATAGCATCAAAATAAAATTTATGAGATATTTTTTTTATTTTCCTGTATACTGTATTTACATCACCTTTGTCCAAACTTCAAAAATATGATGCTTGGGGACAGGGAAGCGATCACTTGTAAATGGTAAACTGCAAAAATGCGATCACAGGGAATAATTGATTATGCCACTTTTAATGCTTTTTCAGGTAAAGAAATTGGTTCTGGTAAAGATTTTCCCTGTTCTTGATACCATGCAATCAAAGATTCAATTACTTCCTGTCCATGTTTTGCAGCTTCAGCATAGCTTTTTCCATGAGTGTGGAATTGTTGCCAGGGAAATTCGGGTAAATGTACTAAATAGAATTTATCTTCATCTGACCATTGAATAACCATACTGTAGCGATAGTTCATTTTTCCTCCTTTAGTTTTTCCAACTTCTGCAAAACATGATTTACTTGTTTTTCTATATATTTTAGTGCATCATCTCCATCATTTCCTGATATTGTAATTGGTTGTTCAGGTATTAATGGGTGAGTCCAAAAACTATGACTACCTTTAGCAGGACGGTAAACAAACCCAGCCTTTGATAACATTGTCTTTAACTGTCTAATTTTTTTAGGCATTCATCCTTAATTTAGTTGTTTTTGTTAAAAATATTTATCTGTAATTTGCTGTATATTTAGGTGGGTATTACCCACCCTACTAATTAATAATAACTCGCTGATTTGCGATAATGCACCGCTGTGACACCATCTTGATTTAAGACTTTACCATCATCAACAGTAGCATAAACCAACCAATGATCACCTGCTTCCATCCGACTTTGTACAGAACATTCCAGATACGCTAAAGCACCATTGAGAATAATTCCGCCATTATTAGTTTCTTGAATGTCCAAACCAGCAAATCTATCTTGACCCGGAGTGTAAACTTTCATAAACTGCTTGCGGATTTCTCTCCCTTCTGCTAAAATATTAACGACAAATTGGTTATTTGTGTGAGTCATATTTTCCATAGCTCGGTCTTTAGCAACCGCAATAGTTAAACCAGGCGGATTAAAACTGGCTTGTGTCACCCAAGAAGCTAACATTCCCGTTTTAACATCTCCTTGAGTTGCTGTAACTACACACAAAGAACCAACAATCCGCCCTACTGCTTGTTCGACATTTGTAGCAGGTTGTTTAGCAACAACTAATTTTTTTGCCGCTTTTTTCAATGCTTGGGCAAAATCAGTTCCCGCTTCTTCGCAGGTTTGTAATGTGACTTCATTAGGTTTGAACTTGACGCGAATGGTGTCAAAACCAAATCTGTATCCTGCGTCTTTAAGTTTACCTTCAATTAAATCAACCGCTTCTCCACTCCAACCAAAAGAACCAAATACCCCCGCCAATTTATTATTAGTCGCAGTTGAGAGAACTATTCCTAAAGCTGTTTGTACTGGTGTGGGTGCGTGTCCTCCTAGGGTGGGAGAACCTATGACAAAACCAGCAGATTTTGCAATTGCGGCTTTGATTTCTTCCGGTTCAGTAAATTCACAGTTGATAGATTCGACACTTACACCAGCTTTTGTAATGCCGCGAGCGATCGCTTGTGCTAAAGTTGCAGTATTACCATAAGCTGAGGCATAAATTAAAGCTACAGTCATATCAGCGGAAGTTTGCTGTTTAGTCCATTCTCTGTAACCCTTGGTAATATCAATTAAACCATAGCGTACCATTGGACCATGACCAGTAGCGTACATTCGCACCGGCAAATCTGCTAATTTATCTAAAGCTGTTTCGACTTGTTTAGCGTGAGGTGCCATTAAACAGTCAAAATAATAGCGTCTATCTTCATTAAACACCTCCCAACCTTCATCAAAAACCTGATCTGAGCAAATATGCGCCCCAAATAGTTTATCAGAAAATAAGATTTCTGTTTGCGGGTCCCATGTACAAAGTTCGTCAGCGTAACGGGGGTTAGGAGTGGGAATAAATTGTAAATGGTGTCCTTTACCTAAATCCAGGGTATCTTCCCCCCGCATGACCAAAATTGATAAATTCTGATTTTCCAAAGCAGCCCGTAAATTTATCGCTCCTGGGTTAGAACAAACAAAGGTAATTTGAGGTGCAATTTCTAGCAAAGCTTTTAACGTCGCAGCCCGGTTCGGGTTAACGTGACCAAGGATCACATAATCAAGATTTTTGACATTAAACCGCTGTTGTAAGGCTTGGAGGTAAATTTCGGTAAAAGTTTCGCCAGGGGGGTCAAGAAGGGCATTTTTATCGCCTTGGATGAGATAAGAATTAGCCGTTGTTCCCTTAGCTAAAGCATATTCAATTTCAAATCTTAATCTTGCCCAACTGCGCGATCGCAGTATTATGGTATCTGTACCAATGGGCAATATTTGTACATCACGGGGTTTAGTGGTCATTAGTCAGTGGTCATTAGTCAGTGGTTAGTTGTCAATTGCTTTTAATAATGATTTCCGACTTTTCGGTGGTGTACTGCTGTCATAGCATCGGGATTTGATACTCTACCCGCGTAAGCTGTGCTGTATACTGCCCAGTGATCACCACAGTCCATACGGCTAACTACTTCACATTCTATATATGCTAGAGCATCTGTAAGGATAGGTGCGCCATTTTCCGCAGGTTGGGTTTTCACTCCTTGAAAACGGTCTGCACCAGGAGCAAATCTTTTTAAGAAATGTTTCATTAATAGTTGATAGTTGCCTTCTTCGAGTATATTAAGAACGAAGCGATCACCTACTTGCATCAGTGATTCTATTGCCCGATCTTTAGACACTGCAATAGAAAAGCCCAAGGGTTTGAAACTGGCTTGACTGACCCAGGAAGCTAACATGGCACTGGATACATCACCCTTTTTAGCTGTGATAATATATAAACCGCCGCTAATCCTACCCAAAGCTTTATCTAAGTCAGCACCAAGAGATTTCATAGCTTTGATGCTTTTGTCTCTTGTCACCCATTGTCCTAAATCTGTCCCCGCTTCTTCACATTTTTTATAAGTGTTAGCTGTGGGTGTTTCCCGAATTTCAATTACGGGAAAAGATACGTGCAACCCTAAAGCCCGGAATTTATTTAACAGCGGATAGGTAGGTTCATCATCTCCTCCACCGGTTTCAAAAATACCAATGGCTTGTTTTTCTTTGGCTGAACCTAAAATTGTACTTAAGGCCGCTTGAATGGTAGAATTAACGGAAGCTGGAGGCATTCCTACGACTAAACCCGTACAACGTCCTACGAGTTCCCGCAGCTCTTGTAATTCGTTGACACTGGCTAAATCTGTTATTTCGACAGCCACACCGGTTTTAGTAATCCCATTCGCTATAGATTGGGCAATGCGATCGCCAAAACCGTACTCGGAGACGTAGAATATTCCTACAGGGGTTTCTGCTTTGGTTTGTCCTTGACTCCAATGGCGATAACGGCTTGTCAATTCTTCGACATTGTGATATAATAGGGGACCATGACCAGTGGCAATCATGCGAATGGTTTTTAATTCTGCCACGCGCTTCATTGCAGACAGGACAGAACGGGCATTGGGTCCCATTAAACAATCATAGTAATATTGAAAATCGGCTTCAATGGCTGCTAAATCGTCATCAAAGGTACTTTCTGAGCAGTAGTGTAACCCGAAAGCGTCGCAGGTGTAGAGAATTTGGGTTTTGTGGTCAAAGGTGAAAATGGTATCAGGCCAGTGTAAATTCGGAGCAATGACAAATTCCAATTCATGGCCATTGCCTAAATCCAAGCGATCGCTATTTTTAACAATTTTACGCTTAAATGGTTGGTGTACCAAATCTTCTAAAAACTGAATTGCCACTTTTGACGCAACAACGGTTATATTAGGAGCAAGTTGTAATAAATCTTTTACTAACCCGCTGTGATCTGGTTCAGTGTGACTAACAATTAAATAATCAATATTTTGGGGATTAATTAAACCCGTGAGAGTATCAAAATAAAGTTGACGAAATTTTTCATGGGAGGTATCAACTAGGGCTATTTTCTCACCACGAATCAGAAAAGAGTTATATGTTGTGCCATTTTGCAAACCAAACTCAATATCAAAGCGATCCCTGTCCCAGTCTAAAGAGCGAATTGCGGTAGTATTTTCACTGATGTCTATAGTATTTATAGTCAAGCGTTTCTTTAACTTTTCCGTGAGCAATACCATAACGCCCTCCTTAATAAATTGAGTATTTATGCCTTTAACCATTGTGGCACAGGTTGAATATTAATTTTTATTAAAAAACCTATGGCTAAGTTAAGAAAATTCAATTGATGATTCCCGCTTCCATAGTTACTCATTGTCAATTAAAATTTAGGGGCAACTTCCCTCCGGTTGTTTTCCTCAACAAAAAACAATCACAAGGCTGTTACCCCTACATAATATCAGAATTGTTAATTATTTCTCAATTCATTATTCAGCAGTTACCAAATCAGTGCTACCTTTGGTACGTTTACGGGTTATAGCATTGTAAACCATAATACCAATGGCTTTAATTAAATTACCTTCCAACTCTTGGAACATCTTCATATTTAGACCAAAAGCGGCATTTGCTTCTTCAGTAATACGATCACCTGTAGTATCATCAATAGGCATAGCATCTAAATTGGCTCGATACTTAGCTTTAAATGCCTTCTCATCGGTAATATCTGCAAACTCATAAAAAGCAGTTCCTTCACCTTCACCCAGCTTCATTGCCGTTTGGGCAATGCCTTTGAGAATTTGCCCCCCCGATAAATCACCTAAATAACGAGTATAGGAATGAGCAATTAATAATTCTGGTTCGGTAGTGGAAATTTCCCGAATCCGGTTGACATAAGCCGCACCCGCAGAAGATAATTTGATTTCCTCCCGCCAATTATAACCATAGTAATAATGAAGATCCTGTTCTAAAGTATACTTACGGTTCAGTTCAGGAAAATATATTTTACCGAGAATTGGGTGATACTGGTGTTTTTCCATTTCCTCTTCCATAGCTGAGTAAATGAAATAAAAATTAGCAACCAACTTGCGGTAGGAGTTTTTTTCCACAACTCCTTTTAAAAAACACCTGACAAAACCCACGTTTTCTGCCATAGTGTGTGCTTTCTTCGTACCTACACGTAATTTGCTTGCTAAATTGCTGCTCATATTAAAATTCTCAACTGTAAAAAAATTAACCGTGGGGGTTTTTTATTCATAATGGTGAAAAAACCCCATTAAAACGTAAGATTAAAACTATTTGATGAGAATTTATATTAAAAATCATTAAGCAATGAGTTCATTTGGTGTTTCATCAACGTCAACAATCATGGAAGAAAATGCTATTCTCCTGTGTGATTGTGTGGAGTGTTTAAAATTATGGTTTCATTAATGGCTAGGACTCAAGGCTGTATTTCCGAATTTGCAAATAGCGGAATGTTAAATTCCATACCATTACCAACCAACGCTCTATTTGGTACAGATGGTATTCGTGGTCAAGTAGGAGACTTACTAAATGCACCTTTAGCCCTACAAGTGGGTTTTTGGGCGGGGATTGTCCTCCGTAGCCATACTGATCATCCTGGACCGATTATATTGGGACAAGACTCCAGAAACTCCAGTGATATGTTAGCAATGGCCTTGAGTGCCGGTTTAACCGCTGCTGGTATAGAAGTGTGGTATTTAGGATTATGTCCCACACCTTGCGTAGCCTATCTGACCAGCATTACCCCTGCTATTGGTGGAATCATGATTTCCGCCAGCCACAATCCCCCAGAAGACAACGGAATTAAGATATTTGATCAACATGGCGGAAAGTTATCCAAAGCCCTACAAGGCGAAATTGAAGGGGGATTACGAGGTAAATTATCTCCAGCTTCTCAAATCCATAATTGTGGCAGACACTATTCTCGTCCAGAGTTGATCAAAACATATAGCCAGTCTATTAAAACACCTTTAGCATCTGGACTTACCCTCCAAGGGATGAAGATTGTTCTAGATTTAGCCTGGGGTGCAGCAGTAGGTTTAGCACCTACGGTATTTACGGAAATGGGTGCAGAGGTAATTTGTTTACATAATCAGGCAGATGGCGATCGCATTAACGTCAATTGCGGTTCTACACATTTAAATATTCTCCAAACCGCAGTCCAAGAGCATCGAGCCGATATGGGTTTTGCTTTTGACGGCGATGCAGATCGAGTTTTAGCTGTGGATAATACGGGGAGATCCGTTAATGGTGATTATATTCTTTACCTTTGGGGTCGCCATTTACAACAAAAACAACAACTTCCAGATAACTTGATAGTTTCTACCGTAATGGCTAATTTAGGCTTTGAAAAAGCTTGGCAACAAATAGGTGGTAAATTAATTCGTACCGCTGTCGGTGATCAATATGTCCAAGCCGAAATGCGGAAAACTGGGGGAATGTTGGGAGGAGAACAATCAGGACATATCCTTTGTAGTCATTATGCCATGACCGGCGATGGCTTATTAACAGCTTTACATATTGCCGCTGTGGTCAAAGAAGCTAATCTTTCCTTGGGAGAAATGGTAGACCAAAGTTTCCAAACCTATCCCCAAATTTTACGAAATGTGCGAGTATTAGATCGGGAGCGACGGTTAGGATGGGAAAATTGTCAACCAGTGCAACAAGCCATTGCTAAAGCCGAAGCAGCAATGGGTGATAATGGTCGAATCCTTGTCCGGGCTTCTGGAACCGAACCCGTAATTAGGGTCATGGTAGAAGCCGCAAATGCTGAACTTGTCCACCATTGGACAAATGAATTAGTTTCACAAGTTGAACAACACCTAGCTTAAAAGTTCAGAAACAACAAACTTAAAATTTTGTTACAAACCACGACATACCGATAGGATAATCGGTCTTTTGTGTTATACTGTCACGGTATAATTTAGATATCTTTTTAGAACACAGGGAATCTTCTATGACTCTTCGTCTTGGTGATACAGTACCTAACTTTACTCAAGCCTCTACCCATGGGGAAATTGACTTTTACTCCTGGGCTGGTGATAGCTGGGTGGTACTATTCTCTCATCCTGCTGACTTTACACCAGTTTGCACCACCGAACTAGGAACTGTTGCTAAACTAAAACCAGAATTTGACAAACGCAACATCAAAGCGATCGCTCTCAGCGTTGATGATGTAGAATCTCACAATGGCTGGGTGGGGGATATTGAAGAAACCCAAAGCACCACCCTCAACTACCCGATTTTGGCAGATCCAGATCGTAAAGTTTCCGAACTTTATGATATGATTCACCCCAACGCAGCAGCTACTGTCACCGTGCGTTCTGTGTTTATTATTGACAACAATAAAAAACTCCGTCTCACTTTCACCTACCCTCCCAGCACCGGACGCAACTTTGATGAAATCTTGCGCGTTATTGATTCTTTGCAATTAACCGATAATTACAGCGTTGCTACCCCCGCAGACTGGAAAGACGGTGGAGATGTGGTGATTGTACCATCTTTGAAAGATCCTGAAGTCCTCAAAGCCAAATTCCCTAAAGGTTATCAAGAAATCAAACCTTATTTGCGAATGACTCCTCAACCTAACAAGTAGGTTTCCTTAAAAATCCCCTAGGCTTTAGTTTAGGGGATTTTACACTCAGTGGTCAGTTGTCAGTTGTCAGTTGTCAGTTGTCAGTTGTCAGTTTTCTCAACCCGTATCTTTAGATAGGAAACCGTTAATAATCTAGATATCCTCTGGTTCAAATTGTGCTACTGTCACCGCATTAAATGCAAAGGACAAAACTAAGGGAATAGGGCATTTAAACCAAAAAGCATAAATCACTGCTATGATAGTGGTGGATATGGCAGCACAAGCCCAATACCTTTCCTGATTAGTTAATCCATTTTCTTCTTTAATTACCCTTAAAACTTCCATAGGAATTGGTTCTGGCATGACTCCACCCGGAGGAAACGCCCAATAATTACCCCGTCTCTCAACAAATAAATCCGTCCAGCCGTTTTCTAAGCACCACGCTTCAATCCATTGAATAGAGTAATGGTTTATCATATTAAATACCAATTGCTTTGTAAATTTTTACAGTCTGTTAACTTAAGTATGTTGAAGATCTTAGTTAGATATAGCCGTATTCAGCCGTAAATATCTCTGATTATATGGCTTTTGGTTCATCCTTTTCGATATTTGTTAAATTATTTTATACATATTAAAAATTCTGCTCCCATGGTTATATAATGACAATTTTTAACACCAACCTATTAATAAAGATTATCAGTTCTTGTCACTACTAGACTTCAAAAGATAACAAACTTTACTTGTAATCAAACTTAATAAATGTCAGTGGTTAGTTGTCCATTGTCCGTTGTCAGTGGTTAGTGGTAACTTTCTTTCTTCTTTCTTCTTCCTGAACTCCTAGCCCTCACAAATAACTTTTTCAGCAAACCTTAGTTAAAATTAAGAAAAGGGAGTAATTCAAAATATGATTACAAAATATTAACGTTTATGCAAAACTGAACTAATTATCAATTATTGACCTGGACTCATTAACAATGTTTTGGCAAAAAAGTTTAGGATGGATTTTAGGAATTATGGTTTGGTGCGTCACACAGCCAGCATTAGCAGACTGGACTCATCCTTTATCATATAGTAATGCAGAATTGTCAAGACAAGACTTTTCTGGACAAAGTTTACAAGCTGCGGAATTTTCTAACGCTAACCTGGAAATGACCAACTTTACAGGTGCAGATTTACGAGGAACAGTTTTCAGCGCTTCCGTAATGACAAAAGCAAATTTACATGGAGCAAATTTAACAAATGCTATGATCAATGAGGTAAAATTAATAGGTGCTGATTTAAGTAATGCCGTTTTAATAGAAGCTCTTTTACTTCGGACTGTCTTCACAGATGTTAATATTACAGGTGCAGATTTTACAGATGCAATTTTAGATAAAGCACAAATAAAAGAGCTATGTCAAAAAGCCAGTGGTGTAAATTCCCAAACTGGTGTAGAAACTCGTGATTCCTTAGGATGTCAATGAAACTTGGTATAATTGGTGGTGGACAACTAGCTTGGATGATGAAAAACGCAGCAACCAAGCTGGGAGTAGAATTAATAGTCCAAACTCCTAGTCAAAATGACCCAGCCGTATCTATTGCCCATGATAGCATTTTGTCCGCAGTTGATGATGCCGCTGCTACGGAAATTTTAGCTACAAAGTGTGATATCATTACCTTTGAAAACGAGTTTGTAGATATTGCTGCTTTATCACTACTCGAAAAACAGGGTGTTTGTTTTCGTCCTCAATTATCAGCTTTAGCACCGCTGTTAGATAAATATGAACAACGGTGCTATTTACGGGATTTAGGTTTACCAGTTCCCCAGTTTTTGGCATTATCAGCGGAAAAAGAGGTAGAATCTCAAATTGAAGGTTTGAGTTTTCCTGTGGTTCTCAAAGCTAGAAGACATGGATATGATGGACAGGGAACTTTTATTATTCCCGATTTGACGAATTTATTAATAATAATTAATCAAAGTCATACTCAGTTTTTAATTGAAGAATTTGTGCCTTTTACCAAAGAACTGGCTATAATTGCAGCCCGTTCTGTAAATGGGGAAATTGTCATCTATCCAGCGGTAGAAACTTTCCAAAAAGAACAGGTTTGTCGGTGGGTAATTGCACCAGCTAAAATTACCAAAGAGCAAAATTTGCAAATCGAAGCGATCGCCCATAAACTATTAAATAGTCTTGAATATGTAGGAGTTTTTGGTATTGAACTATTTCTCACTAATGAGGGGAAAATTCTCATTAATGAAATAGCACCACGGACCCACAACTCCGGGCATTTTTCCCTGGATGCTTGCGAAACTTCCCAATTTGAACAACATCTGAGAGCCGTGTGTGGTTTACCATTAACCAATACTAGATTAAATTGTTCTAGTGCCGTTATGGTTAATTTGCTAGGATATGAAAGCTGCCAAAGCAATTACCAAAAACAACGCCAACAACTCGCAGTTATTCCCCAGTCCACTGTCCACTGGTACGGCAAAATAGAAGCTCGTCCCGGGCGTAAACTTGGACATATCACAGTTTTATTAGAGGCAGATCAAAGAAATGCCTTAAAGGACATTATACACAAAATTGAATCTATCTGGTATCCCCCAGAAAAAATTTGCCAAAATTTTCCCTAGATAAACACACAAACTATTTTTCAAAGCTATAATGGGTTAGTTGCACTACGACGATTGGTGACTGCCATCAAGTTTTTTGATCTATGTCTTTAACAACAAGGGAGCTAAACAATTCTCGTGGCAGTATACCGGGCTTGTACCCGGAAACTTTAAACGAGGACCCTCAGTTCCCACCTGGTTTAACCAGGTCATAAACTTAGGTAAAACGGCGTTGCGGTGAACTAAAAAATTTTAGCTCTCTAGTTGGTTAAACTGGGGAGCTTTACAATGAGTCACATTTCGACTTAGCGGGCAAGATGCCCACAGCACAAGAGTTTTATTATTAATATCTGTACTTCTAAATCCTGCTGATAGCGAAGCGTGGCGTTAGCCATACTCTTGAGTTCCCCGATTTTTTCCAGTCAGTCATGACTAATTAAAGAAATACGCTACACTCATGTTAGGGGCGAACTAAATGCAGTTCGTCACAAGACTTCTTGGAAGATATCCCTATCGCAGGAAGTGGGTTGAAGCCCACTTTTTTTATTGAATTCTCCCATGACTCATCCTTTAATACCACAAATTACTGATTTGGCGACACCAGTAGCCGCAAAACTAGGATTGGAAGTTGTTAGTATAGTTTTTCATACAAACCAACGTCCCCCAGTCTTACGGGTAGATATCTTTAATCCTCTACAGGACATTGGCCTGGATGATTGTGAAAGGATGAGCCGGGACTTAGAAGCCTCACTAGACGAGGGAGAGATCATCCCAGACGCTTATGTGTTGGAAGTATCCAGTCCTGGTATTTCGCGGCAACTGGTAACAGACAGGGAGTTTATTTCCTTCAAAGGATTTCCTGTAATTATTTCCACTTCCCCACCCTACGAGCAACAGCAAGAGTGGATAGGTCTATTGATTCGCCGGGACGAGACTACAGTTTACCTAAATCAAAAGGGTCGTGTAGTGAAAATTCCCCGTGAGCTTATTACCAGTGTACAAATGGATGAGCGTCACTAATCAATTTTAGATTTTAGACTTTGGATTAGGGACTGGTAACTGGTAATTGGTAAGGAGTAATTGGTTCTGGTAAAACAATTACTTTTTATCAGTTATCTCATTGTGCTGACCGTTTACATAAAATTTTAGGAGACTGCGTATGTCAATGGTGACTTTATCGGGATTAAAAGAGCTAATCGAAAGTATTAGCCAGGAACGAAACTTACCGCGTGTAGCTGTACAAGCAGCCATTAGAGAAGCCCTAATTAAAGGTTACGAACGTTATCGTCGCGCCCAAAATTTAGAACGCAGACAATTTGATGAAGAGTATTTCAATAATTTTGAGGTAGAATTGGATATTGATGGCGAAGGATTTCGAGTTCTTTCCACCAAAACTATTGTCGACACAGTTAGTAACACTGATCATCAAATTTCCTTGGACGAAGTCCAGCAAGTAGCCCCAGAAGCCCAACTGGGAGATTCTGTAGTATTGGATGTCACCCCGGATCAGGGGGAATTTGGGCGCATGGCTGCCATGCAAACTAAGCAAGTATTGGCGCAAAAACTACGGGATCAACAACGCCAAATGGTGCAAGAAGAGTTTCAAGACTTAGAAGGCACGGTATTACAAGCTAGAGTATTGCGATTTGAACGCCAATCTGCGGTTTTGGCAGTTACTAGCGGCTTTGGACAATCAGAAGTAGAGGCAGAATTACCCAAACGGGAACAGCTACCCAATGATAACTATCGGGCTAATGCAACTTTTAAGGTATATCTGAAAAAAGTTTCTCAAGGGCAGCAACGAGGTCCGCAATTAATGGTATCTCGTGCTGATGCAGGTTTGGTTGTTTATCTATTCGCCAACGAAGTTCCAGAAATTGAGGATGAGGTGGTGCGAATTGTGGCTGTAGCCCGGGAAGCTAATCCCCCTTCTCGTTATGTTGGACCGCGGACAAAAATTGCCGTTGATACCCTAGACCGGGATGTAGACCCCGTGGGGGCTTGTATTGGGGCGAGGGGATCAAGAATCCAAGTGGTAGTAAATGAATTACGGGGTGAAAAAATTGATGTGATTCGCTGGTCTCCAGATCCAGCTACCTATATTGCCAATGCTTTGAGCCCAGCAAAGGTAGATGAGGTCAGACTCATGGACCCAGAAAGTCGCCAAACCCATGTTTTAGTTGCTGAAGATCAACTCAGTTTAGCTATTGGTAAAGAAGGGCAAAATGTCCGGTTAGCAGCCCGTCTCACTGGTTGGAAAATTGATATTAAAGATCAGGCTAAATATGACCAGGAAGCCGAAGATATTAAATTTGCAGCGGTGAGAGCCCAAAATCAACCACAAAATGATCACGATGATAGGTCTAACCGAGAAGATAAAATGGAAGAAGAATTAGAATTGGAGGAGGATAGGTTTGACAGTAGGGAGGAAGATTAATTCCTGGAGTTGTCAAAACTAATTTGAGCAAGCAAGAGGCATAAGGCAAAGGGGCATCTGACTCAATTATCAATCACAATAAGTATTCAAAAAGACATTGTTTAACATCCCCAAGATATTTAGCTGAATCTGGCAAAAGACTGATGAAACCCAACTATCGGCGTTGTATTAGTTGTCGTCAAGTAAACTTGAAGCAAGAGTTTTGGCGGATTGTCCGCGTCTTTCCATCTGGAAAGGTACAATTAGATCAGGGCATGGGGCGTTCTGCCTATATTTGTCCACAGGAGAGTTGCCTACAAGCAGCTCAGAAAAAAAATAGATTAGGCAGATCGCTGCATGGAACAGTGCCAGATACAGTGTATCAAACATTGTGGCAACTTCTAAATCACAGCGATCGCCAAGATCGTATTTAATGGTAACAACTAAAATTGCGATCATCTCTCAGAATATTATGACCAAAGCCGAATTATTCGGGATCTGATCGTCACCTTTAGTATCGCTCAAGTTAGTGTCAAAATAGTAGATGGATGTAAACAACTTTCTCAATCTCCCTTTTGTGGACAAAACGGAAGGCCTTACTCCCAACAAGTTTTTTTTTGATTGTATTGTGGAAGACTCACAAATCAGCAAAACAAAAAACCAACAATGGCAACCTGGTAGCGTCAAATCCCAGTTCTGCATCAACCATCACTCCTGGTGGAGATGCCAGTATTAAACCGAAACATCTCTCTTTCCTAACTGGAGGCACCGGCGATCTCACCAAGGGCAACCGAAAAAGCAGTGATCAAAGGGTGGAGATGTCACAAACCAGGCAACCATCCATTAAAACTGTAAATTAAAGGGGAAAGAGTGGATGAACAACGGAAAAGTTAGAATCTATGATTTATCAAAGGAATTGAATTTGGATAATAAAGAGCTACTAGCAATTTGCGACCAGCTCGATATTGCGGTCAAAAGCCATAGCAGCACGATTTCCGAATCGGAAGCTGAACAAATTCGTAGTGCGGCCGAAAAAGTTGTCGCTACAAATTTGGCCTCTAAAAAGGCACAAGGTACAAACGGCCATAAACCAAATTCATCCCAAAACCGTCCAAGCGCCAATCACAAACAGCAAATTCTAGAAATTCGCAAACCGAAAATATTGAGAAACACTACCACCAACTTACCCGATACTTCAGTTGCTGCTAATGCTGCTGAGGCTAATAGTCCTTCACCTCCACGGCCTTTTGCTACACCAGTCTCATCTATGAAGCCGACGGCACCAACTCGACCAGTACCCCGGAATCAATCCGAGACTCCGCTTAAACCTCATCCTATTCAACCAGAACAGGTATCTCTCCCTCAACCGGTCGGGGAGAAGGTAGCAGCGGAAAAATCAGAGAAAATATCTACTCCCAGACCAAAACCAGAGAAAGCGCAAAAACCCCAGTTGGTTTCTCCTTCCCCTAGGGTAGATGGCACAAAAGTACCGGAAACCCCAACTTTAGGAACATCGGAAAAACCTCTCCTCAAACGCGATCGCCAGCAACGCGTTGAAGAAGATAGGCAACCAATTAAAGGTAAAGCCAGTAAACCTTCAACTGACCAAGGTTTACCATCACCACCACCGAAACCCAGTCGAGCTAATCCTTCGGCACCAACAAGGCCAGAACAGCGCGGTGGTAGACCATCAGTTGGCGGAGATATCCAACGTCCTAGACCTGCACGTCCCGGTGAGCCAGCGGCCATTCCCACGGCAACTCCACCCAGACATAATGTGGGCGGTGGGAAAAAAGAAGTATTGGATGAAACACCAGTAATTCCTGATCTTCTGGATTTAAAACGCCCTACACCCCCTCGTTTGAACAAGGGTGGGAAAAAATGGCAAGAAGAAGAAATCATTGATGAAATCAAGGAAAAAGCTAAGATTGGACCCAAGGGCAAACGGGTCAAACCAATCGTAGAAGATGATTTACTAGATGAGGATGATTTACTAGATGAAGATGGTCTAGAAATTTCTACAGCGGTGCAAGTGAGTCTTTCCATTGCCCGTCCCCCCAAACCCAAGGGTACTCGTGCCGGTGTCCCAGCCGTAGCGGTTGTGGCTGCTCCTACTACCAGAGGCAAAAAATCCAGTTCTTCCCGTGACCAACATCGTCGTCAAGAAAATGTAGATCAAAAACCAGACCGTCCAGCTACACTGGCTGTTACTGGCCCATTAACAGTTCAAGAATTGGCTGATGCCCTAGTAATTGCCGATACAGAGATTGTCAAAATCCTGTTTATGAAGGGTATGGCCGTCAGTATTACCCAAAATCTGGATATTCCTACCATTACCCTAGTCGCCAAAGAACTAGAAGTTGAAGTCGAAATCGTTGAAAGAGAGGCTGAAGCTCGGAAGGTCACGGAAATGATTGATGTGGCCGACTTGGATCACCTCATTCGTCGTCCTCCAGTTGTTACCATTATGGGTCACGTAGACCACGGTAAAACTACTCTCCTCGATTCCATTCGCAAAACCAAAGTTGCGTCTGGGGAAGCGGGCGGTATTACCCAGCATATCGGCGCGTATCATGTTGATATAGTCCATGAAGGTAAACCACAGCAGATTGTCTTCCTTGATACTCCTGGTCACGAAGCTTTCACCGCGATGCGTGCCAGAGGGGCTAGGGTGACGGATATTGCCGTGCTAGTTGTAGCTGCTGATGACGGTGTTCGTCCCCAAACCATTGAAGCTATTAGTCACGCCAAAGCTGCTAATGTTCCCATTGTTGTGGCAATCAACAAGATTGATAAAGAAGGCGCGCAGCCAGAACGGGTTAAACAGGAACTTACTAATTATGGTCTCACCGCTGAAGATTGGGGTGGTGAAACCATCATGGTTCCCGTTAGCGCCATTAAGGGCGAAAACCTCGACACCCTCCTAGAAATGATTATGTTGGTGTCGGAAGTAGCCGAACTATCCGCTAATCCAGATCGGGTCGCAAAAGGAACAGTCATTGAGGCTCATTTGGATAAGGCGAAAGGTGCAGTTGCTACCTTGCTAATTCAAAATGGTACTCTCCACGTTGGAGATATGCTGGTGGCTGGTTCAGCTTTCGGTAAGGTCCGTGCTATGGTCAATGACCGTGGTAAGCGTGTAGATCTGGCTAGTCCATCCTTTGCTGTGGAAGTATTGGGTTTAAGTGATGTCCCTGCTGCTGGTGATGATTTCGAGGTCTATGAAAATGAAAAAGAAGCTCGTACTATAGCCAGCGATCGCGCCGACAAACAACGTCAATCCCGCTTGTTGCAAGGTCGTGTCACTCTCACAACCCTATCAGCACAAGCACAAGAAGGCGAGTTGAAGGAACTGAACTTGATCCTCAAGGGCGACGTGCAAGGTTCTGTGGAGGCTATTATCGGCTCTCTCCGCCAAATTCCTCAAAACGAAGTGCAAATTCGGATGCTTTTGGCTACGGCTGGAGAAATCACCGAAACAGACATAGACTTGGCTGCGGCTAGTAATGCTGTCATCATTGGTTTCAACACTACCTACGCCAGCGGCGCGAGGCAAGCTGCGGATGAAGCAGGTGTAGATGTTCGAGAATATAATATCATCTACAAACTCTTGGAAGATATCCAAGGTGCTTTGGAAGGTTTACTCGAACCAGAATTGGTGGAAGAACCTTTGGGACAAACGGAAGTCCGTGCTGTCTTCCCAGTTGGCCGAGGCGCGGTTGCTGGTTGTTATGTTCAATCTGGTAAACTGGTTCGCAACTGTAAAGTGCGCGTCCGTCGTTATAATAAGGTGGTTTATGAAGGTGTTCTTGATTCCCTCAAACGGATGAAAGAAGATGCTCGTGAGGTCAACGCAGGTTATGAATGTGGTATCGGCATTGATAAGTTCCATGATTGGGTGGAAAATGACATCATTGAATCCTACCAATTGGTAACTAAACGTCGGACTCTGACTATGACTAAATAGTGACGTGCATCCAGCGTTGAGTGCTGAGTTAATGAGTGTTGAATTGAGACTGTTTCGAGTTCAACACTCAAATGATGTCAACTCAGCACTCCGTTATTTACAAGTGATATCGCCGGAGTTACTGAGGAAGAGGGAAGAAATAAAACCCTGTTTTAGTCGGAGTTTGATGATCAATTAATGTTTTAACTTCCTGGCGGATTGCTATAAATTTAAAAAAATTATCTGTTTAATTAAGAACCAGTTTTTTTTAGAAGTTTCTCGCCAAAAATTCTGTATTTTGTGATGAATGAGACAGAATTTTCAGGTATAAAACCATTATATTCAGGAGAGATTCAGCAAAAATTCTCAGTTTTAGATTTGGGTAACTAAAATTAATTAAATTTATGTCTTACCTCATGAGTGTAAAATAAATAGAAATCTGAAATTTAACATCCTAAATCCCCAATTGTCCAACTCTGGAAGTGAAAAATAAGGAATGAGGAATTATGGCTCAATTTCCAACTTCTAGCGATTACGCCCATAGCACCGATAATAAAGGCTATGTCAGCGGTGAACGTAGAAATTATCAAGTATCTGCTAATACTCAATTTTGGCACAACCTGAAATATGCGATTTCTGCTAGTTCGGGTTTTCAAAGATGGCAATTAGAATGTAACGCTCAATTACAAAGTTTACGTTTAGATCAACAAGTACAAATGTATTTAAGAGAGACTTTAGAAACTTTAGCTTATTAACCATTTGGTAAATATAGCAGGAGTCACTGAGTTAGAAGTAAAATCTTCTTTTCAATTCTATAAGCAATTGGTTTCAGCGGAGAAGTTGAGGGTAAGAGATCTTATCCTCAATTTTTATGTGTATCCTCGACTGAATTCTATTCTAACTCTATTATTTGAATAAATTAAGTCACTTATTCACCTAAAACTCGCCCTTCCACGCGCTCATATTCATCCTCAAGTAGCCAAAGTTTTGCTTTTTTATACCTGGAACAAGCAAAAACTATTTTGTATTTTTCCGTAGCGTTATTTATCCAACACACCACGTAAAGGTTAAAAAACATTTCGCTATGTTGTAAGTAGAGAAAATTAGATTGTAGTTTAAGTTAATTGTAAGTATTAGTATACTAAAACAATTCCCCCTGTTCTCCTATATCTTGATTTTCCCTTTGTGCTTTCTTAAATGTCAATTCTCCCTGTTTCATATCAAAAAATTCTGGTCGCTTCTGTCCTGTCAATAATTCTTCAATAGTTAAAATTTGCACTTTCGCGTAATTTCTGCCATTTCCAGCTTTATAAAAACCTGAAGATACTGCTTCTTTAATCATTGGTTGACTGGGAGGTGTGAGAGTCACAAACAATCCTATTTCTGCCTTATTTGTCTCCATTGTACCGCGTAAATCTCTAATCATCGCTGGGTTAAGATTTTTCCCACCTTTAACACTGACAATAATCTTTTTCACAGCAGTTTTATTTGATTTTTTGATATCAATAACATCTTCAAAAAATATCAATCCATCAATACCACCATCTGCACCTTTCTTTTGATCTTTATAGGGTTGTGCATTAACTAAAGAACAAGCCCACCATTGAAATTGATAGGGGTCACGAGCAAATAAATCTTCGGCTGCTGCTAAATCTTGGGGTGTACCTTCTACTTCAAATTCAATCCCTGGAACTAACTTTTGATTTTTATTTTCATCTTCAATAAATTTGTTAGGAAAAGCATCTCTTAATCGTTTTTCTATTAAAGCAATTGCTAAATGAGTAATATCAATACCGATCCAATTTCTACCTAAATTTTCTGCTGCGTGTATTGCTGTTCCACATCCACAAAATGGATCAAGTACAATATCACCTTTATTACTACTAGCTTGGATAATTCTTTCTAATAAAGATAAAGGTTTTTGAGTAGGATATCCTAACCGTTCTTTAGCTTGAGAAGAAACAGGTTTAATATCACTAATTATATCTTGAATCTGTGTACCTGGAGCTTCATCTAAATATCTCTTATATTGTGGTACTTGCCCTTTCACTGGCCAGTAGATTAGATTATTAGCATCTAGAATATCTAGTTTTTCTTGTGTTGATAGTGACTTAGAATTACCATTAATTAAGCTTTCAATTGCTTTGACAGGTAATGCCCAGTGACGACCAACATCTGTAGGGTTAATACCACGCCAAGGTTTACCTGAATCACCTTTTCTGATACCTGCTGCTGTTAATGTTACAAGCCGATAAAACCCTTTATCATCTTCAAATCTATAAAAGTCTTTAATATAGTTTTCGTCGTAGTCTTGATAGACTTTATGCCATGTATAATCTTTCGTTTTTGTGTATAACAAAATAGTATCGTGAACAGGTCCCCACCTTTTAGCACCTCCATGAGAACCAGTCCTTTTCCAGATAATTTCATTTCTAAATTTATCCGCTCCAAAAATCAAATCTAAAATCATTTTTAAATAATGACTTGCTGTAGGATCGCAATGTAAATATAAACTACCTGTAGATTTGAGAACTCGATGTAATTCTATTAATCGAATGGACATCATTACCAAATAAGCTGATAATGAATTTTTACCTAAAGTTCTCACTAATAAATCTAATAATTGATACAATTCACCTTTTATATCTTGAATTTCATCCAAAAATCGTTCTGATTCAATTCCCCATGTCCAAGTATCTTCAAAAGCTGTAATTTGAGCTTCTGAACCTTTACCAGTAGAATTTTTGAAGAAAATATTATAATTAGCTTGAGAATTAAAAGGCGGATCAAGATAGATTAAATCAATACATTCATCAGGAATATTTTCTCTGAGGACTTGTAAGTTATCACCGTAGTAAAGACGTTTCATAGATGTTGACATAACTAATTTATAAATATTTTCAACTAAATATTATAACATATCTCCATAAAAATCCTCATCTAGTAACTGTTCTAAAGTAAAAGGTAAATCAAGAGGATATTCAGATTCATCTGGTTTTCTCACTCCCAAATTAGCATTTTTACTTTCTTTAATTGCCAGTTTTCTAGCATTAGCATAAGCAATAAAAATTACCTCATGAATATAATTTTTTAAAGAAGGATTTTCTTGTAAATCTTTTTTAATTCTAAAGCGATGTTAAGCAATAGAACTGTACCAACTTCTTTTCATTATTTCAGTAATCATCTTTTATCAATCATAATGATATTTACAAGACAGAATAATCAATAAATCTTCTTCTATCTTGTAAACTAATCTATGTTCATCTGTAATTCGTCTTGACCAGTAACCTTGCAATTCATATTTTAGTCGTTCTGGTTTACCTATCCCAGAAAATGGTTCTCTTTGGATATCTTTAATTAATTCCAAGATTTTTTTAAAGACTTTTTTATCTTCCTTTCCCACTCACCCAATTGTTCAAAAGCTTCTGGTTCAAATGCTACTTTTTTCATATTCATCTAAATCAACATAAATTAGGTTGCCTTTGTCTACATTTTCCATAGCTTTGAGTAGATGTTGTTTGTTAGCTTCTGATTTGAGAAGATAGGTAGTTTCATCTTCTTCAATAGGTGATTCAACTAGGATAATAACTTCTACAACTGTCCCTGCTGGTAATTCAGTGGTAGATAGTTCGATTTTGCCATCTTTACCGACAATAGCCTTTTGTTTAATTCCACTGAGCATAATTTTTAATTACTCTGATAATGTTTATTATTCCTTCTCAACCTTTAGAATTACCTGGTTAAAACTGTTCCCCAAACCAACCAACTATTCAACTATATCTCCATAAAAATCTTCATCTAATAACTGTTCTAAAGTAAAAGGTAAATCAAGAGGATATTCTGATTCATCTGGTTTTCTAACTCCTAACTTAGCATTTTTACTTTCTTTAATTGCCAGTTTTCTAGCATCAGCATAAGCGATAAAAATTACTTCATGCAGATAATTTTTAAAAGAAGGATTTTCTTGTAAATCTTTTTTAATTCTAAAGCGATGTTCAGTAACAGAACTGTACCAACTTACTTTCATCATTTCAGGAGCATCAGATTGAACAGTTAATTTGAGTAAGTGAGCAATTAAAATTGTTAAATTACTCAAAAAAGACCGTTTTTCCGATTTACCCATATCATCCAGTTCTAATAGTAAATGTTCCCAATCAATATGATGAAAATGTTTTTCTTTGATTTGTGTAATAAGAGTTTCTCGCCACAGATTAAAATCTTGTTCATAGAGTTGATGGTTCATATATACCCCCAAATAAGTTAAGTTACCTGTTCTGCTAAAACTCGACCTTCCACACGCTCATATTCATCCTCAAGTAGCCAAAGTTTTGCTTCTTCATAGCTGGAACAAGCAAAAACTATTTTGTATTTTTCCGTAGGATCTAAAATACAATAATTATTTTTATCGTCACCAAGCAACATCAAAATATAGGGAGGTACAGAGGTAGGGTCAACCCATATTTCTGTAAACTGCCAGTTATTGGCTAGGTCGAGTGCGGGGAATGACATGATATTTATCTCCAGTGAGTTTTATTTCACCATAATGCAGAGGAATTTGACTGCCATTAATATCTATTCTATAGCCAATTGCGCTGGCAAGATAGAGCCCATATAGTTCATGATTACGAATGATAGCTGTTTGTATAATTTGATGATACATTAAAAAATGATATTTATGCGGATTTTAAATTTGCAAAATATAATGTATAATGTATTGTCAATTTACATTTCAATAATACAAATGTGTTATTAGGTCTACAATTTTACTTATGGAAAAACTAACAATTAAAAACTTTCTCAACATCAATGATATTGAATTTAATTTATCCAAGATAAATATTATTATTGGGCAGCAAGCGAGTGGTAAAAGCGTAATTGCCAAATTAGTTTATTTCTTTAAAGATTTTTTTATTAAATATCGTTCTTCAATCCAGAATAAGCAAAAGAAAGCAGAATTTGATAGAAATATAATTATAACTTTTAAAATCATATTTCCTGAATATTCTTGGAAAAATCAGGAGTTTCAAATTTTATATGAATTTGATAGTTATTCCGTAGCTTTAAACAACAAAAAATCAGATGATAAAAAGTTTAAATTATGTCTGACATATTCTGAATATTTAGTTAAAATTCGCAGAAAACTCCTGAGTGAATATGATAAAAAAACTATTGAATATGCAGAGAATAATCCTGAAAAAATAATTGAAGAATATTACAACACAATCTTTCCTGAATATGTTCTGAGAAATAATCATGTTAATAGTCTTGATTTAGTAACTTTTATCCCTGCTGGCAGGTCATTTTTTGCTAACTTACAAAATAATATTTTTTCCTTTTTATCAGAAAATATAGTCATAGATTATTTTCTAAAAGAATTTGGTTCAGCTTATGAAAGAGTAAAAAATTTGTATCATCTTAGAAAATTTATTCATCTGTTAAAACCAAATGATTCAATTGATGAATTAATTAATCAGATAATAGTTGGTAATTATTCCTATGAAAAAGATCAGGACTGGATATTATACACTAACGAAACGAACAAAAACAGAAGGACTAATTTATCATATTCATCTTCTGGACAACAAGAGGCTCTACCTATGACACTTATATTAGCTATTTTGCCTTTTATTAGCTCAACAACACGCCTTTTCATTATAGAAGAACCTGAAGCACATTTATTTCCTACATCACAAAAACATATTGTAAGTTTAATCAGCCAGGTTTTTAATATAACTGAAAAAAAGCATAAATTTTTCATTACTACTCACAGCCCTTACATATTAACAGCTTTTAATAACCTCATTCAAGCAGGAAATACCCTTAAAGTATTAAAAGAAAAACCTGAACAAAATGATTTACTCAGAGAATTATTTAAAATAGTTCCAGAAAATCAAATGTTAGATATTAATGATATTGCTGCTTACACTATCAAAAATGGCATGATTGAAAGTTTAATTAATGAAGAAAACCATTTAATTGATACAAATATAATTGATGATGTATCGAACGAATTTAGTAGAGTTTTTGAAAAATTAATAGAACTTGAATTTGGAGAATAAAATCAGTGAATTTAGATAAATGTTCTGAAAAAATTACCCATAAAAATATTTTAATAGAAGAAAAGAAAAGTAGTAAAATAATTTTTGGTAATGAAAACTTAATAGAAGTTACGAAAGTTCAAGTAGACGGCTGTTTAGATATTCAAGGTGTTAAATGTGATTGGTTATTAATTATCTATGAACCTTATATTGAAATATATATAGAGTTAAAAGGTTCTGATGTAGAACACGCATTTATACAAATTGAAAATACAATTAAAGTTGTATCCCAAGATTATAAAAATGTTCCTAAATATTGCTATATAATTACCACTAGATGCCCTCTGGACTCTACACAAATTCAAGTCAAGAAAAAATCGTTTAAAAGTAAATATAATGCAGTCCTAAAAGTTAAAAAAACAGGATGTAATGAAAATATTAATGTCTTCATTCCTCAATCAAACTAATCAACATTAAAGTATATCCATAAAATTCAAACCTTCAAAATATAACACTAATCTACTAATCTAAAATTCCTGTTCTCTTCCTTTGCGTCTCTGCGTGAGATAAAAACAAAAAAAGGACGAACCCAAAAGCCCGTCCTGAATATTTCCGAAAAAACCTAAATCTTCGCTTCTTCTCTTACCAACTTATCCCAACCCAAATCCTTCAAATTATTATTCCTTCTTAAAGGACGAGTTACCAACTCCAAAACATCACGCGCATTACCAAAACCGTGAATTTGAGCAAAAGTAAACTCCACAGACCACTTAGTATTAATACCTCGTGCTTCCAGAGGATTAGCATGAGCCATACCAGTAATTACCAAATCTGGTTTTAACTCATAAATTCGTTGCACTTGATTGTAATTATCTGGCTTTTCGACAATAGTTGGTAAAGGTGAACCCATTTCCTGACAAGTCTTTTCTAACAAAGCTAATTCCGCAGCTTGATAGCGTTTATCCATGTAAGGAATCCCAATTTCTTGAACAGTCATACCACAACGAACCAAGAACCGGGCTAGGGAAATTTCTAATAAATTATCGCCCATGAAAAACACAGATTTACCGCGAATTAATTGCACGTATTCTTCTAAATTTTCCCACATTTGCGCTTCTCTTGCATCTAAACCCTGGGGAGTAATTCCAAACACAGAGCAGATTTTTTCTACCCAAGCCCGTGTTCCGTCAGGACCAATGGGGAATGGTGCGCCTATGAGTTTACACTTGCGACGACGCATCAAAGTTGTAGCGGTACGGCTGAGGAAAGGATTAACACCAGCAACATAATACCCTTCTTCAATTACCGGTAATTCTGTAAACCGTTTTGCCGGTAGCCACCCAGAAACCTTTATACCTTGCTTCTTCAATTCCAAAGTTAATTGTGTAACTACTGGGTCAGGTAAAGAACCAAACAGCACCAAAGGTGTATGATTTACATACTCAGATTCATCTTGGGCTACATCTTCTTTTTTCTTACCGAAATTCATCAGCTTCTGAATGGCGTTACGCTCGCCTTTTTCAGTTTCCGATATAGGAGACTTTTCAGGACAACGATGAGCCATAGCGGCTAACACAGTGTCCTCTCCTTGGGTAAATGCGTAGTCGAGGCCGTTAGCACGAGCCACAACAATAGGAATACCAATTTCCGCTTCTAACTTAGGTGCTAAACCTTCCAAATCGGTTTTAATAATTTCCGTAGTGCAAGTACCAATCCAGACAATTACACTAGGATTGCGATCGCGTTTAATTTGCTGGCACAATCGTTTTAATTCTTCATAATCATTCAACTGTGCCGAAATATCCCCCTCTTCTAATTCAGCCATAGCATAGCGAGGTTCAGCAAAAATCATCACCCCCATGGCATTTTGCAGGAAGTAACCGCAGGTTTTTGTGCCAATAACTAAAAAGAAACTATCTTCAATCTTTTGATATAACCAAGCCACACAACTAATCGGGCAAAAAGTGTGATAATTTCCGGTTTCACATTCAAAATTTAAAGCTTCTGGCTGTTGAGCAACAGTCATATTAATATTCTCCTCTGAAATTTTTTTAGCTTGTAAAGCAGATGATTGGTGATTGGTAACCCCCATCTGTCACCTGTCACCTGTCACCTGTCACCTGTTTTCAACAATTAATGGTTAGGGAAGAGACGATCCATTTCTGATTCATCAAAAACCTCAGATGTCAGTCCTTCCAAACTTTCCTCACCAGTCAGCAACGAATTTTCATCGCCCCATACATCCGAAACTAAATTATCAAATCCAGTTTCTTCAGATAGATTCAGCCTACTAAAATCACTTTCATCTATTTCCTCAAAAGAACTTTCACCCACTAAATTTAAGCTATCAAATCCCTGATTATCGCTTTCATCAGTTAAATCATTAACATTAAAAGAGACATGACCGAAATCACCTATTACCTCTGGACTAGATAACACTTCTGAGTCACTAGCAATATCTTGAGATAAAGAAACATCATCAAAGCCATAATTATCTTCTACTGCGGCCCAACTAGCTTCTGACTTGTTTTTCTCGTTCAAGTCACTAGAATTGGTAGCTGGTGTTGGTTCAGAGACATCTGCCTTAACCACAGACATTTCACCGGAGTAAATTTCTGGCTCTACAGTGGGGCTAAGACGATTACCCAAGGCAATATCGGGGTCAAAATGTAAATTCAGAACTTCAATCAAAGTATCCGCATCAGGATTCAATTTAGCAAAGGGGAACATTAGCTGGGCTAATTTCGGTTCTAGAGCATTGATGACTCCCAGGATGAGGTAAGAAGAGGGACGCTTGCCACCATCAGGCGTATAAACTGATTCAACAGTCATCTGGAGTACAATCCATTCACGATTTGCCTGAAAGAATTGCAACCACTTTTGTTTGATCGAATCTGTAAAACTATCAAAGAAAGCCATAAATCCATCCTGAGAGGTAAAAGGTTTTATACAATCATCAAGTCTAATTCCTCTTCTGCATTTGTGGCCTTAACTTTTACTGGATTGAGATAAAAATCTGATAATAGTGAGAAAAGTTCACGGTCAGGAGAGTCATTGGGAACAACACCTTCCGGTTGAGCGAGAATTTGATCAGCAATATTCAGGTAATAGTCGCAAACATAGCTCAGAGAAGGATCTGACTCTGCCATTTCAAATAAAGTTTTACCTTTAACCCGCGAAACGCGGATATCCTCAATCAAAGGTAATACCTCTAAAACAGGCATGGGCACTGCTTCTATATACTTCTCAATCAGGTCGCGCTTGGAAGTACGATTACCGATTAACCCTGCTAAACGCAAGGGGTGAGTCCGAGCTTTTTCCCGCACAGAAGCCGCAATCCTGTTAGCAGCGAATAGGGCATCAAAGCCATTATCTGTAACAATTAGGCAATAATCCGCATAATTCAACGGTGCTGCAAAGCCACCACAAACAACGTCACCAAGTACATCAAATAAAATTACATCGTATTCATCAAAAGCATTAAGTTCTTTTAATAATTTGACTGTTTCCCCAACTACATAACCACCACAACCAGCACCTGCTGGAGGTCCACCTGCTTCAACGCAATCAACACCACCATAGCCTTTGTAAATTACGTCCTCTGGCCAAACATCTTCGTAGTGATAATCTTTTTCTTGCAAGGTATCAATGATGGTAGGAATCAAAAACCCGGTCAAAGTAAAGGTACTGTCATGTTTGGGGTCACAACCAATTTGTAGCACCTTCTTACCCCGTTTAGCTAGAGCCACAGAGATATTACAACTGGTTGTAGATTTGCCAATTCCACCTTTTCCGTAAACTGCTAGTTTCATTTTTTTTCCTCTCTTATAGTTTCTTTACAAACCCTTTGTTTCCAAATTGATTCGGCAACTTGTGAGCTATGTAAGTGCAATTATTGTCTAAATCCCCTCAAAAGAAAAGGGGTCTATAATCTGAAAAATGGTGATATCAGCCATTTATGGAAATAAATCTACTATTTTTAATCTATTAACCTAATAATTCTTCTAAAAAAAACTAAAAAATTATATTTTTAAGGTTTTATAAAACCATTTTTATAAAAATAGTTTCAAAAGACAAAAAAATATAATAAATAAAAATTTATTGATTCCATAATATTTGCTTATGGCGTTGTTATTGAGGATATTGGGAGTATTTAGGGTATTTGCAACCAGAAAACCCTTGTCAGCAATAGGTTGTAAGTAAAGATGAGATATTGGAATGCAGATCGATCAGCAGTTTTAATCAAGGAGTAAAATTGGCAATAAAGGAATTTTATTAGAGATCCCTCTTCCCATAGTTATCCTTACCTATTGATTAGTAAATATTTATTAAATTATAAAATCCCTGATATAAAACTTAATAGGAATTGGTAGCTAACAACTAACCACTGACAAATGACCATTGACAAATGACCACCGACTACTGACCACCGACCACTGACAAATGACTAAAAAACAAAAATTTCCCTACTTATTAGGTTCTAAATGGACAGCACAACAGAAAGTTGATGGCTGGAGACATTTTCAGGTTGTTAACCGTAAAAATCAGGGTAAATGGGTATATGCGGAAATGGTAGCAGCTTGTGATCCCCAAGTACGCTTTTGGTTAAATGCTAAATTATTACAAGATAATTCCCAGTGGTACGCTGGGTGGCAAACTTTACAAGAAATTAATTCTATTGATAGCCATTAATTCCCCATTCCCCCAAATTTTAACCCATCAATGGTTTTTGATACAGTGATTTAATCATTCCACTCACCACGGGGGGGAACAGGTGTCCGTAGAGGAGCCCGTGTTAACTCATCATCTCTGGTGAAATCACCCCGTAACCACTGACGGACAGCCACCTCAATCACCTTACTAGGATCATTAGTGAGATGTTGAATTTGCTCTATTAATTCTGAATCTAGATTGAGAGCGATTTCTGTCTTGTCAGCGCGTTTGTTATCTGTACTTTTAGGTTGTTCTTGCATATTCATGGGTTTAAATACTCTGAAATAGTTTTATTGAAAGTGCCGTCAAGCAGTTATGATATTTATAGTTCGGTCTATTTAATTGTAAGCTGCTAAGTCATAAATACCGGGAGTTGGAAATAGATTTTAAATAATAACGTAAGTTGTGATCACAGCAATACCCGCACCAAAATCCTCAAACCCTATTACCCTATTAGTGTTCTCACGATTTTATACTGAACAGAAAACAGAAAAATAACCAGTATAATTAATTTTATCTGATTACCTCTTCCTTGCCCTTTGCCTTATTACCGCAGAAAGCATTAAAATACATGAAGTAAATAGCTTTCATTTTGGCTTGCTTTAGAGCAAAGATAGTATATGACTGACGTTCCCGCAGCTCGCATTCGCAATTTTTGTATTATTGCTCACATTGATCACGGGAAATCAACTCTCGCAGATCGTTTACTACAGGCGACTGGGACTGTAGAAGATAGACAGATGAAAGAGCAGTTTCTTGATAACATGGATTTAGAACGGGAGCGCGGCATTACAATTAAGCTGCAAGCTGCCCGGATGAATTATACTGCTAAAGATGGTCAGCAGTACGTTCTTAATTTAATTGATACTCCCGGTCACGTAGATTTTTCCTATGAAGTCTCCCGTTCCCTTTTAGCTTGTGAAGGAGCGTTATTGGTTGTGGATGCGTCCCAAGGTGTAGAGGCGCAAACATTAGCAAATGTCTATTTAGCCCTAGAAAGTAATCTGGAAATTATCCCTGTTTTAAATAAAATTGATTTGCCAGGAGCAGAACCAGAACGAGTAATTGGCGAAATTGAAGAAATTATTGGTTTAGATTGTAGTGGGGCAATTTTAGCCTCAGCGAAAGAGGGAATTGGCATTAGTGAGATATTAGAAACAATTGTCGAACGAGTTCCCCCACCAGCCAACACCATCAATGATAGCTTGCGAGCCTTGATTTTTGATAGTTACTATGATAGTTACAGAGGTGTAATTGTTTATTTCCGTGTCATGGATGGCACTGTAAAAAAAGGCGATCGCGTCTACTTAATGGCCTCAGAGAAAGAATATGTCATTGATGAATTAGGCATTCTCTGTCCCACTCAAAAGCAAGTTGAAGAACTTCATGCTGGAGAAGTAGGTTATTTTGCCGCAGCCATTAAAGCCGTAGGTGATGCTAGAGTAGGAGACACCATTACCCTATGCAAAAACAAAGCCACAGAAGCTTTACCAGGTTATGCCGAAGCTAACCCCATGGTATTTTGTGGGATGTTCCCCATAGACGCGGACCAGTTTGAAGACTTGCGGGAAGCTTTAGAAAAACTGGAACTCAATGATGCTGCATTACAGTATGAACCAGAAACCTCTAGCGCCATGGGTTTTGGATTCCGTTGCGGGTTTTTGGGATTGCTGCACATGGAAATTGTCCAGGAGCGTCTAGAACGTGAGTATAACCTAGATTTAATCATTACCGCCCCCTCAGTGGTTTACAAAGTTGTCACCAACAAGGGTGAAGAACTCTACATTGATAATCCTAGTCGCTTACCCGGACCCAATGAGCGCGATAGAATTGAAGAGCCCTATGTCAAAGTAGAAATGATTACTCCAGAAATCTACGTTGGTTCTTTAATGGAGTTGTCTCAAAACCGACGGGGAATCTTCAAAGATATGAAATATCTCACCCAAGGACGGACGACACTCACTTATGAGTTACCCCTAGCGGAAGTTGTCACTGACTTTTTTGATCAAATGAAATCCCGTTCTCGCGGTTATGCCAGTATGGAATATCATCTAATTGGCTACCGAGAAAATCCTTTGGTAAAATTGGATATTCTCATTAACGGTGATCCTGTGGATTCCTTAGCCATGATTGTCCATAGGGATAAAGCCTACAATGTCGGTAGAGCAATGGCGGAAAAACTCAAAGAACTCATTCCCCGTCATCAATTCAAAGTCCCGATTCAAGCTGCTATTGGTGCAAAAGTCATTGCTAGTGAACAGATACCAGCAATGCGGAAGGATGTCCTCGCTAAGTGCTATGGTGGGGACATTAGCCGGAAGAAAAAACTATTGCAGAAGCAAGCTAAGGGTAAAAAACGGATGAAGGCCGTGGGGACTGTAGATGTACCCCAGGAGGCTTTTATGGCTGTATTGAAGTTAGATCAAAGCTAATTAGTGGTTAGGACAAGTTACGTGAAGATTTGTTAAAAATATCATGCGTTGGGGAAACCATCTGATTATGTGTTCTCTGACGCATAGACTTTGTTAATGCTAAATCTGCAATAATTTAGCTAGAAATTGAGGTAATGGTAAAATAATTAATAATAACAAAGCCATGGACATTAATCCCATAAAATCCCGTTGATTATCTAATTCCGTGACATCATTTAAAGCAGGTTCATCAACTAAGGGAATGAATAATAAAATAATTGCCCATAGTAAAAATTCTTCCCTGATAAACGTAAGTATGAGTAATAATAATCTGGTAATTTGACCAATGAAAACAGCAGTACGTTGTCCAAACATAGCATGAATAATGTGACCACCATCTAATTGTCCCACGGGCATCAAATTTAAAGCTGTGACGATTAATCCTAGGAACCCTGCTATAGCAATTGGATGTAAATCAATAGCAGATTTTGCAGTTAATTCACTTCCTAAAGCTAATTTTGAGAGTAAAGCTAATAAAATCGAATATTTAGGATTAAGTGCATTAAGATTTAAAATTTCAACTTTCTCCGGTAAAGCCACTATTTGTGAATGAGCTAAACCCCATATCAATAAAGGTATAGTTACTATAAATCCCGCTAGAGGTCCAGCAATACTCACATCAAATAAAGCTTTGCGGTGAGGTATGGGACTGCGTATTTTAATAAAAGCCCCAAATGTTCCTAAGAAAAAAGGTACGGGAATAAAATAAGGTAAAGTGGAGCGAATTTTATAAAATCTTGCTGTTAAATAATGACCTAGTTCATGAGAACCTAAAATAGTCATTAAACCTAAAGCATAGGGTAAACCATGGAAAAATAATCTGAAATCAGATTCCAGTTGTGTAAATTGAAGACCCGCAAATTTCCAGCCCACAAAAGTAGTGCTAAATAAAGTTGCTACTAACAATAGTAATGCTAACCCTGGTTGAGTAATTTTTTCCGATTCCTGTTGGTTATTTTGTTTAACTGCTTGAGGATTGGGAACTAAAACAAAAAAGGGTTTACCATTTATTCCTTCTTGAAATATGACTAAAAAGCGATCGCCAAATTGCCTCTCAATATTAACCTTAATTTGCTCGTAAGCATTACTAGAAGTAGTTCGTAACTGTCCCCGAAAAATTATCGCTTGGGGGCGATATTCAATATTTTGAACGTAATATACAGACCAGGGAAAACAATTTCGTAGTTGGGTTTCTTCTGCTAAGTTAATAGGGCGGATTGGTGTTTCGACCGTCGAATTATTATTTAATTGTCCTTGATTTTCTTCAGATTGATTTTGTGAATCTATAGGCAATTCTCGTCCCCTATTAAACAATAACCAATATAATAATAAACAGCCCGCTGAAACCACTGCTACCAAAGGAATTAGGGCTGATGGAGGAGCTTGTTTGACACCATATATCAGTGTCAAACCAGTTAAGATAAATGCAGGTGTCATTAAAACCAACCACAACAACCACACAGGGGTTCTTGTTGCTCGTGCAACACTGTATTGCATCATTAAATAAGTCAATAACCCCAGAAAAAGGAGAAACCAAAATTCCATATTATTTTCACTATATTTGATAGGATGCCTTACCTGTAATTTCTGTTACAGATTTTGATCATAAACAAGAGTGTACACCTTAACTTTTCTATCACAGTTCACAGTCATAGTAAATACACTGTAACCTGATTGTTTACCATTGCTATTACCTTAGTTTTTTCATTTATGTCGTTTTTGCCTCAACAGTCCATTCACAAAACTAAACCACCGCGTTCTATATTGGCAAAAACCACGTCAACGGCGGAAAATCCTCTGATTTTGACACCTAACAGTATTTTTGCCTTTCCACCGAATCGGGACACTTTAGGAGGGACATCCTACTTCATTGTTAGAAATGAAGGGAATGTTCTCATAGATTGCCCAGCTTTAGAACAGACAAACCGGGATTTTTTGTCCTTGTATGGGGGAGTCAAATGGTTTTTTATCAGTCATCGTGGTGCTATTGGTAAGGCCGCAGAATATCAACAGATCTTAAATTGCGAAATTTTGATTCAAGAACAAGAGGCTTATTTATTGCCGGGTTTAACTCTTACCACTTTTACTGATCAGTTTACTCTTGATGACACAATAGAAATAATTTGGACACCCGGCCATTCTCCAGGCTCATCATGTCTATACTATCGTGAATTTGAAGGCGTGTTATTTTCTGGACGGCATTTACTTCCTAACCAATATGGTGAACCTGTGCCAATACGTACGTATAAAACTTTTCATTGGCCACGACAACTTAAAAGCATTCAGTCTTTGAGCGATCGCTTTACAACACAAACTTTAACTTATTTATGCCCCGGTGCTAATACAGGCTACCTCAGAGGTAAAACCTGTATAGACCACGCTTACGAAAAAATCAACAATTTGAATTTAGGTGACAGGTGACAGTTAAGAGGGAATAGGGAATAGGGAAAGAAATTCCTACCAATTACCAATTACCAATTACCAATTACCCATTACCAATTACCAATTACCAATTACCCATTACCCATTACCCATTACCCATTACCCATTACCCATTACCCATTGCCAAATTCTTACTCAAAAGTTCTATAGCCCCTTGATATTGAACATCTGCCTTTGTGCCGATTTGTTCACGGTTAATTGCTGGTTGGGGAATAATTTGATCTGGCTTAATTCCCAATTTGTTAATATCTCGATGGTTGGGAGTTTCATATTTAGCAATTGTCACCGCCAAACCAGAACCATCGGATAATTCAAACAAAGATTGAATTAAACCTTTACCAAAGGTAGTTTCCCCAACTAACTGGCCACGATGATTATCTTGCAATGCACCGGCTAGAATTTCGCTGGCGCTGGCAGTTCCTTGATTAACTAGAATTACTAAAGGATCTTTTGTGAGAGCCGGATCAAAAGCCTCATAAGTGCCTTGAATACCTTGACGATTGGCAGTATAAACGATTGTGCCTGATTCTAGCCATAAACGAGAGATCTCAATTCCGGCTTGCAAGAGGCCACCCGGATTATTTCTTAAATCAAGAATATAGGCAGACGCGCCTTTTTTTTCTAAAATAGAAATAGCCTGAGCCAATTCAGTAACCGCATTGGCATTAAATTGACTCAGACGAAGATAGCCAATTTTGTCACCTTGGGAGGATAATCGTAAATCAGATACAACAGGATTAAGAGTAATGCGATCGCGCACCAAAATAACTTCTATATCCTTTTCTCCTTCTCTGCCAATTAAAAGCGTAACAACGCTGCCCAGGGGTCCCCTTAGCCGTGTTGCTGCTTCATCAAGAGTTAGATTCTCTGTGGATAAACCCTCAATCTTCAAAATGCGATCGCGTGGTTTTAAACCCGCTTTCTCGGCTGGAGAATTTTCAATAGGTGTAATTACTTCCAGCCCACCACGGGAATTGAGAGCAATTTGTAAACCCACACCAATTAATTCTCCAGAAGTGCTAACCTGCAAACTGCGGTATTTCTCAGGTTCAAGAAAACGAGTAAAAGGATCATCCAAGGTCTTAAGCATATCCTGAATTGTGGTATAAGCGGCTTCCTGGTTGGGAAAACGACTTTTTAGCGCCTTTTGTCGGACATCAAGCCAGTTTTGATGGTTAAAAGTCCCATCCAGATAAGAACGGTTAACAATTCGCCACACTTCATAAACTAGCTTCTGTTCCCGCGTTAAAGCTGAAGCTGGAGAAATATATCCTCCAAATACCAGGGAAAAAAGCAATAGTAGTAAACATCCTAGCCGCCAAACCCGCTTGTTAACGAACCCTAATTTTAGTGCCATCTCAGACTCAAATTCCCTAAAACTTTCTGTAATGCTCAGTTGCTGATGAAATCTATCTCTCGACTATGTTACTTTTTTTATAGAAGAAGTGCATTCTTCTCATAAAGTTGCCAGTCCAAATTTATGAGGACTAGCATTTAAACTCAAACAAAATTTGGAGTCATCCAACTACGGTAGGGCATACCGGAAGTTAAAGCTTGAGGAGAGAACCACCTCTAAACTAGATACCGTAAGGGGTTTAGTTTAAGTGGACTCGTTGAACCAAGAATCTCCGCGTCCTTAGACCGGAGAGTGTCAAGAGATGTCCATTCTTCCTGATCAACGATAAAATCTTCTTTGGAGTCAACATTGTTAGCGTTGACTAGCAAAGACGAAAAACAGGAAGATTTCCTAAAAATAGGGTGAGTTACACCCAAATTGACGCTCGTGGACAAATAGAAACCCATTTGGACGAAGCGAGAAGCAAACCCTCTAACTGAGGTTAGTTGAGTAGTCATAATTGACTACAGTTCGCATAACAAAACTTATCAACCGCAATCTATTTTTAGGACCTTAAGATTGTATGGCTAACGTCTATGACTGGTTTGAGGAACGCTTGGATCTCCAAGAAATTGCTGATGATATCACCACCAAATATGTTCCTCCCCACGTTAACATCTTCTACTGTTTAGGTGGAATTACCCTAGTATGTTTCCTGATCCAATTCGCCACTGGATTTGCGATGACATTCTACTACAAACCTACAGTTGCTGAAGCTTTCTCCTCTGTCGAGTACATCATGAATGAAGTCAACTTCGGTTGGTTAATTCGCTCCATTCACCGCTGGTCAGCCAGCATGATGGTATTAATGATGATTCTCCACACATTCCGCGTTTATCTAACCGGTGGCTTCAAAAAGCCCCGTGAATTAACCTGGATCAGTGGTGTAATTCTCGCCGTAATCACCGTTTCCTTTGGTGTAACAGGCTACTCTCTTCCTTGGGATCAAGTTGGTTACTGGGCTGTAAAAATTGTTAGTGGTGTACCAGAAGCAATTCCCGTAGTCGGTGTTCTCATCTCCGATTTACTCCGTGGAGGTTCTAGTGTTGGTCAAGCGACACTTACCCGCTACTATAGTGCCCACACCTTTGTTCTTCCTTGGTTAATTGCTGTCTTCATGTTGTTCCACTTCTTGATGATTCGCAAACAAGGTATTTCTGGACCTTTGTAATCAAAGTTATTAGCAAACAGGCATAACTTGTGTTTCCAGATCATCGTAGTTTGTTTTAAACTGAGAGAACATAAATTGTAAGTTGTAGACCTAAACTACTAACGGAAACTTGAGCTAGTTGTATAGCTGATAGCTTTCACCAATGCTTTAACTTCACTTCAGCCGGAGAGCGCATTTAGAAATGTCAACGCAAAAAAAACCGGATCTGAGCGATCCCAAATTAAGAGCTAAACTTGCCCAAGGTATGGGTCACAATTACTATGGTGAACCTGCTTGGCCCAATGATTTACTCTATATATTCCCAGTTGTAATTATGGGTTCTTTCGCCTGTATTGTCGCTCTAGCAGTTCTAGACCCCGCGATGATTGGTGAACCCGCTAATCCTTTTGCTACTCCTTTGGAAATTTTGCCAGAGTGGTACTTGTATCCTGTATTCCAAATTCTTCGCTCACTACCCAATAAATTATTAGGTGTGTTAGCAATGGCTTCCGTACCCTTGGGATTAATTCTCGTTCCCTTTTTGGAAAATGTGAATAAGTTCCAAAATCCTTTCCGTCGCCCTGTAGCAACAACAGTATTTTTGTTTGGTACTCTTGTTACTATTTGGCTAGGTATTGGTGCTGCTCTCCCATTAGACAAATCCTTGACTTTAGGATTGTTCTAAGGTAGTTACAGTTAAAATTAAATCTGGTAACGTCTGTGATTTTCAAGAGTGTATGCAGGACAATATCTAATCAGCAAATAGCCGCAATTATTGATGGTCTAATTGCTACTGATATTTTAAAGGAGATATACTTTTGAAGATCAACAGACGTTAACTAAACGGGAATTGCGGAAAGATATCCAACCTCATCATGACTATTTCCGGATGTGAAATTCTCAAATTACAAAAAAACTACTTTCTATTCGAGTTAAGGTCAATGCGTAGCATAGTGCAGCAAGACCATCGGACAGTAAGGAGCGATCTTAAGCTCTTAAGCCCAGTGCAACAATGGTTTGAAGAATTCTGTCAGCAATATTTACCGAAATATGGCTGGTCAGACAGCCAACTTTATCGTCTCAATCTAGCATTAGCAGAAGGCTTTACCAATGCAGTCCGTCATGCTCATCATGCTTTACCACCGGAAACAACTATAGAAATTCAAGTCAGTTTATGGATTGATAAACTGGAAATAAGAATTTGGGATTATGGAAAACCATTTAATCCTGATGTCATTACTGAACCAGAACCAGGGACTCTACAAGTCGGTGGATATGGATGGTTTTTACTCCGTCGCTTGGCTGATAAAGTTGTATATCAACGCGATTCAGATAGTAGAAATTGCCTGTTGATTGTTAAGTATTGTTTAGAAGAACAACAACATTAGAAATTGGTCAGCTAATCGGCTTTTAAAAGTCAAAAATCAAAAGTTGAAGTAATTATAGCTAGAGCTTACAGTAATTGTGTGATGTTTGTTATCATCAGAGGAAGCTAAAAAACTTTTTAAAGAAGAATAATATTTTATTTTCGTCTAGCTAATACCTGTATTATGACTTCACAAGTAAGCTTGTTGTATAACCAACAATGAAAATCGCTATCCTAGGGTCAGCAGCACAAATTTGAGACATGACCTTTAAAAACTTGCAATTCAATTTTGAAAAAATCCGCCCTTGGCTGACCCTGTTAGCAATTACCTGGTTATTAGCATCATTAGGTTTGGGCTGGTTAGTTAATTCCTTAGTAATTATTTTGGGTTTATTGTTTTTTTTACCTGTGGTAGCATTTTTCGGGTTTCGCTGGTGGTTACAAAAGAATCTGGTGAGTGGTCAGTGTCCTGTATGTGGATATGAATTAACAGGTTTAAATAATAGTCAAACACAGTGTACTAACTGTGGTGAACCATTGTTAGTCAAAAACAGTCAATTTCAACGCTTCACACCAGAAGGAACAATTGATGTGACAGCGGTTGAAGTTCAAGCCCAATCATTGGAAGATTAGTCGGTTGTCAGTGGTCAGTGGTCAGTTGTCAGTGGTAAGAGAAAAATAAATATCTTTCTATAGGCGACCTTATCCTCAAGTCTCTTACCTATTCCCTATTCCCCAGTTGTCAATGGGAATCTAGAAGGGTGAATTCATTAGACTAGCCCATTGATCCAGATTTTTGAGAAAATGTGGCTGCTGTAGTTCAGAAAGCCAAAGAATCAAAGCGTCCTCATTGTTATCTTTGTAATAACCCCGTCGTTTTCCCGCAGTTTTGAACCCAAACTTCTCATACAAAGAAATAGCAACGAGATTAGAATCCCGGACTTCCAGGGTAGCTCTCTCCAAACCAAGATCGGTAGCAGTTCGCAGTAGGGAGTACAATAAAGCTTTTCCTAGTCCTTGACCATGATATTGGGGATGAACTGCCAAAATTGTAATGTGTGCTTCTTCTAAAATTGACCAAAAGCACCCCATTCCTAACAGTTCAGAGTGATTAAAAGGTGAAAATAAACCCAAAAAATGACTATTAGGACTTTCTAACTCCCGGAGGTAGCCTTGCATAGTCCACAAACCGTCAAAACAGGCTTTATCCAGTTCTAACAGTTCAGTTAAATTGTCCGTGGTTAAAGATTGAATTTTTAAGTCAGATGAAATCACAGTTTTCGAGGATTGAAGAAGGTTAATTATCCATTACCCATTACCCATTAGCAATGAGAGGGTAAACTGGAGATGAGGACATATACTCATGCCCTGATTTTTCACAAAGACAACTCTTATTAGTTATGGTATTGACTCACCCCGTCGAAGTTGAACTTTCTGGCCGTCAATATTTACAGCCAAAAAATGGCAACAGTGCTGATATTTCCCCCAACCAACAACTCTTACCCTTGACAGCTAGAGTTAATCATCATGACAACCTAGAAATCGGTGAGTGTGATGTAACAACCCTAGTTGAACAATTTGGTTCACCTTTGTATATTTTAGATGAGGAAACCCTGCGGACAGCTTGTAGACAATATCGAGATACCTTTAAAGAATACTATCAAGGAGAATCTCAGGTACTTTATGCCTCTAAGGCGTGGAATTGTCTAGCAGTTTGTGCCATTGTTGCCTCAGAAGGGTTAGGAATTGATGTGGTATCTGGTGGCGAACTTTATACTGCGGTAAGTGCAGGTATGAGTCCTCATAAAATTTACTTACATGGAAATAACAAATCTCGTGATGAGTTAGTTTTAGCAATTGAGTCTGGCTGCACTATTGTAGCGGATAACTGGCACGAGTTGGACTTACTGGTAAATATAGCAGAGGAGAAAACAGAAAAGTATTTCCTTGCGCCCATTCGGATCATGCTACGCTTAACACCGGGAATAGAATGCCATACTCATGAATATATTCGCACTGGACATTTAGATAGTAAATTTGGTTTTGACCCCAATGATTTACAAAGGGTGTTTGCTTTTGTGGGTAAACAGCCGAGTTTAAACTGTGTGGGGTTACACGCTCATATTGGTTCACAAATTTTTGAACGTCAACCACATAGAGATTTGGCTGCTGTCATGGTGCAGTGGTTGAGAGATGCGGCTAAACATAACTTAAAAATAACCGAATTAAATGTTGGTGGTGGTTTAGGGATTAAATATACAGAATCCGATGATCCCCCTAGTATTGTGGAATGGTCAAAGGCGATTTGTGAAGTAGTACAAGCCGCTTGTTTATCAGAAAATTTGCCTTTACCAAAGTTACTCTGTGAACCAGGGCGATCGCTCATTGCTACATCTTGTGTTACTGCTTATACTGTTGGTACTTCTAAAGTCATTCCCGAAATTCGTACCTACGTAGCCATTGATGGTGGAATGTCAGACAATCCCCGTCCCATAACCTACCAATCAGTTTATCGGGCAGTAGTGGCTAATAAAATGTCTATTCCTTGTACGGAAACAGTGACATTGGCTGGTAAACATTGCGAATCAGGAGATATTCTGATTAAAAATGCCCAACTGCCAAAAACTGAACCAAATGATATTCTCGTAGTTATGGGAACTGGTGCATACAATTACAGTATGGCATCTAATTACAATCGTCTTCCTCGACCGGCGGCGGTTGTCGTGGCAAATGGCGAAGCAAATTTAATTTTGCAGCGCGAAACATATCAAGACCTGATTCGACAAGATTGCCTACCGGAAAGACTTAAATAGTTCCTAGTCAGTTGTCAGTGGTCAGTGGTTAAAAAATCACAAATCACAAATGACAACTGACAAATGACAACTGACAAATGACTATAAGAATCCAGATGTCATGAGAGATTGGTGGAAGCAATGGCTGATAAACCTGGGAGATTGGTCGCAGTCCTTGCTCCTTGGGACTCTGGATATGATGTTAGTTCTGGCACTAACATACATGATCCTGGTAATTATTAGTGAACGGCGCACGTTATGGATGGTGCGAGGATTTATAATCTTAATGCTCTGCTCGGCACTCAGTGGCAAATTAGGATTACCACTGCTAAATTTTGTCCTGGAAAAATTAGTGATTGGCTGTGCTGTGGCTATGGCTGTAGCACTTCAATCAGAATTTCGCCGCTTTTTGGAACAATTGGGACGTGGTGAATTTTGGCAGTTATTTCGCAATAACGCCAGCGCGATTCCTAAATCGGATAGTGTAATTGATGAAATTGTTGATGCAGTTAAAGAGTTATCAAAAAACCGAATTGGCGCTTTACTAATTTTAGAAACCACAGGACCTATTGAAGAGCAAGATTTCTCCGTCCCAGGGGTCAAGCTAAATGCCGAAGTGTCTAAAGAACTAATCCAAACTATTTTTCAACCCAAAACCCTGTTACATGATGGGGCAACGTTAATTCGTGGTTCACGCATTGTATCATCAGGGATAATTTTACCACTTTCAGGGCGTACAGCGTCGCGCCAGTTGGGAACACGCCATCGGGCAGCCATGGGAATTACCGAAAGAGTCGAAAACTGTATTTGTGTCGTTGTATCTGAAGAAACGGGTTCTATTTCCCTAGCGGAACAGGGAACTCTCTATAGACCACTAACTATTAAAAAGCTCAAAGAGTCTTTAGAGGCTCGATTTTCTCCAACTGTAGATCGGGAAGCTGTAGCTCCTGGTCTTGTGAGTTTAGTTCGTCAGCTTGGTAATCAATCACTAAGACTAATTTCCCGATTACCTGGATTACCTTGTCTTCGACACGCTACCCGTAGCTTATTTCCCCGTAGGGATACGACCGCTTCTCAAGATAAAAAATGAAACCACAACAAACTGAATTGCAACATTTACCCCTTGACTTAAACAGAGAATCACTACCCCAGCACGTTGCGGTAATTATGGATGGTAATGGCCGATGGGCACAACGTCAAGGTTTACCCCGGATTATGGGTCATAAAGCTGGTGTGGATGCTCTCAAGGATTTACTTCACTGTTGTAAGGACTGGGGAATTAAAGCACTAACGGCCTATGCTTTTTCAACGGAGAATTGGAAAAGACCACAGGAGGAAGTGGAATTTTTAATGAATCTATTTCAGCGGGTTCTACGACAAGAACTGCGGGAAATGGTAGAGGAAAATGTGCAAATTCAGTTTGTTGGCAATTTATCGGCTTTACCACAGGCTCTTCAGACGGAAATTTCCCGTTCTATGGCAGAAACTAAGGATAATCATAGTATCCGGTTTACCATAGCTACTAATTATGGAGGTAGACAGGAAATCTTACAAGCTTGTCGGGCAATTGCCCAAAAGGTTAAGGAAGGTTCTTTAAACCCTGATGATATCTCTGAAGAGGTATTTGAAGCCCATTTATATACGGCCGGAATAGCAGATCCAGATTTATTAATTCGTACTAGTGGGGAAATGCGATTATCAAATTTCTTACTTTGGCAAATGGCTTATGGTGAAATTTATATTACTGATACTCTCTGGCCTGATTTTGATCGCAGTGAGTTTCATCGGGCTATATCTGTTTATCAACAAAGAGAACGTCGGTTTGGGAAAGTCTAACAATTTTTGATTTTACATTGTGAGTTTAGATAGGTCATGATTGAATTATGGTCCAGAAAACACGGCTTCCTCGATATCTTCCCTGCTCAGCGAGTATTTAAAGGAACGTTGAATATCTTGATGGTTTTCTCCTGATTGAAGATAGCGAACTGTTATTTGTTCAGTATCTAACCAAAGTTCTGCTTCCCAATTAGCTCGTTGTACACGCCAATAATGTAAATGGGTATCGTCTTGTTGACAACCTTGGTTTTTTAGCCATTGTTCGATTTCTGGTAAAGGATGACTATAAAGGGGCATATTGGCGGGTAGCATAGGCAATTCAACTCAAATCAAAAGTATAAAAAATATCGGCTTATTTTAGCGGTGGGAAATTGGATTTAACCAATTGTCTCTCCACGTAGAATAGCTATGGCAATCGCTAATAGCATACAACTAATAATGGTCAACCCCAAAATAAATAATACAAATATTTCTCCAGAGGACAAGGAGCGATCGCTTGCATCCAAATACATCGATTTTGAAAAGTCATAGGGTTTATGTACGGAATGATTTAAATCTGGTGGGGATTGAATAACGCTAAAACGGGAATACCCAATTTTTAAATCATAGTTTAAGCGTCTTTCTGGATTACTCAGGGTAGCGTAGGCTGTATTAATTTGCTGAAATTGGGCAGTAGCAATATTAGCAGGTAATTCTGTCGTGTCTGGATGATAGATTTTACTTAATTCTCTATAAGCGCGACGAATATCAATTACTGATGCTCCCGGATTGAGTCCTAGCAGGGAATAATAGGTAATATTGCTGCTGTGTGGGAATTCCCCATTGTGGTTCACGGTTTTTTGAGTCACTTTGCTCAAATATCTTTTTTTGTATTCTAAGTCTTTTGTGAATAAGAAAGAAAGTACAAGAAATGGTAATATTTCCTAACATCAACCCAACCTACACAATGTGTATTATTACTTATGAAATGCCAGGTTCAATATTCAATTCTCTGAGTTTATCTGCTAATTGTTCCGCGCTTTCCGTTGCCTTTTCTACACGTTGTTTTGCTTCTTCTCCACGTTGTTTTGCTTCTTCTCCGAGTTGCTTTACTTCTTCTCCACGTTGTTTTGCTTCTTCTCCGAGTTGCTTTACTTCTTCTGAGCTTTGGTTTGCTTCCTCTGCAAGTTGGGTTTGTTGTACCCCGTATTCTTCTGGTGTTAGCATTATCTTTCCTTATGGCATAAAATAACGTAATTTAGGTCTAAAGCGGGGTCAATATTTTGGATAACCGTCATAACCTATTTTCAGGGTAACAGATCCCGGAGCCTAAAATTCTCTCCCCACGCCGTATCTTTCATCTGTGTTCTTTGATCTTTTCTGTAATTTATTTTACCGTTAAATTAAATCAGCCCGTGGTTTAAAAGTTTCTATTTCTCGCAACTTTTCATAAAGTTCCCGTTCTTGGGGTGTAATACTTTTGGGAGTTACTATCTGAATTTCTACCAATTGATCACCTCGTTGACCATTTTCACCAGGGTAGCCCTTATTACCAAGACGGAATCTTTGTCCCGACCTGACACCAGGAGGAATGGTCATTTTCACCGGACCATCAAGGGTAGGCGCTTCGACTTGTCCGCCCAATGTTGCTTCACTGGGAGTTACAGGGACTTGACAAAAGATATTAGTACCTTCTAGCTTAAACAAAGGATGGGGATCGACGGTAATTTTCAAGTATAAATCACCACCACTAATTCCTTGATTTCGCAAGCGAATTGTTTGCCCTGTCACCATAGCCGGGGGCATAGTCACTTCGAGCGATCGCCCATCTTCTAAGCGTATTCTTTCGCTACCACCTTGATAAGCTTTTTCTAAAGGTAAGGTTAATCTAGCTTCAATATCCCGACGGGTAGCACGAGGTGGGGGAGTATTGACCGTATATGCAACTTTAGTTCGTGGACTGCGGAAGGGGTCGCTAGTGGTGGTATTTTCCGAACTAGTTCTGGGTTCTTTGCGGTTGCTGACACCAATTACCTGATTAACAAAACTCTCAAAATCGTTAAATTGGCTGGGGTCTACTTCTTGACCAGAACGCCCGTTAGGGCGGTTATCCCAACCTTTTGGCTTAGGAGTTTGTTTATTGGCAACAAAGCCGTTTTGCTGCCAATAGCGGCTAAATTGATCATATTGCGATCGCCTGCTAGAATCAGAAAGGATTTCATAAGCCTCACCGATGGTTTTAAACTTTTCCTCAGCTTCCTTATTTCCAGGATTCAGGTCAGGATGATATTGTCTAGCTAAACGACGGTAAACCTTTTTAATTTCCTCGCTAGAAGCATCTTTAGAAACTCCTAATATCTCGTAATAATCCCGAAAATTCTGCAAATTTTGCATAATCTGTTAAGTGTTAGTTGTCAGTGGTCAGTGGTCAGTGGTCAGTTGCGCTTCTACTTATGACTGACCCTGCAAATCAAATTATTGGGAAAGATTTTTGAATGTAGATCAAATCAAATATAATTAATCTAAAATCTAAAATCGAGATTATAGCCAATCATCATCATCATCCCAGTTATCTTGATAACTAGGGCGTTTACTGCGAGTGGGACGACCTTCATAATTGGGAGAACGACTTGAGTTGCCATAATCCCTGTTAACACCTCGATTAGATGAATCTTGCTGATAGTTATTTCTGTAAACATCTCTTTCCGGCTCTTTTTCTTTTTCACCTGCAAAGATGTCACGGATAGCACCAAATAAATCTTCGTCTTCATCCTCAGCATAATACTGACGGACTTCTCTATTCAGTTCATACAGAGCATCTTGTAAATCAGCATAAGCCTGATCAATACCGCGATCTTCGTCAGCTTGTAAACTTTCCCGTAAATTTCGGCAAATATTATCAATGCGTTGACGACGGTTACGGGCAAATTGCATTCCCATTTCCAAAGCGACTTCTCGCAATTGCCGTTCTGCTTGCAATATTAACGCTTCAGCACGGGTACGCTTTTCAACTCGTTCCTTCCGTTTTCTGTCAACGTCAGCATATTTTTGAGCATCCTGAATCATACGGTTAACTTCCGACTCACTTAAAGTAGAAGCGCCTTGAATAGTAATGCTTTGTTCTCTGCCCGTGGTACGATCTAGGGCTGTTACCTGTAAAATCCCATTAGCGTCAATATCAAAAGATACTTGAACTTGGGGAATACCCCTGGGTGCGGGAGGAATGCCATAAAGTTTAAACCGGCCCAAAGACTTGTTATCTGTGGCCATGTCCCTTTCACCCTGAACAATATTGATTTCTACGCTATTTTGGTTATTTTCAGAGGTGGAAAAAATGTCAGAACGACGGACGGGGATAGTTGTATTGCGGGGGATCAGTTTTTTCATTACACCACCGATGGTTTCTAAGCCCATAGATAGGGGTGTAACATCTAAGAGGAGTACATCCTTGAGTTCTCCAGCGAGAATACTGCCCTGAATGGCTGCACCCACAGCAACGACTTCATCAGGATTGACGTTTTCACTGGGTTCAATACCAATTAAGTCTTGAACTAGCTGTTTCACCATTGGTATTCTCGTCGAACCACCGACTAATACAACTTCTTCGATATCTACAGGAGAAAGTCCGGCATCCTTTAAAGCTCGTTTAACTGGTGCTTTTAATCTACTCAATAAGTCTATACATAAACCTTCAAATTGCGATCGCGTGATGGAAGTTTCTAAGTGTTTTGGACCATCCTCTGTGGCGGTAATGAAGGGTAAATTAATATCAGTGACACTAACGGCAGAAAGTTCAATTTTCGCCTTTTCTGCGGCTTCCATTAACCGTTGCAAAGCTTGTCGATCTCTTCTTAAGTCTACACCCTCTGCTTCTAAAAACTGTTCTGCTAACCAATCAACTACTTTTCTGTCAAAATCATTACCACCAAGTTGAGTATCTCCACTGGTAGATTTAACCTCAAATACGCCCTCACCCACTTCTAACAAAGAGACATCAAAAGTTCCACCACCCAAATCAAAAACGAGAATAGTTTCTGTGTAACCTCGATCTAATCCGTAAGCCAAAGATGCCGCTGTAGGTTCGTTGAGAATGCGTAAAACATCTAAACCGGCAATTCGGCCTGCGTCACGGGTCGCTTGACGTTGGGAATCATTAAAATAAGCCGGAACAGTAATCACAGCCCCAGTCACAGGTTCACCTAAATAACGACTAGCATCATCAGCTAATTTTTTCAACACCATGGCGGAAATTTCTTCTGGAGAAAATTCCTTATTTAAACGGGGACAAGCAACTTTAATATTGCCAATTTCATCTTTACGGATAGTGTAAGGAACACGCTTAGAATCCGGGTTTAATTCGCCATATTTGCGCCCAATGAAGCGTTTTACTGCAAAAAAGGTATTTTGGGGATTAAGGACGGTTTGCCGTCTGGCCATTTGCCCCACAACCCTTTCCCCTTCTTTACTAAAGCCAACTACGGAGGGGGTTGTTCGCATTCCTTCTGCATTGGCAATCACCACCGGCTTGCCACCCTCCATGACGGCGACTACTGAGTTGGTTGTACCCAAGTCGATGCCAACTACCTTGCCCATGCGTTACTCGTCTCCTGTTGCGTGTTTTGTAAATTTATTATGATATAATAATACTGCTTTTAGCTTGGTACTAAATCAGGTCAACAATCCAATAGTATAATAGTCATTATTAAATCAGAAACTAAAGGCATTTTAGCAACAGCAGCGCTACTTGCTAAACTAGGATAGCATTTTAGGTCAGTTGTCAGTTGTCAGTGGTCAGTTGGAAAAGGAAATATTGATCTTTACTCTTGCCCATTAAACATTATCTTTATCCACTTTGAATTTAAAACAGCGGTTAGAAAACCATCTTCAGGAAGTAGCCAGAGAACGCAACCCATACATGGACAGTGCGGCGCATTTCTTTGTTCAAGAATACATTCGCCAGCAATTAGGACAATGGGGAAGTGTGGAAATCCACACCTTTGAAGTCAGAGGTAAAAGCTGTAGAAACCTGATTTTAAATTTACCCGCTGCAACCACAAAACAAAAGGCAGATTTACCACCTATTTTAATTGGCGCTCACCAAGCTATATGATGGTGTATTAGGAACTGTTGGGGCTGATGATAATGCAACGGGTGTGGCGGTTTTATTAGAATTTGCCAGAAGTTTTGCCGAAACTCCCGCTAGATATCCTTTGCGGCTGGTGGCTTTTGACATGGAAGAATATGGGTTGTTGGGTAGTGCTGATTATGCAGCTTTGTTGCGCGAACAAAAGCAACCTCTTCGCTTGATGATATCTTTGGAAATGTTGGGATATCGGGATTCTACTCCTGGTTCTCAAAAATACCCATTTCCTTTAGAGTTATTTTACCCAAATCGTGGTGATTTTATAGCTTTAATTGGCAATTTAAAGACTTTGGGTGATTTAATTAGTTTAAGTAAAAGTATTCACAAAGTTGGTATACCTAGTCAATGGCTACCAGCACCAAATCGCGGTTTATTAGTTCCCCAAACTCGCTTAAGTGATCATGCACCTTTTTGGGATCAAGGTTATCCGGCAATCATGGTGACGGATACGGCGTTTATGCGAAATCCCCATTATCACAAACCAAGCGATACTATTGCTACTTTGGATTTAGATTTTCTCACGGGTGTCTGTGAGGGTTTGGAACAGGGAATTAGGAGATTGTAAATTAAGATTATTGTCTGAATCAGGATATCCAGGATTTAAGGATTAACAGGATTAAAACTTCTTTTGTTCGTCAATTCGGACGTTTCTGCTGTAAATAAGCGATTCCTACGGAGTGCTTCGATATCTCACTCAACAACAAATACTCTCAAATAATTTGATGTGTTCTTAGAGGGCGAATTTACTCAACAATCATCTTCTAAAATTTACGGTTAAGCACATAATTTTCTATTATAAAGTGTTAGCTGTTATTTAGACGTGGATAGACATACTGAATTAGGGAGGTTCTTCCTTGAATAAACAATACCCTTACTTGCATCACTATGCCGTTACAATCCTCAAGCTCAAATGGCTCATCGATAATAAAATTTCCAGGTTGTTGAACACCTCCATTAATCGCAATGTTGTCCGCATACAGATAAGTTCGACCGGATGTATCTAGAATTGGATTAAGCCGTCCTTCAAGGCTAGGTACATAGCAAGTGCTGTCACAGATCAACGAACCAGTATTTTCTGACTCAAACAAAGTTACCTTTAAGTCATCGCTTGGGTTCCAGGAGTTAATTAGGACACCAGGATACTGTGGATGAGCTACTAGCAAGCGATATAAACGTCTAGTAGGAATTTCGATCACGGCTTTTCCCTCGGAAGATGTCACCACACTTTTTGTCGTACTGTTATCGGCAATCGCTGTTATCGAGGCATGGTCAACTGGTAAACCTTCAGATGAACATACAGTGATCTGGGCATTTATTGGATTGGCTTGTGGAGCTTCAGAAAAAATTACTAATTTCTGATTTGAGTTAGTGTGTTGCTTTTGTATAAGATTCTGTTTTTCGACTTCTTCGACTTTTTCTAAAATATCTTTGTCAAGATTAGCATCAAGCATTATGTTAGCTTTATACAAAAAATCTGAAAATGTATACATCCAGAATTCTACTTTTGCAGCATCATAAAGTTCCTTAACTAATTCTTCTCGCGGACTATCAATCCTATTATTCTTATCATCGCTCTTGTAACACCAATCAGGTTTGATATCATTTATAATTAGAACAATAGATTTTCCTCTCTTTTCAGCATAAGAAATAATCTGTTTCCATGCGATTAAGTCTCCGTAAATTTGTATTCCTTCTTTTTTTCGCTTTCCTCTACTATCTTCATAACCAGGAGGAATATCTGAGCGATAACGTAGTTCTCCTTCTTTGACAATTTCCATCAAATCAGAAAAGCTATATCCTTCTCCTACTTCAAAATATTTGCTAAATCCTTCTAAAACAGGATCGTTTTTTGACAACTCTGTGATATGTTTTTCTCTATTGGAAATTTCCTTCTTTACTTTATTTTCAAATTCTTCAAACTGATTTTCAAATTCACGTATTTTATCTCCAATTTCGTTAAATAATTCCTCAAATTCGTTTATTACAAGTTCAAAGTCATCAATCAGGTTTTCTCCTAAATAAGGATGCTTCTCTGATTTTTTAGTTTTATCTTTTAAATCATTGAATTTCCCACACAAAGTCGCCAATTCATTTTTTTTAATATTTTTCTCTAATAGGTCATGTATATTTTTAATACTTTTCCTAATAATTTCTAAATGACCACTATCTTTATTGTTCTGATCTATTTTAATTAAATTTTTATAGGACTGGATAGGTTTTGTTGTAACTTTTTCTCTATTCTTCAAATATTCATATTCTACTTGTTGAGGAATCCATAAGCGATTAACTAACTTTTGAAAAATATTTGTAAATATCTCAATCCTTACATGATCAGAATAATAGTAAAATTCCAATAATGCAGATGTATCAAAAATGAAGATGCAATCCTTCCATAATCGTTCCTCTTTAGTTGGGGTAAGATTATAGAGTTCTATGTTTTCCTTTTTTATCATATTTCAGAGAGATTCGCTAACGGGTAAATTGAGCAACAGTAAAATATTTTCACTCTCGACATAGAGTATCACAATAATATCCACTCTAATGATTTGTTATGCCTTGATCGCCTTAACAATGATCTTCTCATGTTTACGATTATACTATCCGAAGGTCATCTCTGCCCTCACTTGTAAGCAAGCAGAAATCGCATCTTGAATATTCTCTAAAGCCTCTTCTTTTGTCTCTCCCTGACTAATGCAACCAGGAATACTAGGACATTCAATAATCCAGACACCATCTTCGTCTCGATCAATCGTGACATTGAATTTCATACTAAGTTGTAGTTAAGTAATACCTGTATTTTAGCTTTGAAAATTTCGATTATTAGTCTTAATGGAAGATTATCGCAGATTCTCGAAAAAAGTCAATTGCTGGTGTATTTCACAAACTACCATAAACGGGAATTGCTGCACCACGGACATCCTTGGCCGCTTCTGAGGCTAAAAAACAAATAACTTAAGCGATAGATTCCAGTTTTACCCATTTATCAGCGATTTCTGCGGGTGTACCTACTCTGTTAGCGGGGGTATCAATGACACTGGGGAGAATGGTATTAGCGGTAATGTTAGTACCTTTGGTTTCATCTGCGATTCCTACGGAGCGCTTCGCTATCGCTTTCGTTAAGGCTATCACCCCAGCCTTAGCCGCAGAATAAGCCGCTAAATTTCCCGCAGGTTTAGCCCCAGCGCGAGAAACGGTAAGATTCCCTATTCCCTAAATTTGGACTTTATTCGCTCCAATCCGTTGGTACAGATTACATTAGTCTAAACTGGTGGGAATTTTCGCGCCTTGCATCATAGCTGTAAAACTTGTCAGGGGGTGTTATCCTAATGGTTAACTTGTCATAATATTAATTTTAACCCTAACTTTCTCCGGCAAAAACTAGGATCATCAGCGATTACTAATGTTAAAAAAATTACAGAAAACACAAATTTATTTGCTTGCTGGTGCTGGGCTTTGTGCCTTTTTAGCTGGGGGAATGGTATCAGCCCCGCAAGCTGGCAAAACTCTAAGTCGGTGGTTGAAAGTGAGTCAGAGTAAGCAGGAAAGCCCCTCTGAGACTGGAAAAGTCAAGTCGGTTGTATTTGCTTTGTTGTCTCAATCTGTACCAGAAAGATTAACAAAACTTACGGAAATCGCTGAAACAGGTAGTTATCCAGACCGGGAACGGGCTCGTTATCTGTTAGCTAGTGATTACGTGGAAACTTCTCAAGGAAAAAAAGCCCTGAGTCTGTTAACAGGACTGGAAAAAGATTTTCCTGTTTTAGCACCTTATATTTTACTTAAACAAGCCCAGGCTCATAATATTTTGGGTGAAGATAACAAAGCTGCGGATTTGCGCCGCAAGGTCCTAAAAGAATATTCTCAAGATGCAGCGGTGGTTAAAGCCATTTATGCCGTTGCTCAACCAAGATTATATGATCAAGCGATCGCTAAATTTCCCTCCCACCCCCTGACTTGGGAAATTATTCGTAAACGTTTAAAAGATAATCCTAATCAACCCAATTTACAATTAATTTTGGCTAAATACGCATCTGATGAGCCAGGAATTGTGGGTATATTAGATCAGTTGGTAAAACAGCCACAACTTGAACCCGCTCATTGGGAAATCATTGGTTCAGGTTACTGGGATAACAATCAATTTACTAAAGCTAAAAATGCTTATATTCAAGCACCAAAAACTGCCACTAGTCTCTACCGCATTGCCAGGGGATTACAATTAAATAAAGAACAAAATCAAGCAGTTGTAGTTTATAAACAACTACTACAAGAATTTCCCACTGCTAAAGAAACCCCAATAGCTTTATTAAGATTGTCGGATATCGCTAAAGGTAAAGACTCTATTATTTATCTTGACCAAATAATTAGTAAATTTCCTGATCAAGCGCCTCAAGCATTAGTCAAAAAAGCCAAGATATTAGAATCTCTCAAAGATAATCAATCAGCTAATACTACAGAGAAATTATTGCTAGGAAAATATAGCAACTCTGAAGAAGCGGCAGAATTTCGCTGGAAAATTGCCCAAGCTAAAGCTAAAAATAATGACTATTTAGGAGCATGGCAATGGGCACAACCAATTACTATTAATAACAAAACTAGTATTTTAGCTCCTAGAGCCGGATTTTGGATAGGCAAATGGGCAATGATGTTAGGAAAACAACAGGAAGCTATTACTGCTTATCAATCTGTAATTAATGAATTTCCTCAGTCTTATTATGCCTGGCGTTCGGCGAGTATTTTGGGTTTGAATGTTGGTAATTTTGACGATTTGCGGGGAATGAATCCGACAATTATTTTCCCTCAACGTTCTGTTCCTCCCGCTGGTTCTCAGACTTTCCATGAATTGTATTTACTGGGACAAAATCGTGATGCTTGGTGGCAATGGGAAACAGAATTTAAAAATAAAAATCAGCCCACTGTTTCTGAACAATTTACCGAAGGATTAATGAGATTAACTAAAGGTGAATATCTCAGTGGTATTGACAAAATTTCTAAATTAGAAGACCGAAAAATACCCGCAGAAAAAGCCGAATATGCGGCTTTAAGTCAACAAGTAAGTTATTGGCAAGCCCGTTATCCTTTGCCTTATTCTAAAGAAATTGAAAAATGGTCTATTTCCCGGCAACTTAATCCCTTACTAGTTACGGCTTTAATGCGTCAAGAGTCCCGCTTTCAGTCGAAAATTAAGTCACCGGTCGGTGCAACTGGTTTGATGCAAGTTATGCCCAGTACGGGAGCATGGATAGCTCCACAAATTGGTTTAGATTTTAAAAAACTTAATCTAGAAAATCCCAATGATAATATTATGTTGGGGACTTGGTATCTTGATCATACTCATCAACAGTATAGCAATAATTCTATGTTAGCGATCGCTAGTTATAATGCAGGTCCTGGTAATGTTGCTAAATGGTTGCAAACCATACCGAAAAAAGATCCAGATGAATTTGTCGAGGAAATTCCTTTTGATGAAACTAAAAATTATGTCCGTCAAGTTTTCGGTAACTACTGGAATTATCTACGACTTTATAACCCGGAAGTTTCTGGTATAGTTACCAAATACTCACAAAATACATCCAAAATTACCACCAAATTAATTAAACCTTAGGAGAATCATTGTAATGTGTATTTAGCAAGTGTAGATTTTCATTGTCCTATAGGTGAGGCGTATGATCAATTCATTGGTCAATTATTAATTGTTTACCGCACCTTTTACAAAATCCCGCATCTCCATCATGGAATGCTAAACCACATCTTTGACAAACAGTTTCCACCTGATTGGCAGTTTTTACTAATCGTCTAATTAAGTCGCCAATTTGCCAGGGAATCAGGGCTACTCCTGTTAAAATCATTAATACCGTTAGTAAACGACCCAACTCAGAAATTGGTATCACATCACCAAATCCTACTGTTGTCATAGTCACGATAGAGAAATAAAAAGCATCTAAAAAGGTGTCAAAACTTTTTGGATTAACTGGATGTTCAACTTGATAAATTAACCCAGAAAAAACAAAAACTATGGCAAATAGAGTAAATAATATTCTGGCAAAGATGATACGATCTTGATTAATGATACTAACAGTTAAAAACTTTTTATCAATAAATCTTAGTAAACGTAAGATTCTAAACCAACGCAATAGCCGGATAAAACTAATATTTACTAATCCTATAAAAGATGGTAAAATTGAGATTAAATCAATAATTGCATAAAAACTCAGAATATATTTAATTCTATCTTTTGTACTCCATAAGCGGAGTAAATATTCCCCGGCAAAAATTATTAATACACAATTATCTAATACCCTTAACTCTAAGCGGGTATCTTCAGAAATATCATAGGTTTCTGCTACAAAAATTCCCGAAGATACTAAAACCAACAAAGAAATAGTTATACTAATGATTTTGCCTACAGTAGTTTCTAGGTCTGTTAAGTAAAAATCTATTTTCTCTCGGTTTGGTAGCATTTTTTTCAGAATTAAAAATTAAAAAATTCTTACTAATGAGCCATGACAAATTCAGAATTAAAACCTTAAACCGACTCCACCTTGCAAAGATAAAGCCGTACCACCAGTATTTCGGTAGGCATCAAAGGCAATAATAGCATTACCAAAAATTACGGTACTACTATTAGGTATAACATAGTCAATCCCTGGTTGTAAAGCAAAACTAATTTTATTACCGACAGGAGAAGGTGTATCACCACTAGTTAAGACTAACCCAGCACCCAAATAAACATCAGTTTGCCAGTTGAGGGGGAGGTCATAGGAAACAGTCGGAACTATTGCTGTTCCCTTACCAATTAAAGCTTGAGTGCGGAAAGAAACAGGTGTTTCCAGTAATTTGTAGCGAAAAGCTAGAACTCCACCCACTTGAGTACCATCTGTCAATCCTACAGTCGGACCAATACCAACATAACTACCATAAGCTACTTGCGCCGGTGCTGGTTGAGAGTTTACCGTTAAACTTAAAGCTGTTGCCATTCCCATTACCCCAAGCCAATACTGAAAGTGTTTCATTTGTCCGTTGTTATTACTCTTGCCTTTCCCTATTCCCTGCATTATCCCCTATTTCCGGCATTATGGACAACGAGAATGTAGTCCACCTTGAGTACAAATAAATGCTAATTGCTGCTGATCTAAATTTTTAGCTTTACTAAAATCTACTCCTTTGATTGAGGCATTTTGAGAACCAATATCCGGTGTTTCCACAAACTGGTCTGCTGGATTTTGTTTACCGACAAAGAGAATTGTACCTTGAAAATCTGCTCCAGCGACATTTGCTTCCCGTAAATCAGCGCGACTTAAATCAGCATCTCGCAAATTAGCGTTTTCTAGATTAGCCGAGCGCAAACTAGTGCCAGTAAGCCGTGTAGAACTTAAATTAGCATAACTGAGATTAGCATAATCTAAATAGGCTTCAGATAAATCTGCACCTTGCCAATCAGTTTTACTTAAATTGGCATAAGCTAATTGTGTACCGATGGCAGAAACACGGACTAAGCGAGCAGAGTATAAATTTGCTTCTGTTAAATTAGCATTGCTTAAATCTGCATTTGTCAGGCTGGCATTTTCTAAAATTGCATTTCGTAGATCTGTACCTACTAGTTGGGCACTACTGAGATTAGCAGCAAATAAACGGGTGTATGATAAGTTGGCTTTATTAAGATTAGCCTGACTTAAATCACTTTGGCTCATGGAAACACGACTTAAGTTAACATTAATTAAGTTAGCTTGTTTTAATTGAACATTATTTAGATCTGCTATTACATCATCATAAGTATCCCAACGTCTATCTTCACCGACACTGCGAAACTGACTATCCTGGAAATTAGCTTGGTTAAGATTTGCCGATTTTAAGACAATTCCTGATAAATCAAGATTGTTTAATACAAACTTAAATAGGGACTTTCCTCCAGACTGTTGGCCACCTAATTGAACGTTGCTCAAGTCAATGTTCCTAATTTTACCATGGATAGCCAGAATTTTATTAATTACCTGCTGGGTGAGAATTAACTGATTTTGTCTAATTTCGCTATGGGAACTTTTACCCAGAGATACCAGTTCTCCAGCGAGAAACTGATTCATACGGTTTAATTCGGGAATAGCTTTAAAACCACTATTAATTAAAGCTTGTTGAATGGTATTCAGGATTTTGGGGTCTGTTTCTTTGGCTAACAAGTCAATTAACAATTGAATAGATTGCTGATTATCAATGGTTCCTAGGGCTAAAATGGCTCTTTGTCGATCTTCATTGGTAACACCGTTAGTATTCAACCCTTTGAGGAGTTCAATAAACTTTTGACTATTAATTTGTTCGGTTCTGCGTTGGCTTTCTTGGGTTTGGATATAAATTTGTGTACCTATTAAGGTTGATAACACAGCAATCATGCTAGTTAGTCCTACTAAAAATAATTTAAAGTTGCTATTTTTTGAGGAAGGTGTAGAACTTGCTGGTTGGGTCGAGGGGCTATTTCCATCATTTTGGGCGATTGTTGACTGCTCCCCAGGATGATTGACAGTGCTGGTTATATCTATTGTGTAAGTTCCTGCTAGTTGATCATGAAATGATCGGGGATGCTTTTCAACAGGCCAGCCCTTTGATTCTGCTAAGATCATTAATATGGTTAATGATGTAAACAAAGTTAGATTTGGGAAAGTAAAGCTGTAACGCCAGAGTAGATAGGCTGCGGAAACTGGTATTGTCCAACGTCCTAATCCTTCTCTAACTAGCACCGCGCCTAAACCTGGGGCTGCGCCAGCAACGTTTACTACTCGGACACCAAACCACCGTTTGGGAATTGTACTACCGGTTTTTGCTAATAAATATAATTGCCAGCTAGAAAAGCTTGTGGGTAATAATAGGGCTAATATCCATAAGATATTAGTCGGCCATGCTACGTGGCGAATACCGTAACTTACGGGTAATGCTAAGGGTCTAGCGATCACTTTTTCTGTAACTACGAGGACAGGATTAAGAGGAACTCGCCGGATATTACTATGAGAATTTACGTATACACCTAGATTATAAGGAACTAACCCGCTGGCAATAAAGAGTGTTATTTCTACAGTCCAAGCCATAAAACGCCTGGTTGTTAATGGTATAATATTAGCTTTTTTCGGTTTTTTTGGGCGGCTAGACTGACTAACACTCTTGCTGATCATTGGATTCGCCATTGAATAATTACCTGTGATTTTTTACACCATCATTGGCATGATTAAATAGATTATTGCTTATTGTATTTTTCGATTAGCAATAAAAAATTTGTATCCAAGATACACTAACACCGCCAAAACTGCCAGACTGATTATAGAAGCAACTAAAGCAAATACTGTTTGCACCATCCAAACAGTTAGTAACATGACTACACCTGTAACTGCCACTTTTTTGATTGTTGATAAACTATTAAACCAATTTCTGGATCTTTCTAAATATAAGTTCCATTGAGCAAACCTAGTTACAGGTGTTTGTGCTTCTGGTTTGGGAGTATTTACACTGGTAGATTTGATTTCTGCTTCTAGATCTTGGAGACGACGTTGCCAATTTTCTTCTGGTTGAGATTTCATAAATCTTTATTGACCTTTTATCAACAGTAGATGGGAACATTTTCGCAAAAAACTGGGCGCTACTGCATCAGCATCTTGATAATTCATTGTGCTAATTTTACCGTTTCTGATTTTTATATACCAGTTCCTAGGCTCGTAAGTTAGAAGGTCTTTTAGTTTTAGGGAACAGGGAATCAATTGGTTTGTACTTCATTAGACTGAGAAACGATATGTCATCAGTAATTTTATTGATACTAATATCTTAACAAAAATGGTAATCTGAAAATCAACGAACAGAAAGTTTTTACCTATTGCCATAAATAATTTATTGTGCTACTGTAGGTTACAGATGCGGATATGGCGAAATTGGCAGACGCGCTAGATTTAGGTTCTAGTTCCGAAAGGAGTGAAGGTTCAAGTCCTTTTATCCGCACTTGTAAACTTATGGTGAGCTTGAAGACACTGGGAAAAATGAAATCCTATCAGTGTCTTTGTGATATTTTGTATTAAAACTTTCTGAATTTCTTCCTATTTTCAATATTTCTTTCTGTATAACTTAGTATGTGTTGAACTATATCATGCTAGAGCGTCTTTGTAAAGAAGACATATTTGTTAATCTAATTAGAAGAGATTAAACTGACTTGTACTTGCTCTATGAATTTCTGAAAATATTAAAGTTCAAATTAATTATCTCATGTATTTCATGTAATCTAATAAATTAATTTTCATAATACTTGCCCATGAAAAAATTACACCTTGACTTTAACAATCAAACCATATACAACAGCGGAGAAAATGGTTATATTAAATTTCAACTGAATCAACAAACTGGTGCTGTTTTATCCATTGCTCATACTCAAGAAGTAATTGTTGTCCCTGTGACATCAGTTACAGCTATTCCGAATATGCCCGCTTGTATATTAGGATTAATGAATTGGCGTAGTCATATAATTTGGGTAGTTGATTTACCAAAGATGTTTAATTTAGAATGCCTTGATCATCGGCTGCATCAGTATAATATCATTGTTATTCAGATAGAATCAATGATTTTGGGTTTAGTTGTCCAAGAGATTAAAGGTACAACTAAGTTTATTGTTGATGATGTTCGTTCTCCGATAGGACAAGTAGCATCTAGTTTAGTACCGTACTTATGCGGTTGTGTAGTACAACAGGAACAAATATTACTAGTATTAGATGCAGTCCATATTTTACGTTCGGGTATTCTTGGTATTAACGAATAATTAATACTTAAAAAAATGTGTTAATGTTTTTATTTTATAGGGGTGATAGAAGAAATATATGTTGAATAAAACTGATATTAAACAAAGTAATAGTTCTCCAAATAAAGGATCTTTAATTTCTCAAGGGCAACTTGTTGATATTAGAGGAGGAAATTCAAGTTATAATAAGGTATGGAATCATATATTAGAATATTTGAAAAAATTTAAATTGAGAACAAAATCTATATTTTTGTCCATAACTATTGGAACTTTACCAGTTTTAGGAATTGGGGTAATAACTTATATGTTTGGTAGTAAGTTAATTATAAAGCAAATTATTACATCTCAAGAAACTACAGCAATTAATTTAAGTGATAAAGTTAATAACTTTATTGGAGAACGTTATGGAGATATTCAGTTATTATCTAATATATTGTTTTTAACTCCTCCTAATCCAGTTAAAAATGTAATCAAAAAAGTAGAAATAGGAAAATTTAGAACAACGCGCAAAGTTAATATTAGCAAAATAAATATAGAAATACAAGCTTCCTTAGATCACTTGATAAAAAGTAGTAAAGTTTATGATAGTGTGGCTATATTTGATCTGAATGGACAAGTGATTATTCAATCAGCAGGAGAATCTTTAAATTCAGAAGAACAACGTTTATATTTTCAAGAGGTAATTAAACAAAATATCCCTATTATTAGTGAAGTAGAAATAGTTCAAAATGTAGGTGCAGTAATTTATATAGCTGCACCAATTAAAAATGTAAATGATGGTAATACTATTGGTATAGTCAGAACCCGTATACCTATAAAGGCTTTAGAAGAAGTAGTAAAAGGTTATATGGATAGAAGTTATAAATATTATTTTTTAGATGAAAAAGGGAGAATTCTAATTAGTTCTTATAAGAATTTATTTGGTAAAAAGTTGATAGATGTATATCCATATCCTAGTTTACCTAATATTTTGAAAACTAAAAATATTGATACATTTACAGCGGTTACTAAAAATAATCAAAAGCAGCAATTAATTAGCTATATACCATACCAAAAATCATCAAATTTACGGGATATAAATTGGCAGCTAATTCTAGCAAAAGATGGAGTAATTACCTTTCAGCAAGAAAGAGAATTTTGGAAATTAACCGTTGGTATAACATCATTAATTGCATTGTTAATGACATTGTTTGTAGTTTGGTTAAAACAAAGTATTAATGCTAAAATTATTAATAAATCTATAACAGAAGAAAAGGAGAGTAAAAAGCCAATAAATCTAAGTGTAGTCAACAAACAAAACATTTTAGAACTCCAGGATTTTCAGGATAGTATTCAGCCAATTGTGAACCAAATTCAACAGACGGTTAGTGAAATAAATATTTATTTGAAAAAATTCATAGCAGAAGCAGTGATAGAACCTGAAAAAATACAGGGAAACTTAGAAACAATTAACAATATAACTGTTGCTATTCAATCTATAGCTGATATAGCACAGCAAGCTGTCACCATTGTTAATAATACTAACTATACAGCTACTAAAACTGAAGAAGCAATGGATTTAACATTGCGAAATATTTTTTTGCTTCAAGAAACACTGGATGAAATAGCGAAAAAAATGAGAAGTTTAGGAGAATCTTCTCAACAAATTTCCCGTGTAGTTTCTATAATTAATCAAATTGCTATGCAAACTAATTTATTAGCAATTAATGCAGGAATTGAAGCTGTAAAAGCTGGGGAAGAAGGTCAAGGTTTTGCTGTAGTAGCTGAAGAAGTGGGGGAATTAGCGGCCAGAAGTGCAGTAGCAACTCAAGAAATTGAGGAAATAATTACCAAAATTCAACGAGAAACCAGTCAAGTATTAAAAATAATGACAACGGGAACTAATCAAGTTGCTGAAAGTAGCCATATTATTGAAAATGCCAAATATAGTTTACAACAAATTGTTGATGTATCACAACAAATAGATATCTTAGTTCGGTCAATTTTGAGTTGTAGTACATCTCAAGTCGAAGCATCAAAAATAGTTAGTGAAACTATGAAGGATATTACTATTATATCAGCAAATAATATTAATAATTCTCGTCAAATTTGCGAATTTTTACAAAAAACAGTAGATATTTCTCAGGAGTTAAAACAGACTATTGAGACTTTACCCGCTAATTAATATTCTCATTTGCTCTGAATTAATAATAACTCATGAATAAGGACTGAGGACTATGACTAAAGATAAAGAATTGGAAATCCAGATACAATTCCTGGAAGAAGCAACTGATTATCTCAATACTTTAGAGAGTCTATTACTGGAAATTAACACCAGCAAACGTATTGAGTTAGAATCCATTAATGCTGCAATGCGAGCTGCTCATTCCATTAAAGGTGGAGCAGCAATGATGGGATTTCGTGTATTAAGTGATTTGGCTCATAAATTGGAAGATGCTTTTAAAGTTTTAAAAACTCAAAAAAATTCCTTAGAACTGGATAATTATTTACAAAGTTTATTACTATCTAGTGTTGATTGGTTGCGACAGATTGTTGAATTACTGGCAAAGGGTAATAATCTAGATCATAGTTGGTTAAAACAATTTTGTTACCCGGTTTTTGACGAACTACATGAGCGTTTAGGTGAACCTACTCCAGAGGATTTTACAACTTTGTTGTCGTCAGAAGATGATCAAGAAATTATCCGTTTATTATTTGAAACTGAAGTTGAAGAGTATTTAAAAAACCTGGAGGCTCGATTAAAAAGTAGTAATAAATCGAGCTTAGGATCAGAGTTATTAATGATGGCAAATGAGTTAGGTGGGTTAGGAGAAATGCTGCAAATAACAGCATTTAACCAATTATGTAAATCAGTTAATTCTTACTTAAAAAGTTATCCTGATAATTGTGTGAAAATCGCCGATTTAGCATTAAAAGCATGGCGGAAATCACAGATGTTAGTATTAAGTAATCAGCTAGATAATTTACCGACAGAAATTGATTTTGAGGAAGGCATTAATGATAGTTATTCTGCAAATTCTCAAGATTATTTATTAAATGAATCAGTTATTTCTGATGTTCAATTATTGGAAACTGTCCAATTATCTCCAGAAAGTGCTGATAAAGTATTAGCTTCTGAAAATCCAGCAATAGATTATAGATATACTGAACGGAAAAGTGATATTAATTCAATTCCGAAAGAAAGAGAAAACCAGGAAAATACAGTGAGAGTTCCTAGTAAACATTTAGATAAAATTAATGATTTATTTGGAGAAGTTATTATTCAACGTAATGGGTTGAATGTGCAAATGGAAAGATTACGTAAATTGGTACGAAATCTCAGTCAAAGAGTCCAAATTCTTGATCAAGAAAATCAAGAACTGCGAACAGCTTACGCTAAAATGATAACTCATAATCATCTAGGAGAGAAATCAGCTAATTATAGTTATCAAGAGACGGAAAATAATTTTCTAGAACAAGATAACTATCAAAAATTAAATTTTTTATCTCAAAATGTGATGGAAACTATTGTCCAAGTTGCAGAAGTTACCAGTGATATTCAATTAAGTGTAGATGATACAGACCAAATAGCGCGAAAATTGAATAAAACTTCTAAACAATTACAAAGAGAATTAACTCATGTCAGAATGCGTCCTTTTTCTGATTTAGTGGAACGTTTTCCTAGAGCTATTAGGGATTTAAATGTAGAGTATGGAAAAAATGTACAGCTAAAAATTGAAGGTGGAAATACTTTAATTGAAAGAGGGATTTTAGAGGCTTTAAATGAGCCTTTAATGCACTTATTACGCAATGCTTTTGATCATGGAATTGAAGATCCAACTACCCGTAAAACCCAGGGAAAAGCCGAACAAGGGTTAATTGAAATTAAAGCGGCCTATCACAGTAATCGGACAATTATTACTATTCGTGATGATGGTCAAGGTATTTGTTTAGACAAAATTCGTCACCGCGCTTTAAAAATGGGTTTAGATGATTTTTTATTAGATAGTTCCAGTGATGAAGAATTACTATCATTAATTTTTGAACCTGGATTTAGTACATCGGAACAGGTAACAGCCTTGTCAGGTCGGGGAGTGGGAATGGATGTAGTCCGTAATAATCTGAAATTAGCGCGAGGAGATGTGAATGTTGAAACCCAAGCAGGAGTGGGAACAAAGTTTACTTTATCAGTCCCATTTACTTTGTCAGTAGCGCGGGTTTTATTAGTAGAAAGCGATAGTTTGATCTTAGCATTTTTTACGGATGTAATAGAGGAAATTTTCTTACTAGAAAATGAGCAAATTTTCTGCCAAAATGGAAAAGAATTTCTTAATTGGCAAAATACTCAATTACCATTTCTGCGCCTAAATAGTTACTTTGAATTTAATTGTTCTCGCTACAATAATCTAGAATTAGAAACTTTGCCGATAATTAATGCTATAAGTGTCTTGATAGTCAAACATGATCATCAACGGGTCGCTGTTCAAATAGAACGCTGCTGGGGTGAGCAAGAAGTGGCTATTCGTCAAGTGGAAGGTAATATTCCCCTTCCCAGTGGATTTAATAATTGTACAATTCTTGGTGATGGTCGAGTAGTTCCTCTGATTAATACTAATGATTTAGTATTATGGATTACAACTGGTGAACGTCCTCAAATTAGTAATAAGTTACTAACTACAAGATTACAAACTGCATTCTTAAAACCACCAAAAGTACCAACTGTAAAACAACTTATTCGCCAAAAAGAGGTAATTTTGATTGTTGATGATTCAATTAATGTCCGGCGTTACTTAGCCCTAACCCTAGAAAAAGGTGGGTATCAAGTAGAACAATCTAAAGATGGTCAAGATGCTTTAGAAAAGTTAGCAACTGGGTTACAAGTTCAAGCGATAATTTGTGATATTGAAATGCCCCGTATTGATGGTTACAGCTTTTTAGAGCAGATTAAGAGCAATCCAGAATTAAGAAATATTCCTGTCGCTATGTTAACTTCTCGTAGTAGTAGTAAACATCGTCAGTTAGCTATGCAATTAGGAGCAAAAGCTTATTTTTCTAAGCCGTATAATGAGCAAGAATTATTACGGAAATTAGAAGAAATAATTTTCCAGATTGCAGAAACAACAACATCAAATTAATTCGTAATTCTTAATTCATAACTAATCTGATGAGGTACAAAGTTAAATCATAAAACTCTTATGGTGGGGCATCTTGCCCGCTTACTATAACTGATAACCTTGAGAGTCAGAAGCATAAAACGCTTTAACTTTGTTAAAACTATATAGAGTACAATCAAGCCATTTTAAATTTGAACATTTTTACTTTTTTTACACCAATGATTCAGTCTACACGGAGCTTATGGAACTTTGGACAAACGGTACTAGGTATCATATTCCGCCATCCCATTACTGGTACAAGTATTATCCCCGTTTTACCTAATGGTCAGATTGTCCTCATTAGAAGAAAGGATGATGGTTGTTGGTCATTGCCCGGTGGTATGGTAGATTGGGGAGAAGATGTTCCCCATGCAGTCCATCGGGAATTAATGGAGGAAACAGGACTAGAAGTAGTCAAAATTCGCCGTTTAGTGGGAGTTTACTCCTCCCCAAACCGTGATCCTCGTATTCATTCTATCTGTATTGCTGTTGAGGCTGAAGTTCAAGGAAAAATGGCAATCAAAGATACCTTAGAAGTTCTAGAAATCCAAGCTTTTCCCCCTAGTTCTCTACCGCAACCAGATATGTCTCATGATCATTTTCGTCAGTTACAAGACTACTTAAATGGTTTAACAACACTCGCATAAAAGATGGAAAATTAAAGATTTTGGGTTTGGAAATTAAATCCAAAATCTCGAATTAGCAATTGTCAAACTTAGATAACTTAGATAACTAAATCAGTAAATTAAAATGAATTTTTTATTTCGTAATTCCCGAATAAAACTTACTCAAGGAATATTATTTTGGCGTGAAGTTGGTACAGGAATACCCATGATTTTTCTCCATGGTGCATGGAATGATGGTAGTGAATGGGTATCAACAATGGAATTATTAGCTGAAAATATCCATTGCTTTTCACCAGATTTGTTAGGTTTTGGTGAATCGGCAAATCCTAATATTCACCATTCCATAGATTTGCAAGTTGAGTGTTTAGCTGATTTTTTAGAAGCTTTAAAATTGGAAAAAGTCTATTTAGTTGGTAATTCTCTAGGAGGTTGGATTGCAGCTAGTTATGCTTTAAAATATCCAGAACAAATAGCTGGTTTAATATTGTTAGCACCGGAGGGCGTCGCAGCGGAAGGACAAAATCAGGAATGGCAAAAAAGACGGCGTTTATTTAATTGTTCACCATTGATAATTAAATTTTTACGCTCAATTATGCCCCTGACAAAATTAATTCGCTGGGAAGAAAGAATTGCAAAAGATTTAGAATTAAGAAAAATCTTGTTACAATCCTCTACAGCTTGTCAATTACTTTTTAACCGCAAGCAATCAGAAATAGCAGCAGAATTATTAGAAAAACACTTACCAGAAATTACAGTTCCCTGTTTAATTTTACAAGGTGGTCAAGATACACAAACTGCTATATCTAGAAGTAATACTTATGCTCAACTAATCCCTAATGTTCAGTTATACAATATTGCCCATGGAGAGAGCAATTTACCAGAGTCTTGTGCTGGTGTTATCGCTGAAGCTATTCGAGATTTTATCGGTAATTAATCAATAGCTAGATTGACTCTAAATACCGACGTAACTTACTACTAAATAAATCAATAATTGTGACTACTACTAATAGCACTAACATCATAGTTGTGGCTTTAGTATATTCAAAACCATCTATATAGCTTTTTAATTGAAATCCTATTCCCCCAGCACCAACTACTCCTAAAACCGAAGCAGCACGAATATTATATTCAAACATCCATAGGGTATAACCCAATCCTAAAGGCAATATTTGCGGCAATATCCCATACTGAACAATCTGTATTTTTGATGCTCCAATTACCCCTAAAGATTCTAAAGAATGATAATCTACAGATTCTATCGCTTGTTGATAAAATTTAGCAAGATAGCCAATAGTATATATTGATAATGCTAATGTTCCCGCAGGTGCACCCAAACCTGTAGCAGCTACAAATATTAAACCTAAAATAATTGAAGGTACGGAACGAATAGCATTTTGTAGTAGGTTTGCTATCCATCTTAACCATAAGGGGGCAATATTACTAGAACTAGCTATGGCAATTGGTAATGATAAAACTGCACCTATAGATGTTCCCCAAACAGACATTTGTACAGTTTCAATTAATCCTTTAACAGCAATATCTAAAACTTGCAAATTGGGAGGAAATAACCGATAAATAAAATCTGTAATAAAAGGCCAGCTATCTTTTAATAATTTAAAATCAACTTTTAATCCTTGTAATGACCAACTATAAACTCCTATGATTAATAGAAAGATAAGTGAGGGAATTAGCCAAGAATAATGGTGGAAAATTTGTGAAGTAGATTTTTTTTTCATGGTTTTTAATAACTAAATATAAGTTCAATTTTCTTTAACAAAATGTGATGAAAATTGCCCTTGTAAATTTTCACATTTACCATCATAAACTACCTTCCCACCATCTAAAATTATCGCCCTTTGAGCGTATTCTGTAGCTAGTGCTAAATCATGTAAAACGGTAATTATGGTTAGTCCTTGTTGATGCAATTTTGATAAAGTTGTCATTACTTGTTGTGAGGCTAATACATCTAAACCCGTAGTAGGTTCATCCGCTAAAAGTATTTGTGGAAATTGCATTAGTGATCTAGCGATCGCTACTTTTTGTTGTTGTCCACCACTCAATTGACTAGTTTTTTGATATGCTTGCTCTTTTAAACCCAATTGTGTTAATAATTCTAAAGCTAACGTGCGATCACTTTGCGGAAATCCTAATAAAGTTTGTCCCGTCTTTCTCATTCCCAACCTTCCACATAAAACATTATCGAATGCTGATAATTGGCGAATTAATCCCCCTCCCTGAAATAACATTCCCACATCTCGACGAATTTGCGGTAAGTTTTTATGAATTGCAGACAGACCATTAATTTCAACTTCTCCTTTCACCAAAGGAACTAAACCAACAAGTGATTTTAATAATGTTGATTTACCTGCTCCATTCAATCCTAATAATACTACAAATTCACCCGGATTAATTTCGCAATTAATATCATTTAAAATCGGTCGCTGTAGAGATTCAATATAAACTGTTTCCAAATGACTACATTTAATTAAACTCACGTTACTTTTAGACGAACTGTAATTGGTAGCTAATTCTGGGTAAGTATTCATGGCTATAAGACTAACTTTGATTTTTAAAAGCTTGTTCAGTATTGCCCATAATTATATTATAATTATAATATATTTATTTGGGTAGGCAATACTAGATTTTTACATTGAAAGCTAAGGACTAAATACTTAACTTTAACTTATTATTCTATTCCCACATTTTTTAATGCTTCCCGCATTGGTTGAAGGTGACGATCATGATCAACTCTGACCAATTCTGTGGAATTATATAAATTGGTTAGTAATTGCTGATTTTCAGATTTATTCAACTTTAACAAGGCATTAATTAGTTTTTCTCTAATGACAACTGGAACATCATCATCAATAGCAATACCATGAGCAGGAACACCAGAAATTTTATGTAATATTCTCACCTTATCTCTATTTTCAGCCGCTAAATAGGGAGGAAAAAGAGCATATTCTGATACTACAGCTACATCCGTTTGACCTCTAACTACAGCATCTAAAGCTTTACTATAATTACCACCATAATTAACTTTACTAAAGAAAGTATCTAAGCGATCACGGTTAGGTACAAAACCCTGTTTTACTAACTCACTCACTGGAAAAATAAACCCAGAACCAGATGTAGGAGAAGTAAAAGTAATAGTTTTTCCTCTGAGTTGTTCTAAGGTTGCTTTCGGAGAATTTTTACTTTTTAATTGGCTGTTATTGGGAACAACAAAAACAGAATTATAAGTATATCTGCCAGAGTAATTTTTGCGAACTTCAGCCAAATATAAGCGAGAATTTGCTAATTGTTCAGCTTTTAAAGCCGGACGACTACTTAAAAACGCTACATCAGCCCGATTTGCTCTTAAAGCTTCTACTGCGGCTGTTTCATCACCTACTTGCGCTTTAATGGGTATACCTACCATCTTAGATAAAAAAGCAGCTACATTATTAGCTTTATTTTGTAAGTCAGTAGAATCAGACCGACTAGGAAAAACTATAGTTAAAGATTTAATATTTTGAGCAACTAAATGTCCTCCTGATTGATTTTGCGAGTGGTCAGCTATGGCTACTTGTATAGAACTAAAACCGCTTATAACTACTCCTGTCAAGGTCAAAACCCCTACAGCCATACCCAATAAACCCTTATTACTGACGATCATTTTTCTACTCCACTAGGAATTGTTTTTAGTATTTCTGCAAATTACTTGCAATTAGTCCCTTTAAAAAATATAACCTTTTTAAGAATAAAAGTCAATAAGCAAAATTTTTTGCTCAGAAAAATCTTGAAACCACCTCTAAGAGTGGATTTCTGATCAATATACGTATTATCACGGTATTTTTGTCTCGTTTTTTACAAATATTTAGGATAACATAGTCTCAAAAAGAGTAATTAAAACACCGATTTATTAGAAAGATCGGTGTTTTTATGATCAGAGAATGATTAATACTTTTATGGACAAACTAAAATAAACTATCTAAAGTTTCATAGTCGTATTCCTCTAAAACTTCATTAAATAGTTTTGTAGCCCTATCTTCATCAAACTCTAAATCTTGTGCTAACTTAGTCCAATATTCGTATTCTTCATCACTAAAACATTCATCAGCAAGAGCAAATTCAACAGACATTTGGAAAGTTTCCTCTGCGGCATCTTCTGCTAAAATAATTTGTAAAGCCGCATTGTAAAGGAGTTCAAACCCGCCAATTTCCATTAAACCCTGGATTTTCTCCTCCAGAAGTTCAGTATCAATTTCATAAGTTTCATAAAGTCCAGTTAATAACTCTGATTCTTCATCAGATAAACCATCTATAGAAGCACCACACAAACAAATGACAGCAATAGATTCTACAAGAGTTAAATAATAATTATTTGTTTCTTCTGCGTCGTCCTCTTCATAGAAATCTTCATCAAAATCCTCATCTTCTTCAACCCAAACATCCTCCGTTAAATCGAAATCAGTTGTTCCTTTAATTTTCCAGCATTCAAAACATAAATCTGGGTTAGTCATATACTCATAGGGAATATAGCAATAGCCTGTTTCTCCCCACTCTTCACCCCATGAATTACGGACAATAAAGACTTCAGCACTATCCTTATAACCCACGCAAAGCATAGCGTGTCTACCATGTTCTTGCCTACCTTCATCACTGCCCAAATCTGGCATTGGTACTCTTCCTTTGCTGTTAACACGATCAAAAGAATTAAACAAAGTGAGTCCAAAAACAAAAGGATAACCTTCTGCTAAACAATGTTTCATAGCATGGAGATCCACAGGGACTTGTTCTGGTGTTTCCCATTGGAAATCAGGAACACTTAGGAGTCCAGCAGCCTCTTCATAGGCATTATAAATTGGTTTAGTATTAACGTTTTTGACCTTGCCATTATCTGTAACTTCATAAGCCCAGGTTGATTCGTGACAAATACCTTTTTCCTGTAAACTGATTAATGCTAAAGTAATGCTGCTTCCTTGGTCTTGAATTTTACTTTCACCGCTGTGTTGTAGTCCTAGCTCTCGGGCATTGTAATAGACAAAAAGACGACTAAAATCAACTTCTGCTCCTACACGGTTCATAATATACTCATACCCGCCTACCACCGCATTGGCTGTACAACTGTTAGAGCCGGCTTGATTTTCTACAGGAGTCATGAAAGGACGCAAATCAACCTGTGGTGGTAATTCTGTATCCGTAAATCGCTCACTATTGTAAACTTGAGAATCCGAAATTTCTTGTTGGGAAGCACTACAACCGCTTAATGCTTTCCATAAACCAGTATTCCGATCTACAACGTAAGATAATAAAGCTTGTTTAGGCATGGAATTTTATGTGGATTATCCACAGAGCAGAAGGTATAAAAATTATAAAATATCCTCGTAACATAGATTCAGGAATTTAATAATTACTAAATTATTCTTGACACCCCTTCTGATTAATGAAGGGGATATGGGGTTTTTACTTACATCCTAAAGATACGCGAGTATTTATACCAGTTTTAGAATTGACACCACTGGCATTAACACAGAGTTTTTTGACCTCTATCATATCTAAAATTGAATTGGTAAAATCAGCACCAGTGACATCAACCTGATCAAAGCTGGAACGTAACATCATCGCATCTGTAAAGATTGCATCACTTAAATCAGTATTTTTGAATTTCGACAAATAAGCAATACCTTGACTAAAATCCGCACCGTGAAAATTTACAGTATCTAATAAAACACCATTAAATAAAGCACCGCGTAAGTCAGCATTGCTAAAATTAGTGTTCTCTAATTTCACACTTGTAAACTCAACCCTAATTAAACTTTGTCCAGAAAAGTCCTTTTCATTGATTCCCTTGTTCATAAGAGAGTTAGTAACACTAGAAGAGCTTGCAGCTTGCGCTGATAAGGGGAACACCAACAACACCAAGGCTAAAATCAGACTAGCTACTACTGAACGATATTTCATAATCTTTGCTTAATAAATCTCAACAATTCCACTATTAATCATTAAACCGCAGGAGGGAATTCTCTGCTAAATTAGCAGCTATCACGTAGGATAGATAAATGTTGAGGCACTATCCTATTCACGTATAAATGATCACCTGTGGCTAATCAAGAAAATATTACCTCGTCGTCGGTCGCTCAGGGGGGAAACTCCCAAGACCGCGCGACCTCCCAATCTCTAGCGCGAACCCCTTTATATCAAATGGGTGTAGAACTGAAAGCTAGATTTACCAGCTTTGGAGGCTGGGAAATGCCTATACAGTATAGTAGTATCACCCAAGAACACCACGCCGTTAGAAATACGGCTGGGATGTTCGATATTTCTCACATGGGCAAATTTACCCTCCAAGGTAAAAACCTGATTTCCCAACTTGAGTATTTAGTTCCCTCCGATTTAAGTCGCTTGCAACCTGGACAAGCGCAATATACAGTATTACTCAATCAGCAGGGTGGAATTATTGACGACATAATTATTTACTATCAGGGTACAGAAAACACTGATACGCAACAATTAGTAATTATCGTTAATGCTGCAACTACTGACAAAGACAAAAAATGGCTATTGGCACATCTTGATACTAAAGTAGTCCAATTTCAAGACCTGTCACAGAGTCAGGTATTAATTGCTATTCAAGGACCAACAGCTACTCATCATCTGCAATCCCTATTTAAAACAGACTTATCACCTATTAAAGCCTTTGGGCATTTAGAAACAACCATTTGGGGAAAACGGGCATTCCTCGCCCGCACAGGGTACACTGGTGAAGATGGTTTTGAGGTGATGGTAGATTCCTCCATTGGTATAGACTTGTGGCAAAGTTTATATAATGTTGGTGTTATTCCCTGTGGACTTGGTTGTAGAGACACTCTTCGCTTAGAAGCTGCAATGGCACTTTATGGGCAAGATATTGACGATACTACCACACCTCTAGAAGCTGGCTTGGGTTGGTTAGTACATTTAGATACTAAAGGTGATTTTATTGGGCGGGAAGTTTTAATCAAGCAAAAAGCCCAAGGAATGCCTCGTAAACTCGTAGGTTTACAAACACAAGGCCGGAATATTGCCCGTCACGGTTACTCTGTATTATCATCGGATAAAGTCGTAGGAGAAGTAACAAGTGGCACTCTTTCCCCTACCCTTGGTTATCCCGTAGCTTTAGCTTATGTTCCCGCGCAGTTAGGAAACCTGAAACAGCAGCTAGAAGTGGAAATTCGTGGCAAAGCTTACCCTGCTGTAGTTGTGAAGCGCCCATTTTATCGCTCAAACAATCGTCCTACTAATTGATAACCTTTGAGGTTTTTGAGGAATAATGTCTTTTAGGTTACTGTTGTAACACTATTTTTGTTAACGTAGAAGAGAAAATGATATGTCTTTTGAATATCCCCAGGATTTGCGATACTTAGACTCTCATGAATATGTTCGTGTAGATGGAGAAATTGCCACCATTGGTATTACGTCCTTTGCTATAGATCAATTAGGTGATATTGTCTTCTTGGAACTGTCGGACATTAGCGAGGTTATTACCAAGGGGGACTCATTTGGATCTATTGAATCAGTGAAAGCTGTTGAAGACCTAAAATCACCTATTACTGGTACAGTCGTAGAACGCAATGAAGCTTTGATAAATAACCCAGAACAAGTAGCTGAAGATCCTTACGGGGAAGGTTGGTTTTTAAAAGTCCGTATTAATGATCCTGATGAAGCTAATGAGGATACATTGACAGCAGATGAATATAGTGGACAGGTAGAGGGTATGTAAATAATTTCCTTTATACATTCCCGAAGATGAAAAGAAACTGTATCAATTAAACTATATCTCAGCTTTTTGAGCAACTTGAAAGGCTGAGATATAAGTGGTTTGAATGTTTACTCCATAGTTATTTGCGATCTTTTCTCGTAATTCTATAAATAAACAATTTCTGGTTTCTATATCTAGTTTTAAATAAGCTGTATAAGTGCTTAAAATTAGGAGAAATTCATCAATATAATAATCTACTTTACAGACAACTTGTTCAGAAACTAGATTTTTAAATTTACCTGAATTAATGGCTTTTTGTCCTAAAGCTTGAACTATATGTTTTTGAGTTTCTATATCTTCATATCTATCTAAATATGGAGCATATTTTCGATAAATTTCCCGACAATTTTGATAAACTTCATATTCTGGTTGAGGAGTCATATTCCACAGCAAAATTAAAGCCCCATTATTCCGTAAAGCTTCAGCAATTTTACTATTACCAAATTCAGGATTAATCCAATGGTAAGAAGTTGCTGCTAAAACAGCATCAAATTGTCCAGGTTTGAGTTCCCATTCTTCAAAGGTAGTCTGTTGAATTTCTATCTGTGGATACATTTCACAGTTTTTTCTTGCTAAATGATAAGTTGCTAAACTTGGTTCTAGACAGATCATAGAAAAGCCTAATTGAGCAAATGCTAAAGTTGCATTTCCTGGTCCACAACCTAATTCTAGAATATTAGCATTTTGGGACAGTTGAGCTATTTCTATAGCGCCATTAATAATTTCCTCTGGATAGCGCGGTCTGAGTTTATTATAAGCTTCTGCTACAGGAGAATACCAGTTTTTTCTAGTTTCTAAATTTTGAGAATATAAGTCGTTTAGTAGTTCAAATTCTTGCATAATTTATTTCTAATTTGCATAAATCAGGAGTTTTTCAGATTTCCTAAAGCTATCACAGCATTTTGTCCACCAAAACCAAAGCTCAAACATAGCACTTGTTGAATTTTACTTTCTTGTGCTGATATGATAAAGTTTAAATTATATTCTGGTTGCTGAAGTCCTACACAGGGTGGTAAAATTTGCTCCTGTAGTGCCATAAGCGAAAAAGCTACACCTAAAGCTCCTGATGCTCCTAATGTATGACCCGTGCTACCTTTAGTAGAACTAATTGCTAATTTTGCGGGAAATAAGCTTTGGATAATTTTGCTTTCCATGCGGTCATTTAACTGGGTAGCTGTACCATGAGTGTGAATGTAGTCTATATCTGTTGGTAAAATGTGACTACGTTCTAAACATTGCTTAATTGCCATAATCGCACTTTTGCCTTCTGGTTGTGGAGAAGTGCCATGATATGCGTCTGCTGTTAGCCCAAAACCTAATATTTCTCCATAAATCCTGGCTTGACGTTGGGTAGCTAACTCCGCAGATTCGAGAATAAAGACAGCACCACCTTCACCTAGTACCAAGCCTTCTCGCTGCAAATCAAAGGGATAAGCCCCTGTTTTAGCTAAAGCCCCCATTTGCCTAAATCCAGCAATTGTCAGGGGGGTAATGGGTGTTTCTATTGCTCCTGTAATTACTTGTTGATATTGCCCAGTTTTAATTAACATTGTCGCTTGAGCAATTGCCGAAATTCCCGTTGCACAAGCCGCCATTGGTGCTAAAACTGCTCCTGTTGACCCAATTTGTCGCGCTACAGCGATCGCATTCATCTGGGGTAAAGTATTTAACCAATCGTCTAAATTTAATCCGGCTTCCTGCTGATAAACCTGTTGTGCCATTAGTTCCCAAGAGGCTTGATAACTACGACTTGAACCAATTACCACCCCACAATCTGGTAAAGGTGCTACTAATTGAGCATCTTGTAAAGCTGAGGTAACAAGTATTTCCGTAAGTGTATTTAATGAAAAGGGTTTTTCAGCAATTAATCCTAGGGGAATGATTCCCAATTCTGGAAATGGTTGATGTAATTTAATCCCTGTTTTTCCTAATAGTAAATTTCGCCAACAAGTCTCTAAGTTTTTACCTAAAGAGGAAACTAGAGCAATACCAGTAACAACAACCCTAACCAATTTTAGATTTTATGAGATTTTATATAATCACTGGGGAGTCAGGAGTCAGAATAATTGTAAAATTATGAATCAAGACAAGGCTAGTTATCAATTATTTTGCAACTGACAACTAACCACTGACAACTGACCATTGACAACTGACCACTAACTACTGAGGAGTTTTCAGATTTTCCGCACCCTGAGTAACTTTTGCAGACTCAATGCGATCGCCTTGCTGAATTTTGTTCACTACCTCAAAACCTTTGGTGACATGACCAAACACAGCATAGTTACCATCTAAAAAAGATAAATCTGCTAAAGCAAAGTAAAATTGCGAAGAAGCAGAATCAGGAGATTGTGATCTGGCCATAGCGATCGCCCCCTGCTTGTGTTGTAACTCAGACTTCTCAGTAATTGTCTTGTTGTAAATAGGCTGAACTGCGCCCTTTGGCCTAATTTCTAGGGGTATCCGCCGCTCATTCCCAGTTTTAACATCTATAAAACCACCTGTTCCCAGTCTATTTTCCGGGAATTTCGGGTCTTTACCTTGTGGATCTCCACCTTGAACTACAAAAGGTTGCGGTTCACGCACAACCCGATGGAATACCAAACCATCATAAACGCCTTTTTGTACCAAATCGACGAAATTACCAGCAGTAATTGGTGCATTTGTGCCATCTACTTCAATCTCAATTGGTGCGCCATTAACTGTCATCACCACCGTAGCTTTACCTTCAAGGCGTGGTAAATCTTTTATTCCGGGAACACTCTCACTTGCATCTGGGGATGGAATAGAGGATGCTGTACCGCTGGTACATCCTCCCAAGGTCAAAGCGCCAATCATCAATAGAACTACAAAAAATTGTGAAAATTTTAACCGCATTGTTAGTAACTGTATTAGCCCAAGTATCTTTATGTGTTATTGCCAATTCCGGAATTTGGGATTTTAGGGCATGATTATTAATGAATATATTTCATAGATTAGAAACAATTGATTGATCACCAATTCCAAATCCCAAATCCCAAATTTCTAGAGTCCTTCTAAGGATACTCCCAAAAAACGAGCTAATTGGGCACCTTGAGTTTCTAAATCTGCTAAAGATAAGGGTTGACCCACTCTAGTCAGGGGAATATCCCTTCTACCCTTAATCCTAAGATACAAAGCCCGTTGAGGATTCAGACCTTCTTTAATCACAATCCTGACCGATTGTACATCTTGGATACGTCCGTCAATTTGGATTTGACGGTTTTTTCCTGGAAAACCCCACCGAAAAATTTTTAGTGTCCCCGTTTCCTGGTTAAACTCATTATAGCCCCCACCTAAATCCCATAGAACTACTAACCACAGATATGCAGCTAATAGCAAACCAGCAGCACCATATAATCCCATCACCAATCCTTGGGGGACAAAAATCAGTTGTGTTGGATCGGTAACTATGAGTAAATTAACTTTGAGATAACTAGAGATACTGGCTAAGAAAAAACCACTGGCTCCCATAGTAACAATAGTTGCCCACCAGTAGTTGCTAAACCGACGTGAACCAAGAACCTTTTGATAGAGGAGGCTCTTGCTTGTGTTAACTGTTGTTGATACCGTCATTAAACTACCTTGGACTATCTTTCTCAAGTCTGCCATTGAAGGAGTGTGGATTGCAAGTTATCAAGGAAATAAGCCGAAATTTTATCTTCAATTCAGAACCTGGGGGGGCCGGTGCTGCACCCCTAAAAAGATTTCTGAGAAAATCTATGTCCAAATGTTAAAATTCTGATATTCATAGTATTGAAGATAGTAGATATTTAACTTCCTGTTTTACTATCCGGTGCAAACCCTACCCAAAAATAAGGGACACAAGCTCTGTCCTTCTATGTGGTAGAATTTTGTGTAGTCGCCTTATGGCATTGGGAGACTTTAAACGAACGTCGAGGGATGGTAAGACTATGTTAATAGCACAGCCCAAGGAAGCGTTAAGGAATCCTCTCTCATGAAAGAAAGAGGAGATATGTCAAGAATGTGATAAATTAAGAATCATTAAGCTACCAGAATCTAGATTACTAGTTAATGATAGCTAAACATGGCATAATTTATGAGAAATGATCACTTTGTCAAGTAGTCAGTTCTCACGGTCTTAGCTTCTGTAAGACTGCTGGGTTTGTAAAAAAAACGTTCAATTGCTCATAGCAGATGATATAAATCGGTAAAACCGCTGAAACACTGCTTCAAGAGACGTGGCGATTTTAGTAAAAAACGAGGATTTTAGTTAAATGACCATCGCAGTTGGACGCGCCCCCAGTAGAGGGTGGTTTGACGTATTAGACGACTGGTTAAAGCGCGATCGCTTTGTATTCGTAGGTTGGTCAGGAATCCTATTATTTCC
>NZ_JACJTO010000014.1 GCF_014698755.1 Aphanizomenon flos-aquae FACHB-1287 | reverse complement strand
CGCTGCTAACTCTCTTTGCGTGCCTTCTTTATTTTGCCAAGCACTTAATATTTTTTGTCTTATATCAGTCGAATATGCTGCTGCCATATATATCTCAATTATTTTCTTTTTTTCCATCTTTAAAGTTTACCATCTTTGGACCGCGTTTGAGATCAAACTGCTGTATATTATTGGTAATCAAAAAAATATAACTAGCAATAAAAAAGCGATCACTTTCCGTAAAATCATAGAAAGCAATCGCTTATAATTGTTAGGAATTACCAAATCAACCTGTATACCATTCTGGAGTCAGCTTCTCCGTATCAGCAATAGGAGTTTCAGTAGCTAGAGTTCCATTCATAGTCCAGATTTTATCTGCGGATGTTTGTTGATCTCTCCAGTAAATATCAGTCTTACCATCACCATTGAAATCACCTAAAGATGCTGTCAAACCAGGAGTATTACTAGGTAAGAAAGCTTCGGAACTAACTGCTGTACCATCCATCAACCAAGCAGTATTTGCACCAGTAGTAGCATTGTGCCAGAAGATATCAGTTTTACCATCACCATTGAAATCACCAATTTTTGCAGTCCAATCTGTACCTAATGTACTGACAGTACCCTCAGTCACAAAAACACCATTCATTGTCCAAATCTTATTTTCCCCTGTTTGGGTGTTGCGCCACAAAATATCAGTTTTGAAGTCGCCGTTAAAATCCCCCAGGGTAGAGGTCCAAGAAGCATCCTGTGCTTGCAGATTATACTTGGTGGCTTGACTACCATCCATAAACCAAGCGGTATTTTCCCCTGTGGTGGTATTGCGCCAGAATATGTCACTCTTGCCATTACCATCAAAATCAACGATAGTTGCAGTTAATCCAGGACTGGTAGTTTCTAAGATATTGGCACTAATTACTGTTGTCCCATCCATTTGCCAAATGGCATTTTCACCAGTAGTCCCATTATGCCAGAAAATATCAGTTTTGCGATCGCCATTGAAATCACCAATATTTGCAGTCCAACCTGGATCAACCCGATCTAAAGTCAAATAATTAGAAACTTTTGCACCATCCATTAGCACAATTATATTATCGCCAGTTGTCTTATTGCGTAATAAGAAATCAGTCTTATTATCACCATTAAAATCAGCAAGTTTATAGTCATAAGCTGTTAGGTCATATTTACCTAAAGAACCCTGTTCCAAAACCTGTGTACCGTTCATCAACCGCACTAGAATTTCACCAGTTTGAGCATTTACCCACAGTTTATCTGTTTTACCATCACCATTAAAATCAGGAACAACTGCTGCACTAGTTAAATAAGGATTAGGATTGGGATTAGCACTACCAACTGGTAATGTAGCTAGTGGATTTGTTGGTAATAATGGGTCTGCTAATGGAGAAACAGAAGAACTTCTACTACTAAAAGATGAAGTTTTTAAATCCTCAAGAGGTGATCCTTGCTCAATTTTATCTTGAGCTTGTAAACCGTAATTTCTTGTATCTAAAGATAATTGATCAGACATGATGCGTTTTTATGAGTAATTAATATCTATTTTTAATTTGCTTTTCATGAAGATTCTGTAAACAGTAAACATCTGGTTAATTATTTTTATTTAATGTCAGTATTTATAGACATTTTAATTATGTTTATAAATACGAACTTTTAAAAATTAAAAGTAATATCTAAACAATCAAAAAATATTTTATATTCTATTAATTAAAGTCATCATTTAAAGATAAAGTTCTGGTTTCTTGACATCGAAATTTTCAATAATAAATAATATATGTAAGCATAAAACTCCACCTCCGTGTCCTCTGTGGTTCGTCCAAAAAAAGATTGGTGAACACAAATAAAGAGAAAATTAGCTAAAATAAGTAAAACTAGCAATTTTCTCGACAACATTCTTAGTAGTCTATAATTGTTAAATCTCAAAAACAATACCATCAATAAATCAACTATGCAAACAGAATATCGGCAACGTCGTGAGCAGTTAATGGCGAAAATAGGCAGCGGTACAGCGATTTTCAGGAGTGCGCCCACAGCAGTAATGCACAATGATGTCGAGTATGTTTATCGTCAGGATAGTGATTTCTTTTACTTAACTGGCTTTAATGAAGCCCAAGCCGTCGCAGTTTTAGCACCCGATCATCCAGAACATCAGTTTATATTATTTGTGCAACCGAAAGACCCAGAAAAGGAAGTTTGGAATGGTTATCGTTGTGGAGTAGAGGGAGCAAAAGAACTTTATGGTGCAGACGCAGCTTACTCCATTGCAGAGTTAGACGAGAAACTACCCCAATATTTAGAAAAAGCCGCTTGTATTTATTATCATTTAGGGCGTGACCACCATTTTAACAACAAAATTCTCCAACATTATCAAAATCTACTTCTAAGCTATCCTAAACGTGGTACTGGTCCAACGTCTATCGTTGATGCTGGTACTGTTATCAACAATTTAAGGTTATATAAAAGCAAAACAGAATTAGACCTTATCCGTCAAGCTGTAGAAATTGCAGCAGAAGCTCATGATCATGCTTTGAAAAACGCTACGCCGGGACGTTATGAGTATGAAATTCAAGCAGAAATAGAACATATCTTCCGGTTAAGAGGCGGAATGGGTCCCGCTTATCCTTCTATTGTTGCTTCCGGTGCGAATGCTTGCGTACTGCATTATATTGAAAATAACTGTAAAATGCAAGAACATGATTTACTGTTGATTGATGCTGGTTGCGCTTATGGTTATTATAATTCAGACATTACCCGGACATTTCCTGTTGGTGGTAAGTTCACACCAGAACAAAAAGCATTATATGAAATTGTATTAGCAGCACAAAAACAAGCAATAGCAGAAGTTAAACCGGGTAATTCTTTTCATGCACCTCATAATGCAGCGGTACGGATATTAACAGAGGGATTAGTGGAACTGGGTTTACTCAAAGGGGAAATTGATAAATTAATCGCCGAGGAAAAATATAAACCCTTTTATATGCACCGCACCAGTCATTGGTTAGGTTTAGATGTTCATGATGTCGGCGTTTATCAATATGGAGAAAACCCCCAAATCTTACAAGCGGGTCAGGTGTTAACCATAGAACCAGGACTTTATATAGTCCCGAACACGAAACCCGCAGAAGACCAACCAGAAATTGACCCCCGTTGGGTGGGAATTGGGATTCGTATTGAAGATGATGTATTAGTTACTCAAGATGGAAATGAGGTTTTAACAGCCAAAGTTCCCAAGGAAATCAAGGATTTAGAAAGATAGTATTTTGCAGGGTGGGTAATGCCCACCATATCATGATTGAGAAGGTATAAAATATGAATCAATCTACATCCGATGGAAGATATTATGAAATGTTTACATTTTTACCCTTAATAATACTACTATACTTAAATATGTAAAGTTTTGTAACGACATTCAACATTTCTGCCAAAATGGTAAGAGGGTGTTTGAAAAGTAAGTGAGTGAGTAAAAAAGCTCTCCCAGTGTAAGCTGTGAATAGAAAAAACACAGTGCTGAGAGAGTAATATAAGTAAGGGATACCCCAGTAATTTGACTAACGCGCAATATGAATTGATTCCAGAAGCCAAAAAAGGTGGTCGCAAGCGTGAAGTCGCTATGCGGAAAGTCAGAGATTATGAGTTATTACCGGAAACATCAGAGACTTTTATTTACCTTGCCATGATCTGGCTCATCGTGAGAAAATTTTTCAAATATCTTAAAGGTTTTCTTCGTTGCACCACAAATAGGACAATACCAATCATCAGGAATATCTGCAAAAGCAGTACCCGGAGCAATTCCCGAATCAGGATCACCAGTCACAGGATCATAAATCATACTACATTGTCTACAAATCCATTTTTGGGTTTCGGGATTTTCATCTACTACTGTGGTGGCTGCTTCCCCACCATTTAATACTTTCAACGCTTCAGTGTAGCGATCTGCGTGATAATTTTCAATGAATTTGAGCAATCCAAATCGATGGGCTGCGGTACGAAATGTGTTAGCATGATCGTTAGATTCTTGAGCTTGTTTGAGAAATTCAGCCGCTGCAGGATCATCCCGATCCGTTTGGGCAGCAGCAGCAAATTCAGGGTACATTGTCGTGTATTCATAGGTTTCTCCTGCTATTGCCAAGGATAAACAACGAGAGATGATTTCCTGTTTTTGTTCAACAGTTAAAACCGCTGCATCTTTGACAACAAGTTCTGGATGTAATAACTCAAAATGTGCAAAAGCGTGCTCAGTTTCTTGATCTGCTGTTTCTTTAAAAAGTTTCGCTAAATCGGAAAATCCTAGTTTACGTGCTACCGCTGCAAAAAATAGGTATTTACGATTTGCCATTGATTCCCCACCAAAGGCTGATTCTAGGTTTTGTAGTGTGGTAAAATTGGACAAATCCATAATTTGTGAATCTCTACGAGAGGTTATTGCATTATACTAAAACATATACTCGAATATTTTGTTAAAAATGATTACTAACGAATTACCAAGGTGCATCGAGATTATTGCTAAACAACGGCAGTTTTTCCAAACTGGTAAAACTAAAGATCTGGCTTTTCGGATTGCTCAACTCCAAATTCTCAAACAATTAGTAATGGAGAATAAATCGGCAATTATCCAGGCATTAAAATCAGATTTACATAAGCCTGAATTTGAAACTTACGCTACAGAAATCGGTGTTAATAAAGAAATTGATTATGCCCTTAAACATATCAATAATTGGACAAAACCCAAAAAAGCAGCCGTTCCTTGGGACTTGTTTTCATACTCGGCTAAAATATATCCCGAACCCTTGGGAGTAATATTAATTATTGGTCCTTGGAATTATCCTTTTCAATTAATTATCTCACCTTTAGTTGGGGCGATCGCTTCGGGAAATTGTACAATCATTAAGCCTTCAGAATTTGCACCTCATACTTCTAATTTAATCTCAGAACTAATTCATAAATACTTTTCTCCAGAGTATATTACTGTCATCCCTGGATCAGTAGAAACTAGTCAACAGCTACTAGCAGAAAAATTTGATCACATCTTTTTTACTGGTGGTACAGCTATTGGTAAAATCGTCATGGAAGCTGCTGCAAAACATCTCACTCCAGTTACTTTAGAATTAGGAGGAAAAAGTCCTTGTATCATTGATACAGACATTAATTTGGAACATACCGCCAAACGCATTACTTGGGGTAAATTTATTAATGCTGGACAAACTTGTATCGCTCCTGATTATCTTTTAGTAGATCAAAAAATTAAACCGGATTTAATCAATGCTTTGAAAAAATATCTTCAAGAATTTTATGGGGAAAATCCAGCTACCAGTCCTGATTATGCCAGAATTATTCATCAAAAGCATTTTCACCGATTAACTAATTTACTCAAATGTGGCAAGGTGATCATCGGTGGAGAAACTAAACCTGAAGAACTTTATATTGCTCCCACTTTATTAGATAATGTTTCTTTAGAAGATGCAGTCATGCAAGATGAGATTTTTGGTCCGATTTTGCCAATCATTGAATATACAGATATCAATGAAGCTATTACTTTAATTAACTCTCGACCAAAACCTCTGGCTTTATATTTATTTTCCCAAAACAAAAACCTGCAAAAACGCATTTTACAGGAAACATCATCTGGAGGAGTATGTATTAATGATACGGTAATGCAAGTTGCTGTCTCGTCTCTACCATTTGGAGGTGTGGGTGATAGTGGAATGGGTAGCTATCACGGAAAAGCGAGTTTTAACACATTTTCTCATTACAAGAGCGTGCTACAAAACTCGTTACCTTGGGATATAGATTGGCGATATGCACCCTATCAGGGTAAATTATCGCTATTGAAAAAAATTATAGGGGTTTAATATATTTATTTTTACCTACAACGCTCCAAAAAAGACCAGGCTTGTGAACCATGTTCCTGGTCATAAAGATGATTCAACTTCTGACCATAGAATTTTTCCATCAACCGTAGGGGGGATTAAGAACGACTGGGGGACAACACCACCCGAAAACCATAGAAGTAATTGCGACTGCAACAGGGAGATTTGAGACGACACGCAGAACGACAGTATCTAGCGTAGTCGTGCCAGCAACCACCACGAAGAACCTTTTCACCTACACTGATTCTGCTCTGCCAAGAACTACCATCTGTAGGTGCATTTATATAGTTTTCATGGCGTTCATCTTCGCACCATTCCCACACATTTCCGTGCATATCATACAAACCGAAAGCATTAGGAGGAAAAATTCCTACATCTGTAGTTTGTTCTCGATATTTGCCTTTTGGTGCAGACGGGTACGGATAATTACCATTGTAATTGACTAAATCCGTGGTGACGTTGTCACCAAAATGAAATGGCGTTTTTGTTCCAGCCCTACAAGCGTACTCCCATTCAGCTTCACTTGGTAATCTGTAGTTTCCTAGTGTCGAGTGATTTAACTTTTGACAAAATTTAACTGCATCTTCCCAACAGACTCCTTCAACTGGGCGATTGTCGCCTTTAAAGTAAGAAGGATTAGTCCCCATGATAGTCTGATATTGTAGTTGTGTCAACTGATATTTTCCTATAAAAAAGCCGGGAACTGTAACTTCATGTTGGGGACTTTCATCACTAAATCTTTCCACTTCATTTTCTGGTGAACCCATGAGAAAAGTTCCTCCAGGTATGGCTATCATCTCTAATTTGACACCTTTTCCTAAGTCTTCTGTAAATGATAGTGCGGAATTTATATCTAAGGGAGTATTTCCTGGGATTTTGGTTATGTTTGTTGGTGAATAAATTGACTGTTTTGAGGAATGGGGAGAAACTTGTTGTCGGACTCTTGCTTTGGTATTGGATAATGCTGCTAAAACTTCTGTAGCTGATTGATAACGGTTAGCGGGAATATCCTGCAACATTGTTTCTAATACATCTTTTAATTCCTGACTTACAGAAACATATTTTTGCCATTGCCACTGCATTGTATTAGTATCAAACAATTTATCTACACCATTAATTTCTTGCAAATGTCCCGTTAATAATCTCACACAGGTAACTGCTAAACTATAGAGGTCACTACTATGGTAAACTATACCCCGAAACTGTTCTGGTGGAGCAAATCCAGGAGTACCAGTAATAGTCCCAAATCTAGTTAAAATACTGCCAGTTGTTTCTTTGGAAACCCCAAAATCAATTAAGAATAATGTCCCATTTTTACTTTTAATAATATTTTCTAGTTTTATGTCTCGATGAATAACTTGATTGTCATGGATAAATTGTAAAACTGGTAATAATTTTTCCAGAAGAGTTTTGATTTCTGGTTCTTTTAATGTTCCTTTATTTTGTAATTCTTGTAGTAAGTTTTGACCATCAATAAATTCTTGAATCAAATAAAGTCTACCATCTTCGGGAAAAAATGCCAGTAAATCTGGTATTTGCGGATGTTTTCCTAGTTCTTGCAGTCTTTTAGATTCTTGTTTAAATAATTCAGTGGCTTTTTGTAATGCGATGCTTCCCGCTTGTTGGGGTAAGAATTGTTTGATCACACAGGGTGTATTTAATCTTTTCTCATCTAATGCTTGAAATGTTCTCCCGAAACCACCTTCTCCGAGAATTTTTATGGGACGATAACGACCATCTAGCAGGATTTTACCACCACATTTTTCACAAAAACTAGCATCCTGGAGATTTTGGTGAAGACAGGTGGGGTTTAGACATTGACTCATGATGAATACTGGATATTATTAAGAATGATGATACTATATCAGTTTAGCCAATGAACTATGTATTACCTAACTAACTGCATGACAGAATTGAAAAATTGTCGACATAAGCCCTTAGTAATTAAAATGGTTGTTAACAAATTTGTCACAGCTACCATAAAAATAATTAAAATCTCATAGGATACAGCCTCTAGGGGTGTGATACCAGCTAATAATTGTCCATTGGTGAAGGTTGGTATTGTCACCATACCAATTAACATCATTTGATTCAAGGTGGGCATAATTGCAGCGCGAATGGCTTCTTTCTGGTAGGGTTTAATCGCCTGTACGGGAGTTGCACCTAAACTTAAATGGGTTTCTATTTCTGTGGGAAATTGCTTGATACTACCAACAAAACGTTCTCCAGCTATTACTGCTGCATTCATGGCATTACCCAGCAATATGCTTGCTATTGGAATGATATAACGTGGTTCATACCATCTTTCTGGTTGAATAATTAAAAAATTGGTATAAAGTAATGTTAAGGACGTGCTGACAAAAATCGCACTTCCAGCTAAAAGTAAGACTTGCGGAATTTTTTGACTGATGCGGTTGCGAGTAATAATTGCAGTAATTGTCAGAATTATTGCTAAAATTCCCACTACCGCCCAAACATTGTTAACGGCAAAAATGAAGTCAAAAGTGTATCCTAATACAAGTAGCTGGAGAATAGTTCTACCAGTAGCTACACTTAAATTTAATTCTAGTCCTAATTGCTCCCACGCCGATATACCAATGGCAATGGCCATTAAACCCATTGCTAAAGCCAAATCTACCATATCTAATTTGATTAGCTCTGGCATAGTTTCTCTACCTCTTAACAATTAAAAACTTTACGTATTACAGGGAATAGGGAACAGAGAAATCTTTTTAACCTGACAACTGACAACTAACAACTGACAACTGACAAATAAAACCTCATGATTAAAAGTGTAAATCCGATTCCCGCCTTTGATATTAAACAACAATATGCCACCATTGAAACTGAAGTAAGTGCTGCTGTCTTAGCAGTTCTGGCTTCTGGGCGTTATATTGGAGGTCCTGCAATTACAGATTTTGAACAACAGTTTGCAGCTTATCATGGTGTTAGTGAATGTGTAGCCTGTAACTCTGGTACTGATGCTCTATTTTTAGCATTACGTGCTTTAGGAATTGGAGCAGGTGATGAGGTTATTACCACCCCATTTACCTTTTTTGCAACGACAGAAGTTATTAGTGCTGTCGGGGCAACACCAGTATTTGTGGATATTGACGCGACTACGTTTAATTTAGATGTGTATAAACTAGAAGCAGCAATTACACCAAAGACCAAAGCGATTATCCCGGTCCATTTATTTGGAATCCCTGTGGATATGACAGGATTAATGGAGATTGCTAAAGCTCATAATTTAGCAGTAATTGAAGATTGCGCTCAAGCTACTGGTGCAAGTTGGGAAAATCAAAAAGTTGGTAGTATTGGCCATGTTGGTTGCTTTAGTTTCTACCCTACCAAAAATCTGGGCGGTTGTGGCGATGGTGGGGCCGTTACCACAAATGATCCAGCGATCGCTACTCAATTGCGAATTTTGCGAGAACATGGTAGTAAAGTAAGATATATTCATGAAGAAATTGGTGTTAATAGTCGTTTAGATGCTATTCAAGCCGTAATTCTACAAATTAAACTTCGTTATCTGGATCTTTGGAACAACAGACGTAAGCAAATCGCTGATTATTATTACCAACATCTGAGCCAAATTTCTGATATCATTGTCCCCCAAGAATTGCCTGGAGGAGTTGGTGTTTGGAATCAATACACTATTCGGATTTCTGGGGAAAGACGCAATGGTGTCAGCGGTAAATATCGAGATTTTGTCAAAAATCAAATGCAGGAACAGGGGGTTAATTCCATGATTTACTATCCTTTACCTTTGCATTGGCAGCCAGTGTATAAAAATTTAGGTTATCAACCAGGACAATTACCGATAGCAGAGCAAGCCTGTCATGAGGTTTTATCTTTACCCATGTTCCCAGAATTAGAGGAAGAACAACAAGATCAGGTCATTGATACCCTGAAAAGTTGTTTATCTTGAATTTGTCGAAGTGGGAAGAAACAGGAGAACAGGGGAACAGGGGGAGAATAAATTCTCCTTTCTTCTGAACTCCTGAACTCCTTCCTTTTAAGCAAATGTGCGGATATTGACTGCTGCCAAAGCTTCTGCCAAACTACGTACAGCAGCAATCATGGCGATTTCGCTGTTGAGTTGGCTGATAGCTGAACCGACACCAACACCAGCCGCACCGGCGGCAATGGCCATTGGTGCAGTAACATTAGAAATACCGGAAGCACACAATACAGGGACAGAAACCGCACGGGCAATTTCATAAGCTGCGGCTAAAGTAGGAGTAGCCTTTTCAATTAAACCCAAAGTACCGGGGTGGATAGGATTGCTACTAGTACCACCTTCAGTTTGAATGATATCAGCGCCAGCTTTCACCAAATCCTCAGCCAATTGTACTTGTTGGTCTAAGGTAAGAATATGGGGAACAGTCACAGATAGGGTAATTTCTGGCAGCAAGGCACGAGTTTGGCGAGTTAGTGTCAAAACCTCAGCAGCTTCAAATCTACGCCCTTGAGCGTAGAAAGAATCGAAATTCCCGATTTCAATTAAATCAGCACCAGCAGCGACAGCGGTTACAAATTTTTCCGGTTCAACCGCAGATACACAAATAGGTAATTTAGTCAAGCTTTTTGCCAATCTTACCAAATCTATATCAGCAGCAATATCTACAAAGGTAGCACCACCTAAATCAGCGGCTTTGACCGTTGCGGAAACATTAGCAGTATTGAAGTTATTCAAACCGCTAATGACTTTTAGTACAGGACGAGAGAATGCACGTTTGAGGTTAGGATACATAGTCATAATTTTTCTTTTGCAGCTTATTTCAGTAGAAATATTTTTACACTAAATATAACCATCCTACTACAATGAGGGGAATATATGAAGATTTGTTGACAAATCAGGGTTTGAGCCTATACTGAGAGATATTTTTACCATTGTTCTAAATTTTCCACCAACCTCTCAGTTAAATTAGATGAAACTGGCAATAGATCATAAGAAAATGGTATGTATTTTACAGTTGAATATCAACCTTTTTAATTGTTATAGTTGTAGACGTTGATCATGGCTACATCTAACCTCTAATTTATAGATTTATCTTACCATGAAAAAATCATCACAATCTCCTGAGGATGTTTCCTCACAACCATTTACAAAAACAGGGATATTTCCCAGATCAATTGGTAGAACATTTAAAAAAATTCTTAGTGATATATCACCGAATGCAGATCAAGAATTTATTAAAAAGTATCGAATATCCAGACAGCGGACAACTATAGCTGTGAAATTCTTATTACTATTGATAATAATTCCTCTGCTGACTCATCAATTATCTAAACGGATATTTATCCTTCCTATAATAGAAAGAATGAGTAATGACAACTCCAGCAAAATTTTTATAAATCAGGAAATGGAGGAAAAAGCTTTTCATGAATTAAAAACATTTACAGCAGAATTAAAGTTTAAAAGTTTGCTGAATTCAGAAACGAAGATTTCTCAAGAAAATATACAATCCAAGATTAAAGAAAAAGCGATAGAATTAGCCGCAGAATTTCGAGGTAAAAGTGCTAATGCTATTAGTAATATATTTGCTGATATTTTAGCATTTATCGCCTTTGCATTAGTAATTGTTTTTAGTACAAAAGATATTATTTCTCTCCAATACTTCATCGACCAAACCGTTTATAGCTTGAGTGATAGTGCTAAGGCTTTTTTAATTATTTTAGGTACAGATGTATTTGTAGGATTTCACTCACCTCATGGGTGGGAAATAATGCTGGAAGGATTTGCAGAACACTTGGGTTTACCAGCAAATAGAAATTATATGTTTATGTTTATTGCTACATTTCCTGTGATTTTAGACACTATAGTTAAATATTGGATATTTCGCTATCTTAGTCGTTTATCACCTTCAGCATTAGCAACTCTCAAAGAAATGGATGATTAATTACCTTGGTTAATTGGTGATATTTTCCATTGTCAATACTTCTGAAGATGCTAAAATAGATAATAATCATTGTTGCCATTCAAAAATTATGCGTATCCTATCTAACCAAAAAATTAAAATTACAGCATTTATTGCTACTTTATTGATAGTTGGTATGACTAATAAACAGCCAATTAAAAAACAACAGATTGTTAAAAATCCAACATTATCCCAAATAGTAAATTCTCCATTTGCAGGATTATCTGATAATTTATCTACGCCAAAACCAGCTAATTTAAATGTTAAAGATAATGAAAAATCTATATTTTATTCAGTTATTAATGAATGGAAAAAGTATCAATATAGTATCAATCCTCATCAGTTATTAAAATCAGGAAAATTACCAAATAGACAAATAAATTTTAATCAAGCTGATTTGTTAATCGTACTCAAAAATACAAGACAATATTTTCAAAAATATTCTCAAGAAGACCCCGATATTCAACGTGCAGGAATTTTATTAACTCAAGGAGTTACAGTTAAAGATATTCTGAAAACTTTGGATTTCATGATTGTTGTTTTAGAAGAAGATATTACTAATAATCGCACAACTCGGTTACAAGATGCAAATTTTATTAACGCCAATTTCCGCGTGATTAAATGGTCTGCTCATAATCCAGAAAATCCCCGACAGAAACAATTAAGAATTACTAAATACGCGGTTTTTGTTCATACTGGTTCTCGACAAAAAACTTCTAAATATAATACACCAATCTACGCCATTAACGAAGAATTAAGTCAAAATAAATTTTACACTCAATATACTAAACAAGATGTTTTATCAGGTATTTATGAACCTGGAGGTAAGGAATTTGGTAAAGTTAAACCTATTGCTTATTTAACTCGTAATGGGTTAGAAGCAGCACTCATGCAGGGAACTATTTTAGTTAATTTTACTGATGGAACTAAAGAGTTTTTAAATGTAGATAGAAATAATGAAATGTCCTATATTAGGGGTTTGAAAGCTACTGCACAAAAACGTTATTGGTATTTTAAAGAAGTTGATGCCATTAAAGGTTATGGATATAAAATAGATGCTAAAATATCCATTAAACCGGGAGTAACATTTGCGGGAGATGTTTTGAATATTGGTTTAGGAAAAATAATTATTATTGAAGATAATCAAAAACAGTTAAAAATGGGCGTAATTGCGGATACAGGTGGCGCATTTTTGCCTAACCTTTATCAACTTGATTTTTTAGCCGGAACTTTTGCTAGTGAAAAAGATTTTGAACAATATATTCAAAAATTACCTGAATATACAAATGCTTATATTTTAGTGAAAAAATAAGGTCAGTTGTTAGTTGTCGGGGTAATTATAATTTTCTTTCTCCTAATTCCTGATAGCGAAGCGTGGCGTTAGCCATACTCTTGAACTCCTATTTTATTTACAATCCTACAAACGATTCATAACCCCTATCTTCCCAATAACCTTGAGCATTTGATAACTCACTGGTGAGGGTGATTCCTGTCACCCATTTACTTTGTTTATAGCCAAGTTTAACTGGTGAGACTAACCGCAAAGGTGCACCATGTTTTTGATAAGCTAATAAAGTTTGAGGGTGTAAAGCTGAAGCTATATCCCAACTTTCATAACTGTAATTAATTACCTGAACCATTGACTCCAATAAACACAGCCAAATCAGGAGGAAGCGTTAATTTGAGTTCTCGAAAACCTCGAAAGTTTTGTAAATGTAGTTCTTCAATGTGCATATTTATAATTTAATTGTAAATTAAAACCGCCAACAAGATGATATTTTTATCTTATCAAAAATTTCCGATTTAATAAAATCAGGACTTATGCAAAATATCTCTCAAACCCTCATTTCTCTGTTATCTCTGTGCCTGGAGTGGTTCATTCATCTTTAATCTCCATTTTCTGTAATCACAGTTTCTAAAGGCTTATCCCAACTATCAACCGGTAATTGAGATAAATAAGCAAAATCAAAAACCACCCCCATAGTTAGTTTCCTATCCCAACCGGGAGAATTTAACAAACGGTCATAATACCCTCCACCATAACCCAAGCGGTATCCTTGGACATCACAACCCACACAGGGAACAAGAATTAAATCCACTTCCTCAATCTCAATTATTGGTGCTTCATAATGAGGTTCCTTGATTCCATAAGCACCAATATTAATCGTGTCATTAGGTTGCCAAAAATGCCAAACTAGAGACTTATCAACACAACGGGGAAACCCCCAACGTTTATTAGTATTAGTATATAGCGAGCTAATATCAGGTTCTTGACGAAAACTGAAAAAAGACAGAATAGTATTTGCTTGATTAAATATAACTGAGTTTTCGATGTTAGTGGTCAGGCGATCGCTTTTTTCCCGCCATTCTAATAATGGCATAGACTGGCGTTTTTGGAGTAAAACCCGGCGCAATTCCTTTTTACTGAATTGTGAATTAATTATTTCCAAAGCCTCATAAAATTCCTCTTTAACCTCTTTCCTCCGTGTCCTCCGTGCCTCTGTGGTTAGATAAATCTCTCTTTCCCACCCTCTGTATATATCGTTATCTCTCGTTCCCATACTCTGTATAGGAATGAATTAAGAAGGATCTGCCTTCTATTGTATACTAGAGTCAGAGACTCTAGAAGGCATTCCCAGTCCGAGACTGGGAACGAGAGAAACGAGAGAATAACCTTTATGCAGCGTTTTTCCGCCACCAATCAATGGTACTCTTTAAACCTGTTCTAAATTCTACCTCAGCGGTAAAACCAAAAGCCTGTTTTGCCCTTTCCGTATCTAAACAACGTCGGGGTTGACCATTGGGTTTATCGGTTTCCCAAACAATTTCCCCGTCATACCCCATTAATTCGCAAATTAAGGTAATTAGGTCTTTAATGGATATCTCGTAACCAGTTCCTAAATTAACAGGTTCAGCATCATTATAGAACTGAGTTCCCATCACTATACCTCGTGCAGCATCCGTAGAATACAAAAATTCACGAGTAGGAGAACCGTCACCCCAAACAGGAAGTTGTTTTTCTCCCCTAGTTTGGGCTTCTTGTACCTTGCGAATTAAAGCCGGAATCACATGAGAACTATTGGGGTTAAAATTGTCTTCAGGTCCATACAAATTCACTGGTAAAAGGTAAACACCATTAAAGCCGTACTGCTGACGGTAAGATTGTAATTGTACCAACAGGGCTTTTTTGGCAATTCCATAAGGAGCGTTAGTTTCCTCTGGATAACCATTCCAGATATCATCTTCTTTAAATGGTACAGGAGTAAACTTAGGATAAGCGCAAATAGTTCCTACACAGACAAATTTTTCCGTACCTTGTTGATAAGCCGCATGGATTAACTGCGTCCCCATGATCAAGTTATCATAAAATAACTCACCGGGTTTTTCTCGATTTAGACCAATACCCCCCACATGGGCAGCTAGATGAATGATAATATCCTGTTGGTCAACTGCCCGTTGGCAATTTTCCCAAACCCGCAGATCACAATCGTGCGATCGCGTCACTGTAATTTTATCACGTTCAGCGCCATTTTGACAAAGTTGATCTATCACTTGACGACCGAGAAAACCCGCCCCACCGGTCACAAGAATCCGTTTATTTTCTAATTTTAAGGCAGTCATATGTTATCCTTGATCTGAATTAAAAGTGCAGAGATCCCAATTCTTGACGGGTAGTAGCAATATCTTGAGGTTGTTTTGAACCACTACCATTGGGGGAAGTACAACCCACAGCTTGTAAATCAGCTTCGACCATGAGCGCGACCAGTTCTTTAAATGTTACCGATGGTTTCCAGCCTAATTTTTGCTGGACTTTAGTTGGATCACCTATTAATAAATCTACTTCGGCTGGACGCAAATAACGCTGATCAAACTCTACGTAATTCTGCCAATCGAGATTAACATAACTAAATGCTAACTCCAAAAACTCTTTGACTGAATGGGTTTCTCCCGTAGCCACCACATAATCATCTGGTTGTTGTTGCTGCAACATTAACCACATGGCTTTTACGTAATCTTTCGCATAACCCCAATCTCTCTTAGAGTCCAAATTACCCATAAAGATATTTTTTTGTTTACCAGCGACAATGCGGGCTACGGCTCTAGTTATTTTACGGGTAACAAAGGTTTCACCCCTTCTAGGCGATTCATGATTAAAAAGAATACCATTACAAGCAAATAAATCGTAAGATTCGCGGTAATTTACGGTTTGCCAATGGGCGTATACCTTAGCACAAGCGTAAGGACTACGGGGATAAAATGGTGTAGTTTCATTTTGTGGGACTGCTTGTACCAAACCATACATTTCCGAAGAACCAGCTTGGTAGAAGCGGACTTGAATACCAGTACGATGTTGATAATCACGGATTGCTTCTAATAAACGCAACGTACCCATACCTACAACATCTGCTGTATATTCAGGTGAATCAAAGCTTACCCGGACGTGGGATTGAGCCCCCAAATTATAAATTTCCGTAGGTTTGACTTCTTCTAAAATCCGTCGTAGTGTTGTTCCATCCGTCAAATCACCATAGTGTAGAAAGAGGCGTGCACTTTCATTATGGGGATCTTCATACATATGGTCAATCCGGTCTGTGTTAAAAGTAGAAGTGCGGCGAATAATCCCGTGGACTTCATAACCTTGTTCCAGTAAAAGCTCAGTTAAATAAGAACCATCTTGACCAGTAATACCAGTAATTAAAGCCCGTTTTGATTGTGTCATGCTTGGTGATATCTTGTTGTTTTTAGTTAAAAATTACAAACATTATGATCTTAACTAGTAGTTGAGTGCAACTATTATCTAATAGTCAAGCTATAAGTATTAATTGCGATCAACAGTTAACGACCAAAGAGTATTTTCAATCAAAAACACTCTAACAAATAATTATGGATTTAGTTCCGTTAACATTCTTGATCTTGCATATAATAATTATTATTGGTGTTCAAAATTTATTTAGTCTTGTGTATAAGTAAAGTATAAAAATATTCATACCTTTGTGATTAAATTAGGTTTTTGGGGCATTAGATTGCCCCACAATAGGGAATTTGCGTACTTAGTTAGTAAGCTCCTTTGTTTTTGGGCAGAATGACCACATTAACTGTTTTGAGAATAATCCACAAATCGAGCCAAAAATTCCTAAAATTGACATAGTTTAGGTCTATTTGCACCCGCCGGGGATAAGGAATATCATTACGTCCAGATACTTGCCACAAACCAGTAATTCCGGGACGAATAGTCAAAACATGATTGATATAATCACCATATTTGATTAATTCTTCCGCTACTAAAGGTCGTGGACCAACTACACTCATGTCTCCCTTAAGAACATTCCAAAATTGGGGAAACTCATCCAAACTAGTAATTCGCAAAAAGTGACCAACTTTAGTGATTCTAGGGTCTGTTTTCAGCTTGAAATTGGTTTCAAATTCCTCTCGCAGATTAGGTGACGCGGCCATCATTTCCGCGAGAATTGTGTCAGCATTGTTGACCATAGTGCGGAACTTAATGCAATTAAAGCTCCGGTAGTTTCTGCCTACCCGTTCTTGAACATAAAAAACAGGACCTTTAGAGCTGATAACTATCAATAAGGCCAATATTATGTAAATGGGAGAAAACAAAATCAAGACCGACAATGAAAAAACTATATCAAACAGTCGTTTAAAAAACTCTCCGTATAAACCCTGAAAAGATAAACTTTTGGATTTTACCTTTGGCTGTTTAACTTTTTGACCACGTTTTGATAAAACAGCCATAGATGTACTGTTATCCTTTCGCGGGTTTCGCTTGCCGGAGAGGAGTGAACTCTGGGCAGTCATCATACTCCTTTATAATCCACACCACACATAGTCCCAATCTTAAAGCTAAAAGGCAGTAATTTTGAGGAAAAATTTGCCCCCTTTCTAGAAAATAAATACAAAAAGGCTGATGTTTACTGGTGGTAAACTCTTTTTTCACGACATTCATTGACAAAACTTAGATACCGTTCTGCAAAAACCTGACGAGAAAATTGATTAGCGTGTGTTTGTATATATTGATAATTGTATAAATGTTGATTATCGGCAAATTTTTCTACGGCATCTATTAAAGCTCCTACTGTTTGCATTTTAAATAATATACCAGTTCCTGTGTCAGGATGTGTCTGAATATCTCTAACTGTTTCCAATGCACCACCAGAACCGTAGGCAATTACGGGAGTTCCACAGGCTTGAGCTTCAACTAGGGCAATACCAAAGTCTTCACAAGCTGCATAAACAAAGGCTTTGGCACGGGACATATAATTTTTGACGATATGATCAGGTTGCCATCCTAAGATGCTAATATGTGGTTGAGCTATTTCCCGCAATTTGTTCATTTCTGGTCCTGTACCAATAATGATCAATGGTTTTTTTAGGTGATTAAAAGCCTCAGTAATTAAACTAACTTGTTTATAACTGACCAATCGGGAAACTATCAGGTAAAAATCCTCTTTTTCGGAAGAAAACGGACATTCATCCAGATTAACTGGTGGATAGATAACAGTTGCTTCTCGACGATAGCACCGCCAAATTCGTCTAGCTGTATGTTGGGAGTTGGCAATGAAGTAATCTACTCTATTAGCACTAATTACGTCCCATTGGCGCAAATTATGCAGGATATAGCGTGTAATCCAGCCAATTCCTCCTCGGCCTAGTTTACTTTGCCTGAGATAGTCAAAGGTTAAATCCCAAGCATATCGCATCGGACTATGGCAATAACAGATATGCAATTGATTCGGCGTGGTTAAGACCCCTTTGGCTACGGCATGAGATGAAGATAAAATTACTTCATAGGCTCGCAAATCCAATTGCTCAATGGCCAAGGGTAATAAGGGTAAATATTTTTGTACTCCTTGACGCGCTTGGGGAAGTTTTTGTAAAAACGTTGTGCCAATTTGACGTTTGTACAAGTAACTTTCGGGATTACTGGATTCAAAATCTATCAGGGCATACAAATCAGCATTAATGTGATTTAATATTTCCCGGACTACGAGTTCTGAACCACCTGTGGCTTGAGGGGTTAACCACTCATGAACTAAGGCATATTCTAAGGACACAGTTAAGTTGAATGGGTGGAAGGTAATTAAGCTAATTTAATGAGGTGGTTTTCAATTCTCCTCAGTTTCTTTGATCGAGAAATAGTAACATTCCTAGATTTAATACAAGATACAATCCTACCAAAAGATGTTCCTCCAGTGATACTACAACCTGATAACCTCAGAAATAAGGCTGATTTGCCACTCCGGTTATTGAGGAATTAGAACGTTATGCGGATTTTGGTTATTGGTGGAACTCGCTTTATTGGTGTGTACTTAACTCAACTACTGATAAAAGCTGGACATGAGGTAGTTTTGTTTAATCGTGGTAATCATCCCACACCTTCAGGAGTAGGACAAATTATAGGCGACCGCACTGACTCAAATCAACTTCAAGAAAAATTAGCACAGGAAAACTTTGATGTTGTTTTTGATAATAATGGCAGAGAGCTTGCGGATACGCAACCCCTGGCAGAAATTTTTCAAGGCCGGATAAAACACTTTGTTTATATGAGTTCCGCTGGGGTGTATCTGAAATCTGACCAAATGCCTCATTTGGAAGGGGATACAGTAGATCCTAAAAGTCGTCATAAGGGTAAACATGAAACGGAATCTTACCTCAAACAATTAGGTATTCCCTTTACTTCTATTCGTCCTACTTATATCTATGGTCCCCAAAATTATAACCCTTTGGAAAGTTGGTTTTTTGAAAGAATTATCCGTCATCGTCCCATTCCTATCCCTGGTAATGGTATGCACTTGACTCAGCTAGGTCATGTATTAGATTTAGCCCAAGCAATGATACAAGTAATTGGCAATGAAAAAGCAATTGGACAAATTTATAATATCTCAGGCGATCGCTATGTCACTTTTGACGGTTTAGCTCGTGCTTGTGCTGTGGCCGCTGGTCAATCTGCCGATGATCTCAAAATAGTCCATTATGACCCTAAAAAGTTTGATTTTGGTAAACGCAAATCTTTCCCTATGCGAGTGCAGCATTTCTTTGCATCAATAAATAAAGCACAAATAGAATTAAATTGGCAACCTCAATATGATTTAATTTCTGGTTTAAAAGATTCTTGGGACAATGACTATTTAATCAGTGGACAAGATAAATTAGAAGTCGATTTTTCTGTAGATGATGAAATCTTGAGCAGTTTATAATCGGTAATGGGTAAAGAATGTTTTAAAAGTGGTATCCCGTAATTTTTATCACATTTTTACCCCTCTTAGTCTTTATGAAGGGGAGAAACAAGAAAATCCAGTTCCCTCCCCAAAGCATAAGGGAGGTTTAGGGAGGGGTCGAAAATATTTGATACATCAATCATAACTTTTCCAACACCCTCTTAAATATCTCCAAAAAAATGGTAGAGATGTTACATATAACTTCTCTACAGGGGTTTCAGATTACGCGGATTTAATTCCTGGTCATGATACAATAGCAGCCCGACAGCTTATTTACTACTTGCCCTGTTTGGAGCAAGAATAGTCTTAAAAATGTCTAGAAACCCAAGAGAATCAATTTCAATGCCAGAAGGTTCAGGATTTTGGCTGTTTATACCCGCACACAAGAGTTTCATGATTCAACTTTTTTTCACTGAGCTTAAAACTGGTGTATAAGAGTGTTTCTTGTCTGTTCCCTTTTTTTTGTAAATTTTCTATGTTAATTTATACCCTGATAGCTTTTTTTACTTATTTTTTAACTTTTTTAATGTGAATAATCAAGATATCAAAAAGATCCCCAAACCCGGATTTTTTGAAGAAGTTGGGGGTCTGACTCGGTTATGTTGAACTACTTAGCCTGAGTTGATACCGTTAAAACCTGTGGTGGTGAAGCATCTGGTGGATAAAGAAAATCTACTTGGACTAAAGAAACTTTATCTGGTTTTATATCCAATGATACCAAAGATTCTCCTACTTCACCACGTTTTTGAACTAAATGGAAAAATTTATTTTGCCATTCTCCCTGTTTCTGATAACGTAAGCGCACCGTTCCTCTAAAAAAGATCTGACGCGGCGGAGAGTTGAGAAAGCGCAATCCAGGTTTGCTTAACTGATTTTCTTTAATAGGAGTTTGGATAGCAATACTTACAGTTTGTTCACTTTTAGTATTATTGTATAGAGGTAGATCAAGAGTATATTGAATACCATAATTACCATGAGCGTAATAGGCAGTATCAGGATAGCGGACTAACATGGGTGCGGTTTGAATCTGATTTGTTCCCCAAGTGCCCCCATGTAAGGTACTTAAACCGTAGGAGAACGCTGCACCACGTTGAGGAATAGTTAAATACCTGCCTTGAGGTTTATCTACTATATTTGCTAACCATCGAGAACCCCTAGATACTCCCGCTACACGTCCATAAATTGCAGGTTTATTATTTCCTGTAATGGGGGTGGGAACCTTATCTCTAGGAGTAGATAATTCACCATTATCTAATAAATTTTGCCATTCAGCTAGATTGGGTGCACGTTCGCTACCATCAGTATTTATCCGGGCAAACATCGCCAAACTGGCAGCATAAACATTACCATTACTCCGCAGTCGCAGATATGTAGACCGACCATTGATAGGCGGTCTGAGTCCTTGTACGGGAATTGGTAAATTTAATAACATCTGGCTTTCCCCTGGGGGAATAATAATTTGTGGGGGGAAAATATCTTGTCTTTGTCCTCTCAAAATATCAGACATGACGCGACTACCAGGACCTGCAAAAACTGTTCCTAAGTCATTGGGAATTAAAGATGCTAATTCCTTAAATGGTGCATCTGGTTGACTTAAATAACTCGCACCCTGCAATATATTAATTGTTAACGGTTGAGTACCAGGATTATGTAAGATTATGCCCAAGTAAAGAGAACGTAAATTTTCTGGTGGGTCAGCTTTAGCAATATGATGGGCAAAAATATCGAATTGTCCGCGCAGACGAAAATTTAAATGGGCTGATGTGACTTTTTTTCCCGCTGCTGGAAATGTAGAAAGTAAAATTCCCTCTTTTAATACTAGTTCTGGACTGTTACTGTTAAATACTGGCACTACATCTAGTCTTCCCGGCAAAGCACGTACTGATTGTATTTGCAATATCTCTTCTAGTGGTTTAGCTGGAACAGATTGAGCAAGGGTAAAAGCAAACAATAATGGCAACATAATAATGAATAGATTTGTTTAAACAGAAGTTAATATTTCTAGAGAAATGCCGAATTGTTAATGATCAAAACAAAATCAGCAATTTTGTCTATCAAGTTTTCTTGATTTAAAATTGGTACATGAACAAAAATACACTTAATTGGCAGTTGAGATCGGTGTAAATATTCCAAAACTGAATAATAAACTCCCTCACAAACAAACTTACCACAATCGTAGCTAATCTTCACCGCTGCTGTTGCCACTAATAATTTTTCAAGATCAACGGTGGTTTGTAAAATCTGTTCAGGAGAATTTATAGACTCTTGAGGCAAGATGTTTGTACTACTGGCAATGACTTCTACGCTTAATTGTGAACGAATTGCCGCCATAGCACAATAGATAATATAGTCAGGTCGGAGTTCATTAATTTTGGCAATGACGGCATCACTGGCCAATTACACATCTACAGGTAAACGAGACAAAAAAATCAAATCATGGGTGGGTAAAACCATTTTCCCTAGTGCGAGGAACAAGCCGGCGGATAAATTTGATTTTTGTTCACCTAACCAAATGTCAAAAGAAATAGTATTTTTTTTAATTATGAATGATAATTAGAATTAGAATAATTAAATGCCCTCCCTCAGAAATTTATAAGGAGCAGCTAAATGCCAGTGATTGCAGTTGTTGATTATGATATGGGAAATTTGCACTCTGTCTGCAAAGGATTAGAAAAAGCTGGTGCAACTCCTCAAGTTACTTATTGTTCTCAAGAGTTGGCGAAAGCAGATGCTATAGTTTTACCAGGAGTGGGAGCATTTGATCCAGCGGTGCAACATTTGCGATCGCGTGGTTTGGAAAAACCGATTAAAGAGGCAATCGCTTCTAGTAAACCGTTCTTAGGTATTTGTTTAGGATTACAAATCTTGTTTGAATCCAGCACCGAAGGAACATTACCAGGACTAGGAATTGTTCCCGGAAAAGTTCGTCGATTTCGTTCTCAACCCGGACTGACAATTCCCCATATGGGTTGGAATCAACTCCAACTCAACCAACCAAAAAATCTTTTATGGGAACATTTGCCTATCGATCCTTGGGTTTATTTTGTTCATTCTTACTATGTTGAACCCACAAATCCCCGCGTCCAGGCAGCAACTGTTACCCATGGTGATCAAACTTTTACGGCCGCTATCGCTCATGAAAATCTCATGGCTGTGCAATTCCATCCTGAAAAATCATCAAATGTGGGTTTGCAAATCCTATCTAATTTTGTGGCTCAAGTCCGGGAAAAAGTCTTTGCTTAACAAAAGTTTGCAATATTTTCAATGTTTTCAGGTGTTTATTTTTTCAAGTTTTCAGTTTTAATGATCAATAAGTAATGAGTTTGAGAATTTACGGGAATCGTCTGCTTAAAACCTTGCCAGGTGAACATACCAGACCTACCAGTGCGCGGGTCAGGGAAGCATTGTTTAATATTTGGCAGGGAACAATCCGTGGTTGTCGCTGGTTAGATTTATGTGCCGGTAGTGGTTCTATGGGTGCAGAGGCTTTATGTAGAGAAGCCAGCGTTGTGATTGGTATTGAACAATCAAGTCTTGCCTGTGTTATTATCCAAGAAAATTGGCAACAGGTAGCCAAATCAGAACAGAAATTTCAGCTATTGCGGGGAAATATTACTCAACAATTAAAAAGATTATCAGGTCAAAAATTTGACAGAATATACTTTGATCCACCTTATGCTAGTGGATTATATGAACCAGTATTAAAAGCGATCGCTCAGTATCAGCTTTTAGATTCCCTGGGGGAAATAGCGGTGGAACATCGTCTTCAAGACTGGACACCACCAAATATTCCTAACTGGGAAATTTGCCGTCATAAAGCTTATGGTAACACAGCTTTAACATTTTATCAAGAGCAGGGAATCGGAAATCAGGAAAACTCGATTCCTTCCCTGCTTCCTTAATTAATATCAGCCGCCCAATTCAGTAGGACGCTTATATTGTCTATAAGCTGCGTAAAATAGTCCGCTTAAAGTTACAAAAACTAAGCCAAGCACAATACCGGATAATAGGGGTTCAACCACTGTAAATCTCCTTGTTACAATTATAGAAAGATTCGTGTCCTGTTTTTGATTTTACCAAATTTGACATTGATCCCGCATCTTATAATAGTTTTAAATCTAAATACTATATAAAAATCATCTAATGTACTTGCAAACACAATCAATAAATTTTAAGCTATGTGTAGGAAATGAAAACTTGAAGACTGTAGAAGCAACTCTTTTGGATAACCATCTGACAAAACCTGAAACCCTGATTCAACAGATCGTTATCTTTGTCGTAGCGATACTGATAGCTCTCCCATTAATCCTGTTTGGGATTGAAATCATCAAAGCCTCTGATCCTTATGTTAAAAGTGTTCTATCCCTTCAGGGTAACCTAGTTCAAGGAAAAGCTATTTTCCAAATTAACTGTGCTGGTTGTCATGGGTTAGAAGCAAATGGCCTAGTTGGACCGAGTTTACGTGAAATCTCCAAATATAAATCCCGCTATGGACTAATTCATCAAGTAACTAGCGGAGAAACTCCCCCTATGCCCAAATTCCAGCCTAGTTTGCAAGAAATGTCAGATTTGTTGACCTATTTAGAAAGTCTGTGAGTTTTTGTGCATGATTACTATAAAGATTCTAAACTTAATGGTAAATTATTATGCACGTTTAAACAGCTTCTATGTTCGCAAAATCTGGTAATTGGTAACAAGGAAACATAACAAAAAATCAATAACACAAGTGGTTACAAATATGATAAAATCAAAAAGCCTGATTCTTTTATTCCCCATGATGACAACATTAGTTAGTCTCTTAGTTGGGTTAGAAGTTTTTAACTCAAAAATTGTATTAGCAAAACCCATAAAAAGTCCAATTATTAAGGGACAATGTGGGAGGAAACAAAAATGTGAAACATTGTTTAAACAATTAACTAAACTCTATCCAGAATATATCGAAGGATATAAAAAGCAATGTCGAGCTAATAAAATTATCGGTTTAGAAGTTTTTGATAAAAACACAAAAGTTTCTCTTACTTGTTGGGATGCTAAAAAATTTAAAGATGGTAGTCGTCGGGGATTTTCTTTAGGTGGATTACCAACCCCAGGAAACGAAGATACATTTTTAGCACCCTTACCCACCGATCCACCCTATGCTAAATATCTACAAGAAAAATACAGTAATCAAGTCAAAAAAGCTCAATTTAAATGTGCTACAAACTGGGGAGCTTTCAACTTTTTAATATCAGAAGATAAAAAATTCATAGAACTCCAATGTTATTTTCAAGATGGAGTAGTTTTCATAGATGATAATAATGATTGGGTAAGAAATGGTGAAAGCAGAGGTGCTGGAGTTGATGAAATTTTAGGAACTTTCCCCTTACCTACTGCAAATAAATAGTCAAATTGAGAACTCTATGGCAAATTTAGCAAAAAACAAATCCTACCACCGGCTAGAACACTACTGATGCTTATGTTGGCTATTTTTGGCTCAATTAAAGTCCATGAATATTTGTATATACTCGTTGGGTAATTACGTAAATTACTTATATTTGATCATGACCGTGTATTAGTAATTGGTTAATAACGCCCTTGATCTCGTTGCAAATCAAATATGGCTTTTTCGATGTACCATTGGTCACTCCGTCCAGGATGTTTTTGTTTTAGATGATTAATAAGTCTTTCAGCCGTTGCAGTATCAGAATTAACCTTTTTTAGTAATTGATTCCACTGCCTAGAGAGGTGACGATTATTGCTATATTTGTACCTAATTGGTGTGAACCTCTGATTATGTCCGTGTTTAGATTGCCTGGCTTTTGTGATCTTTCCCCATTTAGGTAGGTAGTTTGATACTTTGAATTTCCTGGAAACCTCAAGTATCTTATCTATCAAGAAAAATATTATTCCTAGTGATACGGACAGAAAAACTACTTGAAACAGGATTAAAATTAAATCAAGCATAATCTTCAAGAATTCTAGAAACTTAGGCGATGCTCACTTTCAATAACTAAATAAACAGTCCTACTGAGAATTTTATGGCAAATTTTGTAAAAAGTAAATCCCATCGGCGATTAAAACGCCAACTACTGATTCTTATGTTGGCTATTTTTGGCTCAAGTGTGGCTATGGGCTGGATATTGGGATTAGCTACCAGTGCTCACGGTGCAAATCCTATAAACTCTTAACTTTGTGCCTTTGCGGGAAACATAATTTCTAACGGCAAAATGGTACGATCGGACAGGTTCAATATTAAAATAATAATTAAAACCACTCATTGTATACAAGTGATCATTTTTTTGAATTTGGTTTTTGAGCAAATGCTCATTTTTCACCCATCCATAAGCCAAACGGCTGGGTTACATTAAATGTCTATAATCATATAGCCAAGTCTTAGATATCCATTTTCCTTGATTTAGTCCTATAAACTGCCATGCTAAAACTTTTGTTGGGCGATCCCAACGCTCGTAAACTTAAAAAATACCAACCTGACATTACAGAAATTAACCTTTTAGAGGAAGATATTAAACCGCTGTCTGATGAACAGTTAAAAGCTAAAACCGTCGAGTTTAAACAACGGTTAGCGAATGGCGAAACTCTAGATGATATTTTACCAGAAGCCTTTGCCGTTGTCAGGGAATCAGGTCGGCGTGTTCTGGGATTGCGACACTTTGATGTACAATTACAGGGCGGTATAATTCTCCACAATGGACAAATTGCGGAAATGAAAACTGGTGAGGGAAAAACCTTAGTAGCGACCTTACCAGGTTATCTCAATGCCTTGACTGGTCAGGGTGTCCACGTAATCACTGTTAATGATTATCTAGCCCGTCGGGACGCGGAATGGATGGGTCAGGTACACCGGTTCTTGGGGTTAAGTGTGGGGCTAATTCAGTCCACTATGACCCCCAGTGAACGTAAAAAAAACTATGGCTGTGATATTACTTATGTCACCAACAGCGAAATTGGTTTTGATTACCTACGGGATAATATGGCTACCTCTATGGCTGAGGTGGTGCAACGTCCGTTTAATTTCTGTGTTATTGACGAAGTAGACTCGATTTTAGTTGATGAAGCCCGGACTCCATTAATTATTTCTGGTCAGGTGGAAAGACCGACGGAAAAATACTTACAAGCGGCGGAAATTGCCTTTGCTCTCCAAAAAGATGAGCATTATGAAGTGAATGAAAAGGATCGTAACGTTCTTTTGACTGATGAGGGTTTTGCAGAATCAGAAAATCAGTTGGGTGTGACAGATTTGTTTGATCCAGAAGACCCTTGGGCGCATTTTATGTTTAATGCGATTAAGGCCAAGGAGTTGTTCCTCAAGGATGTGAATTATATTGTCCGCAATGATGAAGTTGTGATTGTGGATGAATTTACAGGTCGGGTATTACCGGGACGACGCTGGAGTGATGGTTTGCACCAAGCTATTGAGGCGAAGGAACACGTAGAAATTCAGCCAGAAACCCAAACTTTGGCGACAATTACCTATCAAAATCTGTTTTTACTCTATCCCAAGTTGGGGGGAATGACGGGAACGGCAAAAACGGAAGAGGTAGAATTTGAGAAGATTTATAAACGGGAAGTGACGATTATTCCCACAAATCAGCCCAGAAGACGGGAAGATTTGTCGGATATGGTGTTTAAGACTGAACCAGGAAAGTGGGGAGCGATCGCTAAAGAATGTGCCGAAATGCACGAAAATGGTAGACCTGTGTTAGTGGGGACAACTAGCGTCGAAAAATCTGAACTTCTGAGCCGACTCCTCAAAGAAATGGCAATTCCCCATGAGTTACTGAATGCTAGACCAGAAAATGTGGAACGAGAAGCGGAAATTATCGCCCAAGCCGGACGCAGTGGGGCTGTAACTATTGCCACCAATATGGCAGGGCGGGGTACGGATATTATTCTCGGTGGTAACTCCGAGTATATGGCCCGGTTGAAGCTGCGGGAATACTTTATGCCCCGGATTGTTAGCCCAGATGATGATGATAGTTTTAGTATCCAAAGGGTTTCGGGATTACCTACGGGTGGTAGCGGTGGTGGACAAGGTTTTGTCCCTGGAAAAAAGGTGAAAACTTGGCGGGCTTCTCCAGAAATTTTTCCCACTCAATTAACAAAGGAAACAGAACAGCTTTTAAAAGCGGCTGTAGAGGTGGCTGTTAAGGCTTACGGTGAGCGCAGTTTACCAGAGTTGGAAGCAGAAGATAAAGTGGCTGTAGCGGCGGAAAAAGCCCCCACAGATGATGTGGTAATTCAGAAGTTGCGGGAGGCTTACCAACAGGTTAAGCATGAGTATGAAGAGTTTACCAGCCGCGAACATGATCAAGTTGTAAGTAGAGGCGGTTTGCACGTTATTGGTACGGAACGTCACGAATCACGACGAATTGATAATCAGTTACGCGGACGGGCGGGAAGACAAGGCGACCCAGGGACGACCAGATTTTTCCTTAGTTTAGAGGATAACCTATTACGAATCTTTGGGGGCGATCGCGTTGCTGGCTTGATGAATGCTTTCCAAGTGGAGGAAGATATGCCTATTGAGTCGGGAATGTTAACCCGGAGCTTAGAGGGCGCGCAGAAAAAGGTGGAAACCTATTACTACGATATCCGTAAACAGGTGTTTGAGTATGATGAGGTGATGAATAATCAACGTCGGGCTATTTATGCGGAACGTCGCCGGGTTTTGGAAGGTCAAGATTTAAAGGAACAGGTGATTAAATACGCAGAAAAAACGATGGACGACATCGTTGATTATTACATCAATCCAGATTTACCTTCGGAAGAATGGGAATTGGATAAGTTGGTGGATAAGGTAAAGGAGTTTGTTTACCTGTTGGCTGATATGCAGCCTAGCCAGTTGGAGGATATGGTGGTTACGGAAATTAAAGCTTTTCTTCATGAACAAGCCCGAATTGCCTATGATTTGAAGGAGGCGCAAATTGACCAAATTCAATTAGGTTTAATGCGTCAAGCAGAACGGTTTTTTATTCTTCAACGCATAGACACTTTATGGCGGGAACATTTGCAACAAATGGATGCTTTGCGTGAGTCCGTTGGCTTGCGTGGTTATGGGCAAAAGGACCCGCTCATTGAGTATAAGAGTGAAGGTTATGAGTTGTTCTTGGATATGATGGTGAATATTCGCCGTGATGTGGTTTATTCTCTGTTTATGTTCCAGCCACAAGCGCAGCAAACTGCTGAGATGGTTTAAGGCTTTTTCCTTGCAACAGACGCAGAGGCACGAATGATGTTATCTGCGTCTTTATTTTCTAAAGAGCAGGGAAGAATTGAACCCCTAATGGACGAAGAGCGAGAAGGAAGAGCCGGAATCCATGGTAATTATCAAACCAGCATAAAAAATGTCACCAGAATCCTCTTTGACATCTATCCCAGTGAGTATGTCATATAACAAAAACTTATGGGTGATTAGTAACTAAATTTCATTACTAATCGGGATTAATTTTCTGTTATAAGTTTTAACTTTTCCCTTAGTATCAGAATTGAAGCAAATTTCAAGCCGCGGCTAATCATCTTAGAATAGCTGTGAAATTTACTTAAAGATTACTTATACTGCCGATTTCACAACAGAGGATAATTAAATGGCTGTTTACAAAGTTACTCTAATAGACGCAGAAGGCACCCCGACTACTATTGACTGTCCCGACGACACCTATATTCTAGATGCAGCAGAAGACGCTGGACTTGACTTACCCTACTCCTGTCGGGCTGGTGCTTGCTCAACTTGCGCTGGTAAACTTGTTACTGGTGCTATTGACCAATCCGATCAGTCCTTCTTAGATGATGATCAAATCGAAGGTGGATATGTATTGACTTGTGTGGCTTATCCTACTTCTGATGTCACCATCGAAACTCACAAAGAAGAAGATCTTTACTAAGCTTTAGTCACAAGACTTCAGTACAAAAAGGGTTGGGGATTGGCTAGGAGTTTTACCAATTCCCAATTACCGATGCTCTCTAATTTTAGTGCCAGGATAATAAAACTCTAAAATCTTGGCACTAGACCAACCCAATTTGGCTAAATTTTGCGCTCCTGTTTGACTTAAGCCTACTCCGTGTCCTAGGCCACCTCCAATAAAAGCATATCCCCAAAGATTTTTTTGACCTTTATTTAAAGGTTGAATATAAAAAAGCGTGCTAATAGGTGCTGCAAAGGCACTACGAACTTCATCTTTTTCTAAGGTGAAAATACCAATATCTGTTTTAATGGCCAGCTTTAATATCCGTCCGCTGGAACTACGCTGAACCACAGACATGGCCTGGAGTTTTTGGAAATTGCTATAGGGGCTTTTTTTAGACTGTAAGAATTTTTGCAAGTCTTTGGTAATTTTATCAATATCCGTTTCTCTGTGCCAACGGAATATATCCCATTTACTCTCATTAAATCCGGCTTTGAGATTTATAAATTGTTGGAAGTTCTGATCATCTGCTAGACTTTGAGTCGATAAGTTCCAGATATTTTGATTAACTGCATCTAGCACTGGTTTTAAATAGGGACGGTCTTCACCATTCCAGATATCACTAAAGTTAGCGGTGACACCACCCGTAGTAGAAGAATACAAAGCATCAACTATTTCATGATTATAAGTGAGTACCTGAGATCTAGTTAAGGCGATGGCCTGATCTGTATTTTTGGCAGTTCCGCTGAGTCCTTGATAAACTTGACAGTGTGTATCAGCACATAATTGATAATTATCTACAGTAAATCTGCGGACATTGCGTAAGGCATAGGTGCGAGCAATGATGGCTTGTGCTTCTAGGGCTGCCATGGGCGCGTCTGTACCAATTTCATGGGGTAAAACTCCCCGCACATAGGTTTCTAGTGGTACTGTATTTACTAAGGTATAATGCCCGTGGGCGTTAGGCTGCAAGGTGATTTTTCCTGCGTAAACACGTTTTTGCTCTGGCTGCTCATTTGTATTGACTTTAACTAAGTCCTTACCCGCTGTTACTTCTAGATAATTTGGACTATAATTTTTACCGTTAACTACCCAGGTAATTTTTGGGACTTTCTGCTGAATGTTGGTTGACAAGTAAGCATTTTTATCGCCGGATGTTTTTATACTTTGTAATAGTAAGCGACGAATTAAGGGGCTGTTGTAAACGTCCCGTTTTGCCCATACTTGCCACCGTTCTGGTTGGGCTATTTCTGCTTCTATACCTTGATCACTCCAGCGTTTGGCCTGATCTTCCGCTGTTTCAAAGGTCCGAAAATCTCCCAGCACTAATACCTCCTGAACCACTGGTGAGGTTAAGGGTTGCATAACTGTTGCTAACTGGATGGGTTTATCTGTGACTAAGGTTTGTTTCTGAATACCCACTGCAAATTTTAATGTGAGGCGATCGCCTTTTGTTGGTGCTAATTCTAATTTATCCGTGGGTTTAGCCCCAAATCGTTGGACAATGCCAATTTGCAATACTACATCCTGATTTTTGCCCATGGGTTCTGATGCAGCTGTCAATCCCAATAGACACAGGGTTGTTACTAATCTGTAGGAAAAACGCCAAATAAATATTTTCATGAAAACTAATTCTGTTTGCCCTTATGCTGTCGGAGAAGTTTTAAATTAATTAACCCAAATTACTAATGAGAAGAAAATGCAGGGGGGCAGAAAGAACCACCAATAACTAACCTAAATCTAGATAATTACCAATGGGGAATATCATATATTTTTACTTTATTTTTGCTTACGCGCTTCTATAATACCATTACGTCTTTTTTTCGGCATACTTGCAAATCAAAGTCATTATGAGTATGATTTATCCAATTCTTGCTTTATAGCCCATATTTTATGCCGGAAATTGATTTTACCGATAATTTGCGAAATTCCATGCAAAAAGCCGGTTTTGCTAGTTTTAAAGCTTTAAGCCTTGCTGCTGGGGTTTCACAGTGGCAAATTTTGCAGTTGCGGAGGGGAAAAATCGCCCAGATGCGGGTGGAGGTATTGGTAAAACTTTCCCAGGTTTTACAGGTGTCCTGGACTGAGTTGGTAGAAACTTTCGGTATTGGTGGTTTATATTCTTTAAACAAAACTCAGTCTGATTATAAAAATATAGACTTATTAAAGCAAATTACAGATTTACAAGTTGAATATGAGCGAATCAAGTTGTCAATGGGACAACAACGAGAAGTATTAAAACAGGAGTTTCAGCGGTCGAGTTTACAAATATTGGAATCTTTGTTACTACAATGGCCAACAGCAGCATCTAGAGCTAGAGAAGATCATCAATTAGCAGCAGTAAAAATATTACCTTTGGTGGATAAACCCCTGGAGACATTATTGCAAGCTTGGGATGTGAAAACGATCGCTTCCGTAGGTGATCAAATTCCCTATAATCCCCAATTTCATCAATTACTAGAGGGAACAGCACAACCAGGAGAAATTGTGAAGGTGCGTTATCCTGGTTATATGCATTATGAGCAACTTCTATACCGAGCCAGAGTAAGTCCTATATAAAGTTTATATTCTTTTGAATCTAATGATTGTTTGCTAATAAATTTCTAAAAAAAATCTGTAAATTTCCTATTTTGTTTTTCAGGAACTTTCGTGAATTTTTAATTAAAGCTTTGTGAATATTTTTGTGTACAAAATGCCTGTTTATAATCTCATGTTACTATATACTAATAAAATCAAAAATTCTTAAATAAATTAAGATGAGAATATGATCAATCCGCAAGTGAAAGTGATTGCACTTAGTCAAAACTTTAATGCTACTACCTCTCACGGTTTTCAGGAAACTATTAAAGAAGTGATTACCAGTGGCATCAAAATTGTATTAATTGATTGCCAAAGTGTCATCTTTATGGATAGTTCTGGACTAGGTGCGTTGGTTTTAACATTTAAAACCTTACAAGAATCTGGTATCAAGATGGTTATATGTTCAATTAATGAGCAAGTTAGGATATTATTTGAATTAACTGGCATAGATAGTATATTTACGATTGTTCCTAATAAAGACGCATTTAATAATCTTTTAGTTTCTGCCAGTTAATTAATCAAATTTCACTTGGAGAATAGATAAATCATCCTCAAATGTATCTTTGGAGTTTAAATTAATTAGATAATCCAGTATATAATCAAGTTGGTTATCAACAGAATACTGTAAGCTAATTAAAATCTGAATGAAACCTTCTAAACTCCAAAGAGTACCATTTGATTGAGTAATTTCGTAAGCACCGTCACTAAAAATATAAAGGGTACTAGATTTTTCAATATGACAACAAGCATTAACATATTTAGCTTCAGGAAACATCCCCACAGGTACTCCTGGAGTTTTTAATCTTTTTACCTCTGTATTAATAGGAGAATTTCCAGAAAGAATAATTGCAGGTGGATGTCCAGCACTAGAATATGTTAATTGACGGCTAACTCGATTATAAACTCCATACCAAATCGTAAAATATTTATCATTTTGATAATTCATTTGAAAGGTAGTGTTTAAAGCTGCTAATACCTCACTGGGCTGATAGTAATTTAAATCTTTGAGAGCGCGGGAACGTAAGAGATTTAAGACAGAAATGGCCGGTAGGGTGGCTTTAAGTCCATGTCCAGCAGCGTCTAGTAGGTAAATAGCTAAAGAATCAGTATCAAGCCAATTATAATCAAAACAATCGCCACCTAATTGCCGTGATGGTAAAAACGTAAACTTGATACTCAAGGGTTGATTTATGGGTAGGGGTAAAAGGGATTTTACATATTCTGTAGCTTCGGCTAATTCTGTTTCTAAAAGTAGCTTTTGGGTATGTAAATCCTGACTTAATTGATGTAGACGTAAACCGGCTCTTACCCTGGCTTGTAGTTCATTTTGTTCAATGGGTTTAGTGATAAAATCATCCGCACCAGCATCTAATCCTTTAACTCGATTAGCAACTGAATCTAAAGATGTTAATAGGATAAAAAATGTGGTGGATAATTTGGGATCTTTTTTAATGATATCGCATACTTCTATACCACTTAATCCGGGCATAATCCAATCACATATAATTAGGGCTGGAGGTGAATCCATGGTTCTGAAAATTCCTTCCTCTCCCGTACTTGCAGTAATAACTTTATAACCTTGTTTTTCTAATATTCTTTTGAGGAATATTTGGATAGATTGGTCATCATCAATGATTAAGATTTCAAACATGGGATCAATAGGAAAGGGGATTTAGCCAAAACAATATAACTTGTTTTAATTGGTTTAAATCTCGATAGACTTCTTGTTTTAACCATTGTCCTAAAGCATCAAAAGGACTGAAAGAACTTCCTGGTTGCCATTTAATATCTTGTCCTAAGGGTGTGGTATGAGTTCCTGATAAAGTTTGTGTTGTCACCATATCAGAAAAAAGTTGTTGTAAAATTGTGGTTAAGGTTGCTGATTGATCCAAGGTATCTTTATTGAATTTTATTAATAAATTTCGCCGAATCTGATAGCTTTCTTGAATTATTCGGTGAGTTTGTGTAGGTGTAGGTGTAAATTCAATATCTAATTGAGAATTTAATTGTTCTACTAAAGGTATAGCTTCATTAGCAGCAAAGTTATTAAAAGATATTAAAATATTGCCGGCACGTTGAACTGAAAACATACTACCAATGAGTAAATGGAGTTTACAACCCATACTATGTCCTATTCCATAAATTGGCAGGTAAAGTTTGCGGATTTCTCCAGAGTCTTGTAACCTTTCTAGAGTATATTCAAATTTGAGAAGTACAGATTTAGCGATCGCTATATGATCTAATGTATTCACAAAAGGTGTAGCAATAATTAGATATCCTTTATCTGCTAGATGTTCGAGTAACCAACGATAGGTTAAATGTGGTAATGTAGCTACGAATGCACCACCTAAAAAATGAATAATCCCGATAGGATTAGACGGAACAAGTACCCAGGTGCCTCTAATTTCTTGCCAGTTCATTTTCAAAATTTGTAAAATAGGATTTAGCAGAATTTACGTTCAGGGAGGAGTTAGAAGAAGAGAGAAAAGTGAAAGTATTTTCTCTAGCTATATTTTATATCTAAACACATATTATGTATTAATGCTCATTTTTGCTTTGCAGTCTTTTCATTTCTTCCTGCACATCTAAGGAAATTTGTAACGCTTCATTTAATATTCTACCATGTTCGGTGGCTTCTTCACTCACTTGCATTGATGCCAAAGTGGCTAAATTATTGGTAAATAAATTAGAATTGGTGATAATAAAATGTTTATTCTCTCGCAAAATTCTCTCTGTTTTTAAAGCCCGTATTAAATCATTTCTAGTTAATTCGAGTGCTTCTAATACTTTTTCTCTTTCTTGTATACCTACTCCTAAGTTACCAACATCTTCGATTTGGTCATTAATATCTATAGCTTTAATAACGGAATTATATCTTTCTACATCATTTAGTAGAATCCGCAAAGAATTTGTCATATTCCTGTTGAGAAACTTATTTTTTCCTTTCCATAGTAAATATAATAGAGTTTGTGTTGTTCCACATACCCATAAAACAAATATGATTGATATCCAAAATGGTATTTTTACTAAAAATAGGTAGGTACAAACGAAAATAGTCAGTCCCGCAAAAATTACAGTCGGTTTTTCTGTTTGTTGAGCTTTTTTTAGCGATTTTCTAATAAACTGCTGAATAATATTAGTAATAATTATTAATTTATTATTAACAGGTAAGTTAGTCGCATTTTTAAGTTGATCATGACTAATATCCAAACCCTGTAAATCATCTCGCACAGTTGCTAAATCCTTAACATAAGTAGGTCAACACAATAAAATAAAACTGTGTAAAGAAACTTAAAATTACTGAAAACTTCTTTACTCTTACCTCTTACTTGAATATTCTCTAGGCAACTTGTAACAAATAAGTCATACAGTTTCCCATTAGAAAATAAACTACCAGCATGGCTGCTGCTGCTAAGGCTACTAGTATACCAGCCAACACGAGAGAAAATTCTTTATGCTCATAGGCCTTTTCCATCAGGTGTAGCGACCATGCTACAAGTGCCACATCAAAGATTAAAATAGGAATCAACATATTTCTTAATATTTCTTCATAGAAGTACCCTTATCGTAACACTGTTTTGGAAAACTGTGTTCTACATTCCATAGATGAGTTGGTCGCTGTATTTGATATCAATGAGAGAGACGGACAGGAACATTGCGTTCTTGCAAATAATTTTTAATTTGTGCTACACTGAGTTGCCCAAAATGTAACAAAGAGGCTAAAAGTGCGGCTTCGGCTTTACCTTGAGTTAAAGCAGTGTGAATGTGTTCACAATTTCCCGCACCACCAGAAGCAATTACGGGAATTTCCACAGCATTAGCGATCGCTTTTGTCAAGTCCAAATCATAACCAGCTTGAGTTCCATCAGCGTCCATACTTGTGACTAATAATTCTCCAGCTCCGCGTTTTGTGACTTGTTCAGCCCACCAGAGGGCATCAATGCCAGTATTTTCCCTACCACCGCGAACATATACATCCCAACCGGGATTCTCAGGATCAAGTCTACGTCTAGCATCAATAGCTACAACAATACACTGATTACCAAAGCGATCGCTTGCTTGGGTGATTAAATCTGGATTTTTGACGGCCGCAGAATTAATACTAACCTTATCAGCCCCAGCTCGTAATAAATCTTTAACATTTTCTAAGGTTTGAATCCCACCACCGACAGTGAGGGGAATGAATACCTGTTCAGCAGTCCGGTAAACGACATCAATAATCGTGGCCCTATCTTCATGAGTAGCAGTAATATCTAGAAACACTAACTCATCTGCACCGGCTTCATTATAAACCTTGGCCAGTTCTACAGGATCACCAGCATCCTTAAGATTAACAAAGTTAATTCCCTTGACAACTCTGCCCGCCTTGACATCTAGACAAGGTAAGATTCTTTTAGACAACATAATGACTTTTATATTTTCGGTAACTGCTAGGAATTTAAATTGTAAAGGTAATTGGGGAATATTTGACAAGAGAATTTCCTCAATTTCTGTAACCGGAATTAAATCGTGAAAGATCACCTCCGTTGCATCATCTTTAACAGATGTTATCCCAATTAATCGAGAATCTCTGGCTTTGGGTGATTGAGGATCAGAAACCACATTTTTATATACATTAATTCTCAAGACTATTGCTGATAGCTATGAAACCCCTGAGTTGATTAATGATAGCAGGGAAACAGCCCCTAGTAAACGTATTATTGCCCAATTTCCTGATTATGAAAGAGCAAAATCTACTGTGGGCTCACTATTAGCTGAATCCATTGGATTAGAAGTAATTCGGAATAAATGCCCTCACTTTAATTCATGGTTATTAAGACTCGAATCATTGGGTAAATAAGGAATTGATACCCCCATTAATATTGAGTGTACATTTTTGTTTTCATGAAATGCTATCCCATGATAAATTCTAATAAAATTCATTGAAATGTATAAAGGATAAAAGCAATGACTCAGGGGTATTATTTGGTGAATTTTGGATTTTTTATGACATTTTTAGTTGTGATGGTAGTAGATATGAAGCAGTTGGAGAAAAAAAGATTCAATATATGATATTCTAGATATGCACATTACAGACTTAGGTATATTAAGATGTCAAGCTGAAATATGCAAAATAGTCTTATTAGAAAATAAAATCTTTAACATTGCCTGGAAGAAAAATAAAGAGAATAAAAAGAATAAGGAGTCCCTTGTAAATATTTTTTATCAATTAATTAATCCTAATACAAGCGAATTTAAATATACTAAAAGAGAATTGAAGTAGTACGACAAGCAATAGAAAAGCAAGGTAGAAAAGAATCTTAATATTAATGTAATAAAAGAGGATAAAATAATTTTATCACATTAAAAATCTGAAAATACCCATAATTTATCACAGATGTTATCTTTAATAGACTCTATCAATCCCTGGTTAATGGGATTAGCCTTAAATACGATTTTACTAGGAATAGTAGCCATTATTCCCAAAAAATTGCTTACCCCGGCAGGTATACTTAATGCTGGGTTATTAGGAATTATCATTTGGGGAACACTAGGTTGGCAAGGATATCTAGTAGTAGTATTTTATTTTATTGTCGGTTCTGGGGTAACGCGCATTGGTATAGCGGAAAAAGAAGCCGCAGGAATTGCAGAAAAACGTGGTGGTGCAAGAGGTCCAGAAAACGTTTGGGGTTCAGCATTAATAGCGGCTTTATGTGCGTTGGGAGTATTGTTTTTACCTGGTTTTAAATATTTGTTATGTTTGGGTTATGTTGCCAGTTTTAGTACCAAACTATCAGATACAACTGCGAGTGAAGTGGGGAAAGCTTATGGTAAAAACACCTTTTTAATTACCACATTGCAGCCAGTTCCGAGAGGGACAGAAGGGGCAGTCAGTTTAGAAGGAACTTTAGCTGGTATAGTAGCATCAATAGCGATCGCTCTGATTAGTTGGGGAGTAAATTTAATTAATCCTCTGGGTATTCTTTGGTGTGTAATAGCCGCATTTATCGCCACTAATTTAGAAAGTGTCATTGGTGCAACTTTGCAATCCAAATATATTTGGCTTACCAATGAAGTTGTCAATATTTTTAATACCCTAATTGGTGCAATTGCGGCGATAACATTAGCATTAATTTACCAAAGTATCTTTCTTTAAATATTGACTAAAATCAAAATCTCCGTAGGTTGGGTTGACACCAGGAAACCCAACATCATCATTTTTGTCATATTGCTTACAGATTGAAAAATAGTTATCGTCTAAAATCATTTAGTTTACTTTTAATAAAAAATTATGATATTTTATTACCAGATTTAATTACATATTTAATTTATCGAATCTTTATAATTACTAAATATAATTTTCTACTGTTTTCCCCATTATTTAATGGAAAGTCTTATAGATGTTTTAGTATTATTCTGAGAATTACTTCATGGAATCTTCATCTTTTTTAACTGTAAACGGTCAAGAAATTGCCCTAACTGAAGTAGTCAAATATCTACAAATATCTGGGAGACTGGGAAATTTTATTAGTGACGTACTGCGTCAGCACATCATTGAACAAGAAATTAGTGCTAGAACAGATATAGAGATTAGTTCTGCATTAATTGAACAGACAATTATTGATTTTCGCCTAAAAAATCAACTAACTGACGCCCAAAAATTTCAAGAATGGCTAACAAGTAATGGTACAGATTATACAACTTTTCATACATCTATTACCTTTAGCTTTCAGTTAGAGAAACTCAAAGCATTAATCACAGAATCAAAATTACCAGAATACTTTATTGAAAGAAAGATTTACTTAGATAGAGTTGTACTTTCACGGATTCTAGTTGACAGTCGAGAATTAGCAGAAGAACTACAAACTCAAATTGAAGAAGGAAGTAGTTTTGAACAACTAGCAAAAGAGTATTCATTAGCCGACGAAAGAGTATTTAATGGTATGATGGGACCAATTAGTCGGGGAACTATACCAGATATATTACGTGCGGCCGTAGACTCAACCACCCCTGGAAAATTGATCAAACCCATAGAAATAGAAGGACGTTTTGCTTTATTTAGATTAGAACAAATTCTTCCGGCCTCTTTAGAAGATCCTCAATTACAACAATCTCTAAAAAATGAATTATTTGAGAAATGGCTAGGAGATAAGATTCAAAATCTCACAGTCAAAATTCAATTGAATTAAAACTTTTAAACAGTCAATTTTAACGAATAAATGTGTTAAACAATTTACCATGGAATGAACCGCCACTATCCTGGCTAAATGCTGAAGAACAAAGCGAATTAAAACAGCAAGCCGAAATACATTACTACAAGCTTGGCGAAAAAATTTGGTCACAAAAATTAGCTGGTAATCAATTTTTTATTGTCGCTGGTAAAGTCCGATTAAGAGAGGAAAAAGAAAACAAAACCGTAGCTACCTTGCAAACAGGAGATTGGTTTGGTAATTGTCAACAATTATTTACTGATTGTAAAGCCGTAGCTACTAGCAAGGAAGTCATAGTTGTGTGTTGGAATTCGTCCCTATGGAAAAAGTTTTTAAATCCTCAAGTTGATGGATTTTGGAACAGTTCAATAGAAGTAAAAGAGCTAGAAGCCGTGTTATCAGTTCCTAATTCTCCTTTGGTTTCACCTCCTGCTAAATCCGAACAACCAACAATTTCTAATTATCCCTTTGTGGGAAGTGAAAATAGAGGTGCTGCTTGTTTAACAATGGTAGCACAATACTTACAAAATCCTGTACAGTTAGCATGGGTACAACGTCAATTACGCGGACAAAAACCTAAAAATCTGATAGAAACTGGGGAGAAATTAGGGTTATTATTGCGGAAATTACAAATTAATTGGAGTGAATTACGCCAATTATCTTTTCCCGCTTTATTGTTGTGGAATCAAAGCAATCAGGAAGGGGAAAATTCTCAATTAAATTGGGTTGTAGCTTATGGAATCAAAGGTAATTATTTAATTATTGCTAATCCCCAAAATCCTGATTATATTTGTGAACAATTACCTCAATCTGTGGTAGAAAATTGTTGGGATGGTACATTATGGCAAGTTGAGCTAACTTCCCAACAAGAAAAATTTAATTTAGCTTGGTTTACCCCCGCAGTTTGGAAATATCGAGGCTTATTAGGTGAGGTTTTATTAGCTTCTTTTACCTTACAACTATTGGGTTTAGCTTCACCATTAATTACTCAAGTTATCATTGATAAAGTCATGGTACAGGAGAGTTTAGCCACATTAGATGTAATGGCGATCGCTCTCTTATTAGTTGCTATATTTGAATCTATCCTGGGTATACTGCGGCTATTCATATTTACCCACACAGCCCGACGTTTAGATTTGAGTTTATCAGCCCAACTTTTTCGCCATTTAATGCGTTTACCCTTGGCTTATTTTGAGTCGCGGAGAGTGGGAGATACAGTTGCTAGAGTCCAGGAATTAGAACAAATTCGCCAATTTCTTACAGGTACAGCTTTAACGGTAATTCTTGATAGTATTTTTGCTGTAGTATACCTGGGATTAATGTTTTATTATAACATTCCCCTGACCTTTGTAGCCTTAGCTGTATTACCATTATTTGCGACTTTAACGATTATTGCCACACCGATTTTGCGAAATTGGCTAAACGAAACCTTTAACCGCAGTGCTGACAGTCAATCATTTTTAGTTGAGACAATTACCGGCATTCATTCAGTCAAAGCTCATGCAGCAGAACCAATAGCCAGAGAACGGTGGGAAGGTTTATTTGCTCGGTTTATTCGTACCAGTTTTAAAGCTTCCACCACATCTAATATTAGTAGTAATATTGGTAATTTTCTCACTAACTTTTCCACCTTAATCATCCTTTGGTTTGGGGCAAAATTAGTAATTGATCATCAACTTACTATTGGTCAATTAATCGCCTTTCAAATGTTATCAGGAAGAGTTACCAGCCCTCTATTAAGACTAGTACAGTTATGGCAAAATCTCCAACAAGTGCTATTATCAGTAGATAGAATTGGTGATATTCTCAATGCAGCACCAGAAACAGAAGCAGGAACAGGTTTAGTATTACCACCCCTCAAAGGTGAAGTTAATTTTGATCAAGTTTTCTTTCGCTATAATGTCAACACAGAACCAGTATTAAAAGGAATTTCTTTTAATATTGAACCAGGGCAATTTGTAGGTATTGTCGGACGTAGTGGTTCAGGAAAAAGTACCCTTTCCAAACTTTTACAACGACTTTATCAAATTGAATCAGGACAAATTCTAATTGATGGATTTGACATCAAAAGTACAGACTTATCATCCTTAAGACAACAAATTAGTGTAGTTCTCCAAGAAGACTTTTTATTTAATGGTTCAATCTTGGAAAACATCACATTAGGAAATCCAGATATCACCTCCGAACAAGTTGTAGAAGCCGCCAGATTAGCAGTAGCCCATGACTTCATTAGTCAACTACCTTATGGTTATGAAAACAACGTAGGAGAAAGAGGAACAGCATTATCTGGAGGACAAAGACAACGAATAGCATTAGCCAGATTATTTCTAGCATCTGCACCAATTCTCATATTAGATGAAGCCACCAGCGCCTTAGATAGTGAAACCGAACAACAAGTATTACAAAACCTCAAAAATGTTTCCTCTAACCGCACAGTATTCTTAATTGCCCACCGTTTTGCCCCCCTCAAACGAGCCGATTTAATATTAGTCATGGAAAAAGGAGTAATAGCCGAAAGAGGAACACATTTAGAACTCTTAAAACAAAAAGGTTTGTACTGGTCACTTTATCAAAGACAACAAACAAATATTTAAATTAAACTCTCCGTGCCTCCGCGTCTCTGCGTGAGAAAAAGAATTTAATCCAAGATATCCAAACCTAAAGCAACCGCCCCCCATAGAGGTGCATCATCACCCAACAATGCCCGCACAATCTCAAAATTTACCTCCGGTAGTGCGGTTTCCCTAGCTACTTTCCGCACCACAGTCCAGAAATTATCCCCAGATTTGGTAACACCACCACCTAAAACAAACCGTTGGGGATTCATGAGGTTAGCTACATTCCCAATACCTACCCCCAAAGCCCAAGCACTTCTGAATAATACCTCTTGTGCTATTTCATCTCCGTTAGCTGCGGCAGCGCTGACCACTTTACCTGTTAGTAAGTTAAGATTATTACCTGTCAAATACCTGAGTATCTCCCCCCTGTTTTTACCTTTAGCATTGGGTGGTTCTTTCTCCAACATTTCCCGCGCATTTTGTGCCATGTATGGACCAGAAGCTAACCTTTCTACACATCCTCTTTTTCCGCATAAGCATAAGGGACCTCTAGGGTCTACGACCATATGACCAATTTCTCCCGCCATACCTAATGCACCTCGCCAAAGTTTACCATCTAGTATCCAGCCTCCACCGACACCTGTACTAATGGTAATATAAAATAAGCTATCATATCCTTGTCCAGCCCCAAAACGATGTTCACCAACAGCCGCAACGTTAGCATCATTATCTATAATGGTAGGTGCATGATAATCTTCTTCCAGTATTTGTTTAAGGGGAACATTTTCCCAGCCAGAAACGTGATGAGATAAACGGACTAAGCCAGTTGTTGCATCTACAGGACCTCCAAAACTGACACCAATAGCATCCGGTTTCTTTCCTTTTAGCACAGAATCAATGAGCGATCGCATAATTTCTAAATCAGTCAAAGCATCTCCATTGGTTGGAGAAAACCGTGATTCATGGTCTAACCACTCTTTAGCACCAGCCTTAACCGTTGCTGCTGCCAATTTTGTCCCGCCAAAGTCTAAAGCTAAAATTAATGTCATATAATTAAAAATAGGGAATTTACGAAACAACTATCAATTCACCATTATTACTTAATCATGATTTTCTTATAGTTCATGATGAAACCGTCTTTACCATTGGCATATAAAATATTTCTATATTCTATTTCTATCTTTATATCCTTTCCCAATTTCATGAAGTACACACCAATTTATTCACAGTTACAGGATTCCCTCTTCTCTGTTCCCTAAAACTAAAAAACTTTGTACCTCACGAGTATGGGAACTGCTATATTCTACATTTATCATGCTTGTATCATACATAACCTGAATCTATGCCATTTTATATTTTTGCAGGTAATTGAGAATATTTTGCAATATTGATAAATTTAAGATATAATCTACTAACTAGTGAACAGAAAATATAGTCTTCTATTTAGATTATTTAAATCTGGGAATTTAGTAATTAAAAGTGAGGATTAATAATAGTGATCAAACCAATCAGAAAATAGCCACATATTCTAGAAATGGTTTCTATAAAATGATACTGTATTTTACATTATTGTATCTTCTCGAATAGTTTTTTGAATAGGTTTCTGAATAGTATTTATTGAAGCAGCAGCCTTTTTTAAAATTAGAACTTTAGGAAATGCTTACCAGGCTTGTTCCTAACCATTGTCCATCAAATCTCTAGTTGAGTAAGTGTAAATGAACAAATTTTTCTGTGCGGATAATTCACGGGTAATACAAGAAGATATCATTGGTAGTGCCACCAATTACCAAACCTATATTTTAGTAGAATGTCCTACCCCTTGGGTTTATGAAGCCTTTAATTCTAAATGGGTTCCAGATAACTTACGCAACTTAGTAGAAGATGTAAACCGCGCTCAACTACCAATTCGGTTTCTCTTAATTGCCAATGATCAATCACACAAAATAGAACAAACAACCTTATTAATTTATCAACAGCAAGAAGGATTAAGTAACGGATACCGGAAACAAGAATTTAAACTACCAAATATTGAAAAAGTTGCAGGGGTTGTTAATAAATGGTTAGCTGGTGTTAGCAATGATTATGAAATAGAATCCACCATGAGCCGAGATATATTAGTATGTACCCATGGTAGTCATGATCAATGTTGTGCTAGATATGGTAATCCTTTTTACTTTCATGCTCAAAATACCATCTCAAACCTACAATTAAATCATCTCAGAATTTGGAGATCAAGTCACTTTGGAGGACATAGATTTGCTCCCACAATTATAGATTTTCCCGAAGGTAGATATTATGGACTTCTTGATCAGGATACTTTTAAATCAATTTTAACGTATACTGGCAATATACAATACTTACATAAAATTTATCGTGGCTGGGGAATCTTACCCAATCCCCTGCAAATTTTGGAAAAAGAACTGATGTTGCGTTTAGGTTGGGATTGGTTTAAATATAAAGCAACAGGTAAAATATTAGAAAAAAGCCTGGATAATCATACAATTCTTGGTGAGTTAAATTTTGAACAACCTTCAGGGGCACTTTATACATACCAAGCAAAACTTATAAAAGACGAGGTAAAAACACAACCAGTTAAAGTTTCCTGTCATGCTTTACAAGAGACAATATGCTTGAAATATACTGTATCGAATCTTTGGCTTGTAGCTAAGAAAGTGGCAACTTATAGTTAAAATATGGCAAGAGTCGGGACAACAGTAAGCTCAGTAACCATTCAGGAGTCAAGGAGTCTTAAGTGCATACTTCAGATCAAACCAGATTCCCATATAAAATTAAGTTTTATGGAGTAGAAAAATCAAAAAATGTCTAAAAACCGTTCTGGAATCTTTATAGGTGGTTTGATATTAGGAGCAGCTATCGGCACTTTAGCCGGATTATTAGTTGCTCCCCGCACAGGACGAGAAACCCGTAAACTAGTGAAAAAATCGGCCAATGCTATCCCCGAATTGGCAGAAGATATCTCTAGCAGCGTGCAAATTCAGGCTAACCGTCTTTCCACCAGTACCCTGCAAAACTGGGATGAAACCGTAGACAGACTGCGGGAAGCGATCGCTATTGGTATAGATGCTACCCAGCGCGAAAGCCAAAGTTTAAACAAGAAAAATACTGTTGATGTTAGTAGCACCACAGACAGCATCAATCCTCTCACCGAAAAAATAGAACGTTTATAAATGGCATAACCGTGATTGACCCTTTATTTTGGCTGGGACTATCTATCCTCCTAGTTGCTGCCAGCCTAACAGCCGTTTTAGTGGCAGCCATACCCGCTTTACAGGAATTAGCCCATGCTGCTCGCAGTGCCGAAAAATTCTTTGACACCCTTTCACGGGAGTTGCCACCTACTCTCAAGGCTATCCGCAACACCAGCTTAGAAATCACAGACTTAACCGATGATATTAGTGAAGGTGTTAAAAGTGCCGGTCAAGTTGTCAAACAATTTGATCAAAGCCTAGATAGTGCCAAAAAACAAGCAGAACATATTCAAATTAACACCCGTAGCGTCTTAATTGGTTTTAGAGCAGCTTGGACAAGTTTTACCCGCAAAGAAAAATCCGGGGAAATACAAAAACGCTTACCAGTCCATGAGAACCCATCAATGCAATTAAGAAAACGGGATTAGAGACTGCCAAAATTGATAAACAACAAATATTTACCAATCCCCAATTTTCCCATCAGGTTTTGCTGAGATATCTCAATATTAGAGTAAAGTAAAGAAGTGTAAAGAAATATCACTTTTACATTAATCTTTGAAAAGCACTTGTTACATCCCCTTGTTGATAATAGTATAAAAACGTTCATGCACCTGTGTTTTTGGCGACGAATTTTAGTATCAATTGCCGTATTTTGCGTTATTAGCTCCGTATGGGCAATTGATTCCCCATCAGCCCTAGCTTATGAAAATCCTGATTTACTGCCTAGTTTTGTAACACCAGTAGTAGATTTAGCAAAAACTCTCCCTGACCCCCAACAAGAAAAACTAGTTAAAGAATTAGAACAGTTTGAAACTGATACTGGTTGGAAATTGCGCGTTTTAACCCAATATGACCGCACCCCAGGGAGAGCAGTAATTAAATATTGGGGTTTAGATGATAAAAGCATCCTCTTAGTAGCAGATGCTCGTGGTGGTAACATCCTCAGCTTTAGCGTCGGTGATGCAGTTTATGAATTTTTACCCCGCACCTTCTGGATTGAACTACAAACCCGCTTTGGTAACTTATACTTTGTCCGAGAACAAGGAGAAGATCAAGCCATTCTCCAGGCTCTAGATTCAGTCAAAGGTTGCTTAATCAAAGGTGGTTGTAACGTAGTTCCTGGACTTCCTAAAGAACAATGGATACTCACCCTTGTTACCTCCGCAGTCGGTGGGATTATTTGTGGTTTTGCGGCTCAACCTCGAAGCGACAAAAAAATAGTTGCTTGGCAATGGGCGTTAATTTTTTCACCCTTATGGGGAATGTTGTTTATTGCCTTCGGTATTGCTCCAGTTATTACCCGTACAAGCGATTGGTTGCCCCTCGTCCGCAATATTTCTGCCTTTGCTATTGGTGCTCTAGTAGCTTATTTATCCCCCATGTTTAGTCGGTCTTCCTCTGGTTTTGAATCTTAGGTGCTAATTTAAAAAAAAGGGTTTAGCTGAAACAGCAAAAACCCTCACGCTCGGTCTGCTAGGGGAGGTTGAGATAAATCTTTAAATATACTGATATTATTAACACTGGTTGAAACTGATGATAAGCTGAAAACTACTATACAAGAAGTTAAATAACAATGGAATGGCACATAACTGATGCTCAAAGTTTGGCAATTATTGATAGTGAAATTGGTGATCATATTTTTTCACCAGCAGAGTATGAAATCGTTAGGCGCGTAATTTATGCTACATCTGACTTTGAGTATCAATCCTTAATCCGGTTTTCTGAACAGGCCTTGCAAGTGGGAGCAGCGTCCCTAGCTGCACGGACTACCATTGTCGTAGATGTACCAATGGTGCAAGTAAGTATAGCCTATGATATTCAAAATACATTTGCTAATCCAGTATATTGCAGCATGGAAGCACTAACACGACCCCAAAAGGAAAAAACTCGTTCGGCTTGGGGCATTGAAACCCTAGCTAGGCGTTATCCAGAGGGAATATTTGTAATTGGTCAAGCACAAACAGCATTAACCTCGCTGGTTGAATTAATTGCAGCCGAAGAAATCAGACCGGCTTTAATAGTTGCCACCCCAGCAGGTTTTATTAATTCACAAACTGCAAAAGAACGATTACAAGAGTCCTTAGTCCCTTGTATCACTATTGAAGGTCGCAAGGGTAACGCCGTTGTCGCCGCTGCCATTGTTCACGGCTTGGTAGATTTGGCTTGGCAAGCCTATGGACAGGATAGAACTGGAGGGAGATAACGGAGAAACAGTCTTCTTTTGACATACTCACCGACCTGAAGGTGCGGTGATTCTTGACACTTCAATGAAACACGCCACAAGTGGTCTTATCGTCCCTCCATGTCCGTTTAAAGTCTCCCAATGCCCTATGGCGACTATGACCAAATTTTAACATAAAGCCGTCCTAGAAGGACGGGGCTTGTGTCCCGTCTTTTCGGTCAGACCTAGGGATCACAGTCAATAGTGTTTGATTGTGTTCTATCCAACTTACTGCGATTCCTAGGTCGCGCTTCGCTATCCCCTACACTGGAACGATACAGCCTAACAGGTCAGCCAATTTTGGATTTGCGATTTTGGATTTTGGATTGACTCCACCCTCAAGTGTGGAGTTTAAGAATTTTAGATTGGCGTTAGCGAAGCGTAAGCAGCGCAGCGAGTATTTTGGATTAATTCCGCCCTGAAGAGGCGGGGAACCTGTACCGAAAATTCTAGGGTCCAAAATCTAAAATCCAAAATCTAAAATTTTTCGGTAACAACTGCACAGAAGGTTTTCCCTGCAAATGCTGCCAGTGATAGCTCAAAAATCCAATTTTTATCCACTTCTGTGCTACTTTTAGCATTAGGAAGTAAACTCAATGTTCCGCCCTCGTTCAGATAAGAACGCAACTTTTCAGTAGCCATTGCTTTAGTAGCACCAGCAGCTAAACCAAAAGCTGTGGGATCTTTAAGAATTAATGCCAAAGGATTTTTAGCATTACTATCATCTTCAAGAAAACTCTGAATTGCTGAAGATAAAGCTTCGGTAAATGTGACTTTTCCGCCTAAAGCCATTTGTTTGTTAATTAAAGTATGAGTAGCCACAAACTTTAATTGAGGAACTTTTAACTTTTGTTTGATGCCAGCAACGGTATTTTTCCCATAAGCTAAAGTGGAAACATTGCTTCCTGCGGTATCAAAAAGTTTAGCTTCATCCCCTGCATCATTCCAAATAGCAGTTTTACTACCAAAGGAGAAACCACCTGTTTCAGGATGTACTTCATTCGTGTAAATGCGGAAACTCTTACCACCTTCTAAGATAGTTCCTGGTGGGAAGGTTAAAAATTGCTTAGAACTAGCCGCAGAAGTTATTTTCCACCCAGAGATATTAGCAGGACTATTACCTAAGTTGCTAATCTCTATATATTCATCGGCTTGAGTGCGTTTAACTGCACCTTTATAAACTAATTTGGAAATAGTTACATTTGTCGTGGCAGTGATGGTAAATTCTTCCGAGTCAGTTACTAAAGTTTCGGGAGTTGGTACAGGCGCGGGAGTTGGTACAGGTGCAGGAGTTGGTACAGGAGTTACATCAACTGGTGACACAGGCGCGGGAGTTGGTACAGGTGCAGGAGTTGGTACAGGAGTTACATCAACTGGTGATACAGGCGCGGGAGTCGGTACAGGTGCAGGAGTTGGTACAGGAGTTACATCAACTGGTGACACAGGCGCGGGAGTTGGTTGAGGTGCAGGAGTTGGTACAGGAGTTACATCAACTGGTGACACAGGCGCGGGAGTTGGTACAGGTGCAGGGGTTTTAATAAATTTAGCCGTAGCGATTAGCCCTTGTCCACTACTATGAGTAAGGATAACTTGATTAAGTGGCGAATCCGGTTGTAAATCAACAATAGAGTTACCATTATCTTGATAAATGGTTTTTACTCCTGCAAATAGAGGGTGATTTTGATTAACGGGACAATTTCCGCTAATTCCATTATATGAACCCCCATATTTTAGACCAAATGCAGCGAGAAAAGTATTCCAATTGTTGGCTTCAGTTTGTGAGCCTCCTTGACCTGTACCAGCGCAGAGATAAACTTTGCCACCATTCTTCACATAATCAATTAAGACTTGATTATTAACAGGATCGCCACCGACAAAAACAGCATCATATTGAGAAAGGGTTGCTAAATCAATGGGGATATTCATTCCTTTAGTCCAAGTATGACCTGCTTTGGTCATTGTTTGCTCTAAAGAAGATTGAGTTAAACCGAAATTATTGGAAAGTACATGAAATTTACTTTTTTCGTCACCAACAAAGTATTGGGCAATATTAGTCACAAATGTGGCTGTATCAGGGGCTTTTTGGAAACCTTGATTGCTTAGTGTCCATTCATCTGCATTAACAACAATTTGCCCATTTAAAGGTTTTAGCACTGGTTGGCGCACGGCTGGGTAATATGCAATACCCAAAACTGCCCCACTATTGGGTATATGTTGCCAATTGCTGGTTAAGGTTTTTCTTGTCCATAATTGATGATCCATGCCAATACCTACCAGAGTACCGTCAGGCATAAAGGTAATCGCCAAAACTGCCCCACTATTGGGTATATGTTGCCAATTACTGGTTAAGGTTTTTCTTGTCCATAATTGATGATCCATGCCAATACCTACCAGAGTACCGTCAGGCATAGCAGTAATCGCCAAAACTGCCCCACTATTGGGTATATGTTCCCAATTACTGGTTAAGTAATTTTTTCTTGTCCATAGTTGATGATCCATGCCAATACCCACCAGAGTACCGTCAGGCATAGCAGTAATCGCCAAAACTGCCCCACTATTAGGTATATGTTCCCAATTACTGGTTAAGTAATTTTTTCTTGTCCATAATTGATGATCCATGCCAGTACCCACCAGAGTACCATCAGGCATAAAGGTAATCGCCAAAACCAAGCCACTATTGGGTATATGTTCCCAATTACTGGTTAAGTAATTTTTTCTTGTCCATAGTTGATTATCCATGCCAATACCGACGAGATTAGCGTTAGCATTCAGTGGATTTTGACTTTGTAAATCACTCATAATTTAAGTATATTTTGGAGAATTAGTTAATTATATAGCATAAAAAAAGCCAGAAAAGTCAGAAGTTCCCCGGTGAACTTATCTGACTTTTCCAACTTGTGCTTATCCCCTGAGATTAAACTCTATTCCCTATCCCTATGTCTTCGGTGAACGGCGGCGGGGTTTTCTTTCCTGGTTTGCACGCAAGCGGACACTAACTTCATTAAAAAAGTCCTTACGTACATAAGGATAATCACTTACCCATAGATCACGACTAGGAATATATATGTCGCTAAATTCTTCAATGGTGCTTAAATCAGGGCTATTTGACATGACCACCATTTCAGCTATTTGACCACGAGAAATGACTTTGTGGGCGTTGCGTAATGGGGCTTCAAACTCAACACTAAATCCCGTTTCGTCACCTATTTCTAAGTTAATCCGCTTTTCGCGGTTTTCGATGATGACTAACTCACCTTTGCCGTTAACGGTTTCCTGTTTGCCCATTAACCGATCTGTGATCCACCAGTCTAGCACTCGTCCCCGGAAAAAGCCACTGTATTTATAACGGCGGCATTTTCCATTGCGGATACTTGCTTGAAATACGGGATACCAAAGCCAAAAGAAAGCACCAAATACTCCAAAAAAGAAGATTAACCCAAATTCCAATCTAAACAAGAATTGCATGAGCAATAGCACAGCTAGGGTAACTACAGAAATTAGTATCCGCTGCACAAAATTGCTTAACTTTCCCCAATAGTATTTATATTGTGGTCCAGAGGCAACCAGGGGAATGATTTGTTCAAATTTTTGGCGAGTTAGGGGAACGATCATATTTTTGGCTTTGAGATGGAAAAATCGCAATTTTAAAGTATTTTTTCTAATCCATATACTAATGACTTTAGCTGATTAACTTTGCGGATGGCTAATAATACTCCTGGCATATAACAGGCGCGATCGCTGGTATCATGACGTAAGGTGTAAATTTGCCCTGCTGCGCCGAAAATCACTTCTTGGTGGGCAATGAGCCCTGGTAAGCGGATACTATGAATTCTAATCCCTTCGTCTGCTAAACTGCCTCTAGCTCCGGCTATTTTCTCCGTTTCTTCCACAATAGCAGTGTTAAAGGTTTTACCCAATTCGCCTAATAATTGGGCTGTTTGAATGGCTGTACCGCTGGGAGCATCTGCTTTTTGGTTATGATGGAGTTCGATAATTTCTACATGATCAAAATACTGGGAAGCTCTCACAGCGGCTTCTTGGAGTAGTACCATACCAATGGAAAAGTTAGGAATAACTAAACAACCGGTACTGGCTTTTTCCGCAAAATCGGCTAATTCTTCCAGTTGTGCGGGACTTAAACCTGTAGTTCCCACCACTGGACGAATTCCATAGGCGATCGCACTGCGAATATTATTATAAACTGCATCAGGATGGGTAAAATCAACTAATACCCCCGGTTGCATCTGTCTTTCTCCGGCCACATACCCTAACATTGGCTCTAATTGATTGGTAATTGGTACTTCCAGGGGTTCACTTAAACCCGCTAGTTCCCCAGCGTCTTTACCTTGATGTTCGGGAGTTGTGTCAATTGCACCCATTAAAATCAAATCAGATGCTTGGGCTACTGCTTTAATTACCTCGCGTCCCATTTTACCAGCAGCACCGTTAATGATAACGGGAATAGAACCTTGATTGCTCATAGATTTAACAATTATTTTTAATTCAACAGAGAAATTGTCTCACAAATGCAAGTTTTATAAAATTGATTTGTTTTGGACTACGCAACCATCAATAGTAATTGATCTTGTCAAAAAAGTTAAGTAACAATATAATTATATTATTATAGATATGATTAAAATTATAGAAGCATTGCATTTTTTATCATAGGAACACTTGTATTATTTTATTTATGTCAACTTATAAATTTCTCCCCTATTAATTAGAACTTTTCCCGTCAATAAATCCTTCACAGTTGCTAATAAAATCCGTCGAGAATCTACCTCAAATAACACCGATATTCTATCCATTCCTGCTTCACCTAGTGGGTTAAGTTTTGCCACACAAACCTGTTGATTTTGATTATCTAGGGAACGGTAACTTTCTTGATGTTGGAGAGTACTGGAAGTCATTCTTCCCGAAGCATCAAACGCAATTTCTGTTTGTGACATATCACCTAATTCACCAATATCTAAACGAATCTCTTTTTGTCCATTATTTGCAACTTGCAGATTTAACCATTCTTGACGTTGACAAGGATATTTTTCACCTTTGGTAAATAAGCGATGATAAATATAACTTTTGCTATAATTTTCCCATAAACGAATCGCGTAACTATGACGGAGAAAATCATCTATTTCGGTAATCTGCGTTATTGCTAATGCACCATGACACACAGCATCAAAAGGTTTATCTAATTTTACTTTATTTTTACCAAAATAGGAAATAATTAATTGTTGAACTGCGGGAATTAAACAACTTCCTCCTACTAACAAAACCTGTTCAATATCATTTTTACTAATACCCTTTCTTAAAGCAGAAGCTAAAACTTCATCTAAGGTATCTCGTAACTGTTGTAAAAATTGTCTATATTCTAAAATCTCCTCTAATTTTTCACGATTAATTTTTAATTCATAAGACATAAAAGATTCATCATCAAACCAACTTTCAGCTACAGATTGATTTTTTGATAATTGAATTTTTAATCTTTCCGCAATTTCTAATAAATTTTGATAACCAATTTTTCCAACTTGTTCCGGGGTTAAATTTTGAGAATGCAAATAATCATCAACTATCCAAACATCAATATCTTCCCCACCTACATAGGCTTCCGACTTAGCTAAAACCTCAGCGCGTAAACTGTTATTTTCATGAGAATTAGTCATAGTTTTAACCAAACTCAAATCGAGAGTTCCCCCACCAAAATCTACTACCAAAATTAACTTACCAGGGCGTTTTACAGCATATCCTAAAGCTGCTGCTGTAGATTCATCTATAACTGATACTTGAGGAACATTTAATTTTGTCCCTAAATCTCGAAACCAATCTAAATAACGTTCAAAAGCACCAACAGGAACAGTAAAAATTAAATGACTAGGTTGGATATTTTGCCTTTTTATTTCTGTCCAAATAGTTTGGATAAATAACTCAGAAACACAAATAGCATTATAATTTATACCATCAATTTGGATTGCTGGTGGTTGATAATCTCCAGCTAAATCGCGTTTAAACTTTTTAAATAATCTTTCAGGAGGATAACTTTGAGAAAGTCCTAAACGTTGATTTCTCACACCTTCACCTAATATAATATTATTACCTGATTTAATAAACATTAAACTAGGAATAACGGGATATTCTAATCTTTCACCTTGAGGAGTTACACCGACAAATACACGGGATAAATTAGGAAAACGTAAGCTTTTAGGTAATTGAGTATCAGCTTCTAAAATACTAATTACAGTATTACTTGTACCAAAATCAATTGCAATAGTTGTCATAATTCAAGTAGGTTGGGTTAAGCGAAGCGCAACCCAACAAAAATGATAGATAATTGATATCTTGATGTTGGGTTAAGACAGAATAAATGTATGATCTAAAAAATTGTAAGCAGTAAATGTTGGGTTTCGTTCCTCAACCCAACCTACAAATTTATGAGTTTAAGTATTATTGAATCCTGGTGGAAGAGTGCGACTAACTTTTGCAGGATAGAGGATTGTATCACCATTTTGATAACCAATAAAACGAATATATACTAATTCCCCTTCTTGAATATCATCACTATCAGCTTGATGTAATTGGGGATTATAATTAACTTGTTCCCAAGTTTCCCCAATGACAGTATAACCCCAATTGGTAATTAAATTATCTAAAGATGTAAATAGGGAAATTAGGTTTTTAGCGGGTAATTCGGGTTTAGCTAAAGCCATTCTTTTAACTGTGGGATAATTACTGAGTAAAGGTTGTAATTGGGGAAAAGTTTCCTGTTGAAAATCAGTTTGTAATTGTTGAGATTGTTGTTTTAATTCCTCCCTGAGTCGTTGACATTGAATTTCTAAATCTCTGATTTTTTGTTCTGTGTCGGGAGAAGTTACAGATTGATTATTAATAGGTATATCTTGATTATTTGCTGGGAATAAAAACCGCAGAATGATATAAACAATGATTACGAGAATTACAGCAAAAGCGACTTGATTAATTTGTTCTAGCATATTGTTTTTTTAGTCTAATTTGGAAACAGAAATCGTCTAACAGATAAAATCATTCGTTCTAATTCAGGTTTATTGTGTATTAAAAGATGATGTCCCCATAATTCATTGTTGTTTTCAGCGCATTCTTTAGCAAGTGCTTCTCCAATATCCTCAAAACTTTTAATATGATTAAAGTTTCTAAGAACATCTTTTTTCAAATCTCTTGGTTCAATTTTTACTCCAAGGATAAATACTCTATTTCTTAGATTCTCTGGAATATAACCTTCTGCATAACTAAATCTATCTTCTTGATCATCAAAATCAATCAGTAATAATATATTTCTTTTTGGAAATTGTCGTATATTAATAATATGATTATTTTCAAATTCTTCCATAACTTTTTTCCAACCACGAGCTACTGGAAGGACTTGAATAACATCTTTAAGGTTTAAATATCGACGGAAACCCTTAGCAATTTGGAGATTATGATCATCTTCAGGTAATATAATAAGGTGTGAATTATACTTGTTTACACTCATAATTCTATGTCCCCACAAATTAAGGCATTTATCAAATCACCAGTAGTATCTATATCGCTGAGTAATCTAATTAAAGTTGGTTCTAAGTGACTCTTTCGATCCAGGAAAAATGTATTTTCATAAGAAAATTCTCTAATTGCTTCAGGATTATGAGAAGTTACTACAATTTGTCCATTATCTTTAAATGAACGTCGTAAAGACATGATAAAATCACCTACTACTGATAAAGAAAGATAATTATCAGGTTCATCCCAAAAGCAGAAAATTGGTCCATAGAATTTATTAGCAGCTAAAACTAAAGCACAAAGAAAAAAGCATTTTTCACCATCGGATAAATCTTGAAAATCAACATTCAAAGTTGCCTTATTTTTCTCAAATCTAACCACAAGATTTTTTAAATCTTTACCAATAATTTCATTGACAAAATCTTGAAAGTCTTCCATTATATCTCGGAGATATTTGTCAATTTCTCTATAGGCCGCAGGATAACGACCAAGTATCCCAGAAAGCCATTCTCCAATATCTGAACCATCTCGCTTTGGTTCTAAAGTTTCACTGTAGGAATTTCCAGTCATCAAACTGGGAATTGGTGCTAAAATAATCATCTGAGAAAGCCAATTCTTAAAAATATCAACACTATCATTGCTAATTATTGGCATGGCTACTAAATGCCAATCCACTGAAAACTGAGCTTCTTTATTTTGGGCATTATTATGAATAGTAACCTGGGCGGCTTTTCGAGAGTAAATTGGATTTCCTGCAACTAAAAATTGTTCTTCAAAAACTCGTAATTCTTTAAAATTTTCTGGCAAATCCAATGCTAGAACATATTTATGTAATTTATTGTCAAGTAATACTTCTATTTCTAAACGAATAGGAACGTCAGACTTTCCATGAGCGAAATCTTTCGTCCCAATGAGACGAGGTTCTTTCGCAAGATCCCGCAATCTATTTGTACCTCTAGCAATAGATTGAAGTATCTCTAAGGCTTTAGCAATAGTTGATTTACCCACACCATTTTTACCAATCAAGAGAGCAGATGACATCTCTTTCATGGTTAGTTCAAAGTTTTCTAAACATCTGAAGTTGTTTACATATAGTCTTTGAAGCATAATCAAGCCATTCCTAAAAGTAAAAAATAAAGATTTTTTTTGGGATATACCCATTCTAAGTTTAAATACCCAATTTATCTAAAAAATTAACATAAATAAACAAATCCTCGTTCCCAATCTTCAGACTAGGAATGCAATGTTAGAGGTTCTACTTCTCCTCGTTCCCAATCTTCAGACTAGGAATGCAATGTTAGAGGTTCTACTTCTCCTCGTTCCCAGTCTCCAGACTGGGAATGCAATGTTAGAGGTTCTACCTCTATTTTATCAGAAGAGGCAGAGCCTCTATACTGCATTCCTTGTCAGAGACAAGGAACGAGTAATGATTAATTATTGTTGTTTTAAAGATTGATTTTCAGCGATATTAATATTCTCTTCTCCTTCGTAATATTCAGGTAACAATTCCTGAGATTCTATTTCACCTAAAGATTTTTCTAAACTTTTTGTTGTTTCCACACAACTAGAACCAGTGACATTTAAAACCCGTTCCACAATTTTACCATCCTTCCCAATGCGATATTCAACTTTTTGATATTCAGCCATGATGATTTTTCCTTTTTAATAATGTTAATAAATCAGAAATTAAACCCATTTACCAACAATAACCCGCACCGTACCATCTGCTAAAACCTCCTCTTCCTCCACATTAAAACCCTCAGTTTGAATTGTTTCCATCAAAGTTTTATGGGCGTATTTTTGACTGATATTATTAACAAACTCCTGCTGATTAATTTTCGCACCCCAAAAATCAGCCACTAATTCATAACCTTCTCCATTTTTACGAAAACCTAAATCATAACCATTAGATTGCTTAATCACATATTCAGCATTAGTTTTATCACCCATATAACCCCGAACCTGAGTATTTTGTTCAACCTGATAACCCAACTCCTTTAATACTTGAAGCAAAACTTCACCCTGTTTAATTTGCACCTTGATAGTTGTAAAATGAGACATAAAAAATCAACTCCTTATGTATTTTTAACCCCTCTCCAAACCTCTCCCCTAAGAGGAGAGAGGCTTATGAAATTCACGTTATCTTACTCAGCTAAACTCCAAAACCTCTTCCCTCTGTGTCCTCTGTGCCTCTGTGGTTCGTTAAAAAAATATTGAATTTAATCCACCTCCAACGGACCCAAACCTTGCTGCTGAGAATAAACCTTTAACTCCTCAATTAACAGTGTATCAATAGAAGCCGTTCTTGCGCCAGCTTCCGCCGCCCAACGTTTTAAACTGGTAATTTGTTCCTTAGCAATAGCCGCCAAAGGTACAGTTTCCGATATGGCATCTAAAATATCTTCCGTATTAAAATCACGCCTATTTCCATCTATTAAACTACCAAAAGCCCGGTGCATTCCATCAATAATTACTTGTTGAATTTCAGCACCGCTAAAATTTTCCGTATTTATGGCAAGTTTCTGTAAATCAAAATCTCGCAGTCGGGAAGGGCGAACTTTTTGAATGTGGACTTTAAAAATATCATGGCGTTCTTTTTCCGTAGGTAAATTTAAAAAGAATATTTCATCAAATCGCCCTTTTCTTAATAACTCGGCTGGTAATATTTGCACATTATTAGCAGTGGCTACCATAAACACGGGACTGGTTTTTTCTTGCATCCAGGTAATGAGTGTACCAAATACTCGGCGCGATGTTCCAGAGTCACCATCAACCCCACTATTAATATTACCAAATGCCTTATCTATTTCATCCATCCATAATACACAGGGTGATATTGCTTCTGCTAATTGTATCATTTGCCGAATGCGATTTTCACTTTCTCCCACTATACCCCCAAATAATCTGCCCACGTCCAAACGTAACAATGGTAAACGCCATTCATGGGCGATAGTTTTGGCTGATAATGATTTTCCTGTTCCTTGTATTCCTACTAATAAAACGCCTTTGGGGTTGGGTATACCATAACGTCGTGCTTCTTCGGTAAAAGCATCTTGACGCATTCTTACCCACTGTTTAAGATTTTCCAAGCCACCGACGTTTTTTAATGATTCATTGGCGGTGTAAAATTCTAAGATTCCGGTTTGGCGAACTGCTTGTTTTTTCTCTTCTAATACTCTATCAATATCTGTTTCGTTGACTTGTCCTTTTGCTGCTAAAGCGGCGGCTAAAACTCTTCTAATTCTGGCCCGACTTAATCCTTGACAGGCTTTAATTAATTGTTCTTTTCCTAGTCCATTTAAGTTAAGTTTTTCCGGGACTATTAATTGCTGAATTAAATAATCTATTTCTTCGATGTTGGGTAAGGGAAAATCAATTACTGTAACTTCTTCTTGTAGTTCTGGGGGAATGGTTAATGTATGACTGGTGAGGATGAGGGTTTGGCGTGTGCGTTTGAGTTGACGGGTGAGGTTTTTGATAGCACGAATTACGGGAGCATTTTTTTCTGTTTCGGGGTTTTTGAGGATAAAATGTATGTCTCGCAATACAAAAATTGTGGTTGTATTTTCTGGGGTTTTGGTAATTCTTGATAATGCACCCATGACTGAACCTTTATCAGTTCCGTTGTCATCCCAACCGGTGACGATATCCCATAATAATAGTTGTCGTGGTGTCTGGGATATTTGGGTGAGTTGTTGGAGGACTTGTTCTATTGGTTCTTCTTCGACTCCGACTATATATAGTAGGGGATAGCGGGCGCGAAGCATGAGGTCTATTTGTTGGAGTAGTTGTTGATGGGGGTTATTCATTATGTATAAATAGGGGGATTAGTTGTTAGTTTATTGGGTTTTTATTTCGCGCAAAGTCGCAAATAAGAAAATTTTTTGTCTGAATCAGGATGTCCAGGATTTTAGGATGTACAGGATGTGATTGTTTGATTATTGGTTGGTTGTTAATGATTAGTATGGAGAAAAGTGAATATTCATGAAGTGAGATAAAAGAATAAATATATGAATCTCATCTATCAACCATCAAATTACAATCTTGTAAATCCTTTAATCCTGGATATCCTGATTCAGACAAGAAGTTTATTGCTACGCAAAGGGGGGTAAGACAAGAAAAGAGCAATAGAGTAAAAGCGCATAGTGCTACTAAGTCCTCGCCGCACCACTACATACAACCCGAAAACCGATAAAGTCGAAGTTGCTAACGAGGTATTGGTCGTAGCGATAAGCAGAACGGCAAAACGCAGGATCGCCGATCCACGAACCACCGCGCATCGGCCTTTTGCCAGTGTTTTCTTCGATACCTAGCGATGCGCTTCCATCTGTTGGCGCACCTTCATAGTTACTATGCCAATTATCTTGACACAACTCCCATACATTGCCGTGCATATCGTATAATCCAAAATTATTAGCTACTCCAAAACTCCCTACTTCTGTTGTTTCTTTTCGGTAAATTCCTTTAATCCCATCACCATAAGTGAAGTTACCATCATAGTTAGCTAAATCTGTTGTAATCATCTCTCCAAAGTGAAATGGTGTGGTAGTTCCTGCTCTACAAGCATATTCCCATTCGGCTTCACTTGGCAGTCTGTAGGTTTTTCCGATTTTTTGGCTTAACTTTTCACAGAAAGCCACCGCATCATTCCAACTAACGCATTCAACAGGGCGATTACTACCTTTGAAATAAGAAGGGTTAGCTCCCATAATAGCTTGATATTGTGCCTGTGTTACCGGATATTTTCCCATAAAAAAACTAGGAACTGTGACTTGATGCTGGGGACTTGCATTATTATATCTTCCTCCTTCATCTTCTAATTGACCCATCATAAAACTACCACCAGGAATTGCCGCCATTTCCAATATCACACCATTACTTAAATCTTCTACAAAATATCTAGCTATACGTCGCTGACGTTGAATAATTTCCCCAAATTTATTGACTGTTACTACTTCAATTTGTTCTAGTTTTAAACCTTCGTGATTAGGCTTTTGTAATATTTGCTTAATTCTTGGTTCTGTCCTTTTATTTAATATTAAATAAGCCGCATTTTGAATATCCCAAGATTCATCATTTAAACCTTCAATCACCAAATCTAAACCCTGTTCTCCATAATTCACAGCTTGCTCAAGTGCAGCAATTCTTAACTGTGCATCTGGATTTTGTAACCGTAATTTTACCCCTTCAATACCACCTAAAACCGCAGCACCTTCTAGGGATGGACTATTACCACCAAGCACAGCATCGTATTCTCGCGGTTGTTGTGGATGATTCATGATTCGTTCATGGTTGGTTTCATGTATGCTGTATTTAAAATAGCATATTTAGGGCATTTCGTTATTTGTTTACATAATTTTAATATTGTCAGAATCAGAATGTCAAGGATTTAAGGATGTACAGGATGTGATTGTTTGATTATTCGTTAGTTGTTGATGATTAGTATAGAGAAAAGTAAATACTCCTCAAGTTAAGATAGAAGAATAAATACATAAACAACAGCCATTAACCATCAAATAACCATCCTGTAAATCCTATAATTCTGGTTATCCTGATTATTCAAGGATTGGGTAATTTTTTATTATTTAATAAGTTTTTGGCTCTCTTGCAGCATTCTACATCAATAAATCAGACAAAATATTATACTTTCTGAAAACCAGCTTCTCTCATATTAATACTAAAAATAATGCATTAGCTAAGTATATTTACGAATTGCGCTAATCTCAGTCTATGTTATACAATCCAAGGTTTATTTGAAATGGAGATAAAAACACAAACAACGAAAATAGGCGTTAGAGCGAATTAATCACCTTAATCTGGCTCTAAATCATCTGTGATAGGTCAATACATAGTTTCAACAAACTTGACTATTCATAGATCTAAGTTAGGATGAAAATATCTCAAGTTTATCAAGTAAAATTCCGACGGATGGGGGAAGTCAAAATTTAAGTTTCTGTTCCTGTGTCCGCTATAATTACTTGAGGAATCGTATGTGTTGATACTTTGTAAAGAATTGTCGTCCACTAACCTAAAAGAGTTAACCAGTTAGTAAACTCGTCAACCATTGGCAATTCTAATGGATACCATAGAGATATTCTATGATGCCAGTTCATGAGAAAATGTGAAGAAAATATAAAATAAACTTACATAATTTTGGTGTTTGGAGGGAAAAGTGTTTTTAAGACTAGCAAGCAAACATAGAGACTTTGTTAAAGATTTAGTAATGAATTTACAAGCTTTAGCGGTTGTACTAGAACAGCATGGTTATCCCGCTTCCTGCCATACTTGTGGAGATCAACTGAATAGCGCGTCTTTTATGGTTAGCCTAGGCGACAATCATTTAATTCGCTTTTTAGTATCTGATTATGGGATTACTTGGACAGAAATGCGTGATGATCGGGAACTAATGAAGCTGGAAGGCGCGGAAGCGATTAGCCAACTAGAAGAACTAGCTGGTCTTATCAAGAAAGCAATAGAAACCTCTGAAGATAGTGAGTATTTGTCTCCAAAAGGTAAACGGCCTTTACAGGGTACTGTTAGTAGTGTTAAAACCCGCAGATAGTAGAAACTTGAGCATTTAATCGAGAATAGAAATCGCAAAGAAAAGGAAGTCTCAACATCATTAATCATAGCACTTTCATTTCTTGGCGTCTTTTTTCTGACAATAGGGGATTAGGTAAGATAATTATTTATCCCGCACCTGAGCATAAGCCGCATAAACACCCTTGACATTATACCAATTTAAGAAAATCCGCGCTACTTCTAAAGCTAGTTGTGGTTTACCCAAATCAATCAACCATTGTAAAAATGGAGACATGGTTCTTTCATTCAAAAGGCCATTTAAAGAAAGAATCCCCCATAATAAACGATGAAACCAAGTCATTTGAATCATCATTTTTACTTCCCATGTGGGATGTTTTTGATAAAATAAAACTCCCATTCTTCCCCGTTGAATTTCCTGATCAATTAACTTAGGAATTTGTTGTAAACTAAAGGGTGGATGCCAATGATAACCGACAGCTTCAGGACATTTAATTAATTGTAAACCTAGTTTTTTTAATCTGACACCTAATTCTAAATCTTCCCAACCATAGAGTTGAAAACTATTATCAAATAACCCAGCTTTGACTAACCAATATTTGGGAATAGCAACATTACCCGTAGCAAAGAAAGCAGCGGAAAAATCTGTGATTTTGTAAGGTTCTGCGGTGGGATTGGTAAAATTACAAGTATTAATTACAGCACCATAGGTAAAAAAGCTGTCGTTTCCTAATTTCTCTTTTCCTTGTATCAAAGCATTTGTATGAGCTTGGAGGAAATTCGGTAAAACTACCAAATCACTATCAATAAAAATAATTGTGTCACCACGCGCTTTTTCTACTCCTAAATTTCGCGCCGCAGCGGGTCCTGCATGATTTTGTTCAAAGCAGCGAACATGAGGAAATTCATTTTGATGTAATGCTAACCAATTTAAAGTACCATCAGTAGAACCATCATCTACTAATACGATTTCATAATCTTGTATGTATTTTTCGTTGCTGAACTTCTGAACCTCCAAAGCGCGGAGACACTTCTCTAAAATTGGTAAGCGATTATAAGTGGGAATAACAATACTAAAAAACACAGTTTTACCCAAAATACTATTGCTCATATTCTAGAATAAGACAAATATCTCAAAGTTACCGTTGCACAAAAAAATATCTGCTAGGTAAGTCAGATATAATAATGACTCATTCTTTGTTTTCCTGAGTGGAGAAATTCATGGGTCGCGCCAAAAAGGTTGTTTTAGCATATTCTGGTGGAGTTGATACTTCCGTTTGTATTCCCTACTTAAAGCAAGAGTGGGGAGTAGAAGAGATAATTACCCTAGCAGCAGATTTAGGCCAGGGAGATGAATTAGAACCAGTTCGAGAAAAAGCCCTAAAATCAGGAGCAAGTGAGTCCTTGGTTGCTGATGTTAAGGATATATTTGTTAAAGAATACGCATTTCCCGCTATTCAAGCTAACGCGCTTTACGAAAACCGCTATCCTCTTGGTACAGCCCTGGCTCGGCCTTTGATTGCTAAGATATTAGTAGAAGCGGCTGCGAAATATGATGCGGATGCGATCGCTCACGGTTGTACAGGTAAAGGCAATGATCAGGTACGCTTTGATGTTTCCTGTGCAGCCCTCAACCCTAACTTAAAGATATTAGCGCCAGCTAGAGAATGGGGTATGAGTCGAGAGCAAACTATTGCTTATGGTGAGAAGTTTGGTATTCCCGCACCGGTAAAAAAATCTTCTCCCTTCAGTATAGATAAAAACCTACTTGGTCGCAGTATTGAAGCCGGTACATTAGAGGACCCAGCAAACGAACCACCGGAAGAAATCTATGAAATGACGAAAGCCATAGCTGATACTCCCAACGAGCCGGAATATCTAGAAATTGGCTTCCAGAAAGGACTTCCTACCACCATTAACGGGACAGCAAAAAACCCGGTTGAGTTAATTGAACAACTCAATAAAATTGTGGGAAATCATGGTATTGGTCGCATTGACATGATTGAGAACCGCTTAGTCGGGATTAAATCACGGGAAATCTACGAATCACCAGCAATGGTAGTTTTAATTAATGCTCACCGTGACTTAGAAAGTCTCACTTTAACAGCAGATGTCACTCAATACAAGCGAGGTATAGAAGAAACTTATACTAAACTTGTATATAATGGACTTTGGTATAGTCCTCTCAAAGCTGCTTTAGATGCTTTTATTCAACAAACACAAGAAAGGGTTTCTGGTGTGGTGCGTTTAAAGCTATTTAAAGGTAATGCTGTAATTGTCGGGCGTTGGAGCGATAATACTCTATATACTCCTGATTTAGCGACTTATGGCGCAGAAGATCAATTTGATCACAAAGCTGCGGAAGGTTTTATCTACGTTTGGGGGTTACCTACTCGCATTTGGGCGCAAGGTAATAAGTAGTAGTGTATAGGGTGTAGGGTGTAGGGAATAATTAACTATTGTACTCATCACCCGTCACCAATTATGAATTATTAATTTTGAGAATTTGGGGATATAAAAATTACATTTTTTGCTGGAAAACAAATGAACTCACAGAAACTACAACCCAGGAAATCATTAAATAAAGCATTTCTGAAAATTAATCCTTTTAGAAAGGATATTGAAACCTTTAAAAAACATCTAAAAAACCTAATTGAAAAAATCAATGAATCTGAATCAGAAGAATTTCATAAAAATTTGATTGCTGATTTTCTCAAGAATACATATTACAGTTCTAATCACTTTATTAATACTAAAGGACGAAATGATCTAGTTATTCATAATGGAAAAGACCCTAAAACCAGTGTTGGTGTAATTTTAGAATTTAAAAAGCCAACAAATAAAAGCCAAATGCTCAAAGTTAATAATTTAAATACTAAAGCATTTCAGGAATTAGTTTTATATTTTCTCAGAGAACGTTTAACCGAAAAAAATCTAGAAATTAAATATTTAATAGCGACTAATATCTATGAATGGTTCATTTTTAATGCTCAAGATTTTGATAAATTATTTCACGAAAATAAAACCCTAGTTCAGATGTAGTCTTAACTATCTCTTTTACCAGTCATAACTTTAAGTTTATCTAAAAATAATTGGGATTGTATTTATAGTTAATAATAAATACGTATTATATGTCAATACTTGCAATACTTTTAGTTATTTTTTGATACATTTTTTCATATTTTTTAATAAAAATAGCTCACAGTTTAGCTAGAATAACAAGTGATTCTCCAACCCACCTCCACCATGAACCAGCCCATATTTCACCTCGCTTTCCCTGTCTCCAATATCCCCGACACCAAAGCCTATTATATTGACGGTTTAGGCTGCATACCCGGACGTGAAACCCCCCACGCTTTGATTCTCAACCTCTATGGACATCAATTAGTAGCCCACGTTACCCAGGATATTTTAATACCTCAAAAGGCAATTTATCCCCGACATTTTGGACTAATTTTTTCTCAAGAAACAGATTGGCAACAATTACTAATAAGGGCAAAAAATAAAGATCTAAAATTTCGAGAAGAACCCAAAAACCGCTTGACTAATTCTCCTCTAGAACACCATACTTTTTTCCTTGAAGACCCTTTCTATAACTTAATTGAATTTAAATATTATCCCTACCCAGAGGCGATTTTTGGCAGCACTGAATATGACAAAATCGGAGATAGAGATTAAGTGACAGTTTAATACAGCAGTTCCCAGTGTTATGAAGTACAAATATTAATAATAAAACTCTTTTAGTGCGGGACTTTTGCCCGCTGATGATGTATTTTAGTCAAGGGGAATATGCTGTATTATAAAAGAAATTCATAATTTTACAGGTTCTATTAACGCATCTGCTACTATTGTTAAAGTTCTAGTATCTGTTAACATTAAAGGATGTAATATCACTGGTATAGTTACTTCTTTTCCTATACCAAGTCGTGAACTTGTGGCTGGTAAAATCATCAAATCATAAGGTGTCCAAATAGATGTAAAATTCAATTGCTTTAACATCTTAAAATCAGCATTTAAATCATTGATAAAATCACTATTAGGACGCATTTGCACAGCACCAGCTAACCAAGTACCATAAGCAATAATAGTTCCTTTATGGGGTGAAGAAATAGTAATAAATCGCTGGACTTTATTTATTCCTCCCAACCGCTGAATATAATAACGGCTGACAATTCCTCCCATACTAAAACCCACTATATCCAGTAGTTGCGCTGCTTCAAAGGTATCATTTACATAATTAGCTACCTGCTGGGCTAATTTCTCCAAAACCTCAGAACCATTATTAGGGATTAAATCCACCGTATACACGGATAAACCTTGTTGTCGCAGATAAAACGCCATTTTATTGAAAACCGCCCCAGTATCGTTAATACCATGCACTAATAAAACGGGATTTTGTTTTGTTACCATGATCTTAATTAGTTAATATTGTCAGTGATTTAACTCAATATTGTAGTCAAAAATATACAATATGTGACAGTTTTCAGACTGAATCTAAATTATTAAGATTTATTAAATAAGTTTTCACGATTTTATTGTTATCATAAAATTTAATCATTAATTAATTTGCGTTATTTACCGAATATCATTGTCGGCAGAAAAATATCAAAATACTTACCAGTATTGTCGAATTTTAATTAGCAAACAAGTCTATAGTAGGTAACGCAATCAAATGTATATTACACCGTGATTGTAGTACAGCATTTACCGATGTTATGAGGTACATATCTAGCGGGCAAGATGCCCGCACCACAAGAGTTTCATGATTCAACTTTGTACATCATAAGAGCAGAAACCGCTGTAAATTCAGTCACGTTCTAAACTATTCAAATCAGGAGCATTTTTTATGGACTTTATCAAAAATCTAATTGCGGGTATTGTGCGTTTTATTACCGGATTGTTTAGTAAAAACAACAATAACTACTACTTGGAACTCAAAGAAGAAGATAATGTTACTTCAGCACCAGCACCCACAACATCACAAACTGTACCAAAAACTGCACCGGAAACTTTACCAGTAGCTTCACCAGTAGCAGCAAAAGTTACTAAGACTGAAGCCGTAAAAATAGCAGTACCAACTGAAACCAATTTTGCAACCAAGTATTTGATTCCTACTAATACTCCTCGTCGTCGTCCTGGGGTAAATATGAGTGTATTTTTAGATATGGCAAATCAAGCTAAAACCCCCGGATAAATTTAATTGGGATTATCTGCTTGAGGTGTTTCCAAAGCAGCATTTTTAGTTAAGATAATCCCACTATATAAATGAAAAGCCGCATCCCAATCACTTTTTTCTTTGCGAAAGATATTAATATAAGACGGAATTTGATTTAGGGTTTCTGTTTGGTCAATAACAGTTTGTGCAAAGGGTTTAAAATCTGACCATACCTTAACTTCAGGTAATTTTTTATCAATCCAACTCATCAAATTATTCCAATTAATTCTAATTGTATTGTGGTTAGCTTGAGGACTATTTTCTAAACCTTGTTGAAATTCATAAGTTTGATCATAAATTCTCAAAATAATTCCCCCTTTTGATAAATGTAAATCACAAAATTGAGCATAATCTTGAGTTTTGGTTTTCCGTTCTAATTTACCCCTAACATCAATATCTACGACTTCTTCAAAAATTGGTAAAAGTCCCAAAACTCTAGTATTAATTTCTGATAAATCAAGGATCATAGCACTAGTTTGATTCTCTTCATTTTGATAAGTTACTTTGATTTGGGACTTATCTATTGATAAATATTTAACTTGAAATACCTGAATTTCTTGAATTTGCAGAATTTTGATCCAGAAACATGGAATACCCACCTGTTGTAATTGTGTTCCATAAAATGCTAATTCTCCCACTTTACCAATGCGGTAAACTCGCCAATTTTGACTTGGTAGTGTCACCCTCGCTGTATAAGCGTCTACTTGCATAATTTGGGCAAAATTTCTGGCTGCAATGGCTTTTAACTCATTATCAATGGGTTCTAAAATTAACATTCCCAGTTCATTGTTATCAGGTGTGGCTGTTGCTTTAGCTAGAGCTTTTTGTTTTAGTTCTTGTTTAACTTCTTCTAATCTTTGTAAACCTTTACGAGCTTGGGAAATAATTTTATTATGAGTTGCTAATTGTAATAATTGAAGATATATCTTTTCAGATTCTTCTAGTTGATTAGAAACTTCTTTTAACTTGCCATAATACAGTTGTAACCAATGATTTTCCGGCGATTCTATCAGTAGTGGTCGAAGTAATTTAGCTGCTGTTCGATAATCTTTTTGTTCAAAAGCTGCAATAACTTGATCTAGCATATAATTAATAGTTGATTTTAGATAAAATACAATTAAAAAAATCTCTGGCTAAATATGTTTTGCTAGTATAGCAATTCCCAAGCTTGAGAAACACACTCTACCCGCGCTATCACGCACCCTCCCCAAGACCTAGGGGAGGATTGATTTTGTATTTCACCAGAAAGGGAAAGGCTATAGTTCACTATACTAGATTTTGGCTACTAGCCCGGAACTTAACTTCCATCTGGGTAATCAATAACAATACTTACCATCATCGGGACGAGGATTTTCCTTAGCGGTTCGCATCGCGCCTAATATGGTAGAAACAAAAACACAACGCTTTGCTTTACCACCAGATTTACTAGACAGGGTGATTCGGCCCAATGGAGGTTTTACAGTTCCCAGATTATCAAATGGGACTCGTCTCACACCATTAGATAATTGTAATGTTGATTCTTTATCTAACTTCACACTAGTATGTAAATCATTCCATTGAGCATTAGATGGATTAATTGTAGCCGGATGAACTGCCCATTGGACAATATTATTTTGTTCCCGGAAACTAGCGTGGTAAGTCAATTTTTCCTTTTTGGCTTGACTTTGGGCTTCACGCATAGCTCGGTAAACTTGATTTTGAGCAACATTTAAATGGCGAGATTTCATCAAAGTTGCTCCAGCTGGTACTGCTATTGCTGATATTATACCGATAATTAATAGTGACGTAATCATTTCTATCAGCGTAAAACCACTCTCGTCTTGATTATTCCGTAAATAATTCATCGCTTATCATTTGCAAGCACAACAAACACAAATATTCTTCCATATAGGATGATTTTTGATATGCGGTTTTTTACGGATTTTTGATTTTTTATATATACAACAGTTATTAATCTTAAAGCCCTTGTGGTGCGGGCATTTTACCCGCTAATACCGTACTTCTGTTCAGCTATATCCTGTATCATTAAATTATTAATTTATTCATTAGTAGGAATAGTCCGACACCTTTCATCTTTTGCTATTCGTATCCCCCCAATTAAGGTTTGAATAATCACACATCGGTCTACACTACTAGCTTTATTATCTGTTGTTGATACAGGTGCAGCAACCATGATAGCTAAAGGTGTATCACTGACAGCACCACTACTTTTCTTTGCTAATACGCCTTGACTGTCAAAAGTAATTGTCCCTGTTCCTAGGGTGGTTTGAACTATCTGCTTATCAGTAGTTGTTGTATTATAGGCTGTCGGAGAGTTAAGATTAGTGTATAAAAAAACTTCTCTAGATCTTAGCGTCATGGTATCACCTAAAGCTATCCAAACCGGATCAGCAGGTAGATTAGTACCCGGATAAATTATGTATTCAGGGATATTATCTTCAACTCGAAACCTGATACTATAAGTACCTTTTGTGCTTTTAGCTTGTAACCGTGTTTCTTGGATAACAGATGCAACTGCACCATTGGCTTGATTTAAGCGTTGTCTGTTGATAAATGCTGACCAACCAGGAGCAGCGATTACTGATAGAATACCAATCATGAATAACACTACAATCATTTCTGCCATTGTAAAACCAGCATTCTGATCACCATATTCCTGACGCTGATGCTGTAATGAATTGACAATTAAACTCTTAATTCTATAATTATTGGCCATGATTTAATCCTATAATTGAGAGATTCTATTTATTGAGCATACGAAGAACCACGGGCTTGAATAATAGCACTAACCGTGGGAAAATAGGTTTGCTGGCTCTTATCTTTGTAATCTATATTACTAGTTTGGATGCGAGCTAAAGCATTACCCCGGATAAAAATCTGTGCTGTAGAAATTACTTGTCCTTGATTTGTAGGATCTGCATAATTACTTACACAGGCATAAAAACTAGTCATTGTCGTACTTGATATTGGTGTTATAGTCACACCTTGTTGATTATCATCTTGAGCGCATGATGGTGTTATATTTGGAACATTTGTTTGATCTCTGGGGGTTTGATCAATAAAGTCAACTAGCACCTGGGGATCATTCGTAAATGAACCAGAACGTTGCCACTGATTCATATCTAGGTCAAATGGCTTGAACCCAGGACTCGGACAGTTATCAGCATCAACAAATTTAATGCTTGTATTATAAGAAGAATTACAAGTTACACCACTAGTATCACTTGGGCTACGGACACCATCCTTAATTTGCCATCTAGCAATTCGAGCCGTATTAGACCAAATTGTACTAGGACTATTAATCAAATAGTAAGCAACCAAGGAATAAACAGAAGCATCATCCTTCTTTGACCCTGTCGTAGGAATAACATTTGATACTAATTCCTGCTTCCAGAAAACTAGTATAGGTACTCCACCTGTGACAGTGGGTAAAGAATCCTTAATCCCACTATTTGCGGCTATGGTGTTGTAATTATTAGTAACACCTTGGGAATCATAGATATAAACAGCTTTTTGTAAATCACGAGTAATGAAATCTATTGCTGTTTGTAATTCTTGCTCAGAAGTTGTTTTAGCTTGCTCCTTTTCATCTGTATTCATGATACTAATCATCAATCCAAATAACGGTGTCAAGACTAAAAATGCCATTACCAAACCTATTAACAATTCTACGAGGGTAAAACCATGATCTCGGTTTTTCCTAGTAGAAAATTTCATCCATCCTTGAAGTAAAAAATTAGTTGTTTTTAGCATATTCTAGTTCAAAATGATAGTAAATTTGATCATCCCAGTTTAATTAAAATAGTTAATTTAGGCGTTTCTTCTGCTCATGTCAGGTTTTTCCAGAGCATAAATCCTAAAAAATTAACTGCCATAAAACTTAACTTTGCCAATTTTTAACTACAAGGTATAGTTGCAGAACCCGCTCTAAACCCCAAGCGGTTACATAAGTCAGTAAAACTTGTGTTATTATTAGCTATATCCGCAATTATTTCTACCAGTGGAGCTTGTTTATTTCCTGAACCGACCACTGCTTGTGTATTCTTGGTGTTATTTGTATTGGCTAAAACAGTTTTATCAAAATCAATATCTTTTCGATACACTCTCACCGCTAAACGATAACCATCATTAGTACCAGAATTGTTTATGCTCGTTCGACCCGCTTGAATGTAAAACAAATTATTTTGATTACTAGAACAATCAGGTGGCAGAATAGTTCCATCACTTTGAACACAATATAGATATTTTTTTGTTTCTGATGTAGGAGCGGCCATGCTCGCACTACTGATCAAATACCCATCAGTGCTATTTGTAATATTTCTAGATGAAAGTGCATTTTGATTAATGTTAATATTTACTGTAGTTATATCTTCTGCTTTTATCCTTCCAGACCTGACCCCATCAATAAATGACCTTGCAATTTGAGCACTTAATTCTACTCTGCGAGACTGAACACGGGTTGATGCAGATAGGATCAAAACTGGTGATATAGCTAACATTAAGCTCGAAACTACGACCATGGCAATTAAAGATTCCATAATCGTAAAACCAGCATCTTTATTAATATTATGTTTCTGTGGAAGTTGCATCATTGTTAATCACCAAATCCTTGTTTATAGATTGCAATTTTTTTAAGTTAGTAAGAATTATGACTGTGGAGACATTATAAAAAACGTCTCTACTATTCCGATTAAGATTGACACATACTCGGACGTTGATTTTTGTCAATTATGTATGAGGTGTTAGTATTGTCCTTAGCACACAACAAATTCTGTATCCAAGGATCATCTCTATCTACCTCCCGGAAGTATTCATTAGGTGGATCACTTGTATCTGCGATTAATTTTTGCGCTAACAAGTCCGGTGACTGTCTAAGTATCCCGACATCATAACTCCAGTTTCTGATTGGAGGAGTTGAATTTGGAGGACAAGATGTATTATAGATGCTTTTTTTCTGTTGCATGAAAATACCACTGATCTTTGCTGTTTTCCCTGCCCAGTTCTCTGGAAAACGGACATAATCCTCCAAACTACAATTCTGTGTATTACCTGAGACAAGAATGGCATTGTAAGTAGTATTTTCGGCTGTAGTACCCGTATTAGTAGCATCATAATTATTAGATAGTAAGGTTATACTATCTGATATCACAGCCGCAGAGCGCCATTTATCACCAGTAGGACATGAATCAACACCATTAATCTTCAATTTTGGATCATTAGGACGACAAGCAAAATTAGGATTGCCATCGCTCCTTGTATAAAAATTACTCCATGTACTATTTAGTGGAGTGTTAAATTCCTCTTGGGTATGGAGATTAAAGTCACCTTTAATGTATAAAGGTAAATTGGTGGCGACAATCAAACCTTTTTCCGCATCTCGATAATTTAATTCCCGCGAGATATCTGACCCATTTGTTAGGATAATGGCATTAAGACGAGGAGTGAAGTAGGTGTTTATTGAAGTTTTATCTGCTAACGCATCATCGCGGGTAGCGTAAATAATACCACTATTGGGAATTAAGTATTCTTGTGATGGTGTTGCGCTACCAATCGTTTTTCCTTTCAATTTACCCAAGTCTAATACAGTGGAAGAAAATTCCAGAGGTGCCTTTTCTTTTGCTTCAAAAATTGCCCCATGAGGAATCACAGTATTGGTAGGTGAGATACTACCATCAAAAATTTGCAGAGCGCAAATAGCCGCATCAATGGTAGATTGCTGTGAAAGAGTCCGGTTAGCTGCTGTTGCGGCTAAAGCTCCAGCTAAAAGTCCATCGTCTATGGAGCGCCCATTGTTATATTTTAGTGTTGATTGATACTTTAAAACTGCCTGGTAATCACTAACAATTTTTGTCGGCGGTCCATAAACTATCCCATTATTGGATAAACCATTAGGATCAGTATCACCTCCATCAAAACCGACTGGAAGAGGAAGAGTCCAGGGAGGTAAACCAGATTGGTTTTTCTTGTTTTTTGTAGTGCTTTTGGAGTCATCATAATAAAAACTACTAACACAGGCGATAGGTTTAGGTGCTGTGCCAGCTTGTTTGTAGTGATAAACCGCACTTGCCCGCATTTTCAGATATGGAGTGTTTGCATCTGGTGGACTGGTGCTATTAGGTGGTTCAGGTAAAGCACCATCATATATAGTTGTAGATGCGGGAACGGTAAAGCCAGGAATTGGGGTAGTAAAATCTGTAGTTGCTGCGGTATCACTTGTACGCAAATAAATCCCCGCACCTGTGATAACTCGCAAACCACCTACAGGATCTTGAGGATTATCTGGTACTTTTGCAGCCGCTAGTTCCCAGTCTCTATCTCTATCCGTAGAACCCGCGTCTGCTAGATTCTGAATACGAGAGAAACGATAGCGATCTTGGGTACTAGGGTTATTACTATCCCCCCACTTGATATCAGTAATATTTTGAATATCCCCAGGATCAGGTCCCACAAATTGAGAAGTCTTCCACCATAATTGAGGTAAATTATTACCAACCCGAATCCTGTCTCCTAAAAGTTGCTCCTTACCGTTTTTCAAAAGCAATGATGGCTCAGTAGCAGCGGGTAAAAGGGTACTACCGGCAGTTTTTAATGTTAGTCCTGTATATCCTGTACCTGTCTTACCATCAGTGGGGTCTGTGGGATAAATCCAAGCATCTTTGGGACGGAGTGAATCACCAGTACCTTCTAATGGAAGGGTACTACCGGCAGTATCTTTGACAGGGACACGGCGAGTCCGTTTTTGAAAGTACAGTGTTAATTGTTCTGAACGTATTTTATCTATTTGATCACTTGTGTAACTAGATAAACCAATGGCCGCCTTTATTCGCTCAATACCTTTTTTAACTTCAGATGGATCACTATCAGCAGAATTTGCCTTTTGAGCCGCAACCAAGCTATTCACACGCTGGACATAAGCTAAATTATTGTAAGCTACATCAGTTGTTGCATCTGTAACTGATTCATTACCACTCAGAGAGATTGCTTGTGCTTGAGTAGGAGTAACTCCTTTACCTGGGAATAAATCGAATTTGGTAGACCCACTTGCCCCCACTGTAGCTATATTACCGCCTACTGTAATTTTGGCATTGTCAGCCTCGTAAAAACAGGAATCTTTACTACTAACCTGATATATCTTAATTGATTTGCCTGAAGTCGAACCTGCCAGTAAGTTACCATTAGTAAAAATCCCCCCATTTAACTTAAAGTCATCGTCTTCAGCAGTCAGGTATAGGTCATCTTGATAAATTACAGCATTATTAAGTAGAGATCTTTTAATTTTATCTTGTTCATACTCCAGGGCTGAAAAACCTTTACTGTTACTGGCTTTTTCATAAGTAGAGTTATTAGGAAGATTGCCTGTGGAAGTAATGGGAACTGTAACCGTATAGACGAAAAATCCCTTAACCAAATTTAATGATTTATTATCCTTAAACCAACCATTAACACCAGCCAAACTAGCACTGATAGCTGTGCTAGGACAATTTCCACCTGCACTAGTAATCGTCATAGGTATAGCCCTAGCTTGTACAGGATTTCTTTTGACAAAAGAAGTGCCACTCAAAGCTGGATTTTTATAATAAATACCATATAAAGTATAGCTATCAAACCTACCATTATTGTCAGTATCAATTGGAAATTCCCATGCTGTTTTTAATTCCTTATCACTACTACAAATTCCCTGATTTAGACCTGAGGAAGGATCATAGCAGTTAACTATCAGATTCTTTTCATCCCCAAAGGTATATTCATCTTTATATGTAACTAAAACATTATCTATTTCTGTCTCTGTAGGTGTTGCTCGTGATAGTCTTTGATCTTTAAATAGTTTATTTAATTTTGCTTTGGCTCGGTCAATAGCAGGAGCAGCAGAATTCATGACCATTTGATTAACGCGGACATTACTAGCATTTTTCGCTCTATCAAAGGAGCGGAACATGATAGCAGTGGTTAATAAAACGACTACTACAGATACCATTGTCACCGTTGGCAAAACGAAACCTGCGTTTCCGGCTTGCTGGTGTTTCCGAGTAACAAAAACAGTTCGTAATAACGAAATAATTTGCCTTTTTATGGTTGCTAAAAACTGCTGGATAAATCTTCTGACAATACTAATATTTTTATTTAATGCCTGACCTTTTTTAGACATGACTGCTCCCCCCGGATTGCCCACAAAAAAGAAAAAAGGTGTCAAAAATTGCGGAAATGTATATGCAGAAACCATCTCTGCAACTGCAAGTTTAGACTCCTTTTCCTTTATAAGTATATTATACACCAAAATAATTTAACTTGCAACCTTAAAAGAAAAGAATTTTGTTAGTTTAAGTGCCAATAAAGTAATTTTAAAAACTTTACTAAGGGTAATTGCTTGAGTAGACGAGAAACCACAAATTACATCAAAATTAGCTAAATGTCTCTAAAATTACCAGCTATCAAATAAAAAAATATATCTGTTTTAGAAGTCGGAAATGTATAATACTGATATTTAAATTGTCATAATAAACAATACCAAAAAATCCTGAATTTCAGTAATTTAACTGCACTCAGTAACCGTACATTCCTTTCCAGTCTTGAGAAAATCCATTTTTCTTAAATTCAGTAATTTCATCAGTATCACTACCAATAAATATGATTTATTATTGTAATTATAATTTTCTAAGGGTTTAGTTATTATTTAATCTCACCTTTAAGCCACCCTCAGTAATTAATCTAGCAAGATGCTGGTAAATAACTTAATGTATTAGTAATAATACTTAGTTTACTGTGGCTCTAGGTGAATGGCTAAAATATGCGGACTCTCTTTTTGAGATACTCAGTATTAATCCCAGATATGATCAAGTTCTACTTTTCCGATTGTATAGTGATTCAGTGGTGAGGTGAAGTATGTATTCCAGATTAAAACTCGCTTTAATTCAGCACAGAGGAGAAAAAGGTTTTGCTTCTGTTCTTGCGATAGGTATTGGCTTGGTAATGATGTTAATTGGATTAACTATGGCAATAAGGTCACGAAATGATGTTGCACTTAGTTCAACCCAAGGAACTACATCAAAAGCATTATCAGCCGCTGAAGTAGGAATTTCCCGTTATCAGTATTTACTTAATAGTGTAAGGGTACTAGCACAATATCCAAATACAGCGACAAGTCCTAATGCTAGTTGGTCTAATCCAACAGCAATTCCTAGCTATTCATCCTGCTCAAGTCGGGGTAATATTCCTAATAATACTATTATTGGTACTTATGCAACTACAGACTGGCAGAATATAGATAGCAAAACCCAATTTAAGCTTGTATCATATACTTATGCGGATGCGGGGGCAGGTATTAATCCACCTGCAGGAACACTATTAGGAACAGGTACATTAACTGTTCAAGGTCGAGTGAATATTGCTGGTAGTGGTAACAGTGCTACTAATACTAGTAGTACATCTACAGCCCAACTACAGGTAAAAATTCCGGTTAAACAAACTGATCCTAATACAATTCCAGTCCCAGGGGTATGGGTATCTAATGGTGGGACAGGGGGTAATGGCATTGCGGGGAATGTTTTCGTCAATGATTGTACTACTAATCTTGGGAGTATTAATATTGACAATTCTGGCGGTAATTCCTATGCCGCTAATTATATTACCTTATCACTTCCTAATATACCATCAGTGCCTAGTGGATCAATTAATTTGGGAGCTTTAAGTAACACTACAGTTACACTTCCTAGAACCGGAACACCTACGGATATAGCAACAACTTTCAATGGAAATTCGGGAGTATATGTCTATGAGGTCTCAAATATAAGTAAAGCAACGATTAATATCACCCTTGGACAAAAGGTAGTGATATTCCTGTCTGGTAATTTAGACAAACAAACGAGTATAAATCACAACTGTACTGGTTATACTGGCACTCCTGCTTGTATTCCCACAGATTTCCAGATTTTTGGAACAGGGGCTGCAGGTTCAACAATGGATGTTAACGGTGGTAATTTGGTTGATGGATTTATATTAGCACCTAATTATGAAATAGGTGTTAATGGTGGTGCAGGTGGTACAGGTGGTTTTAGGGGTGCTATTTGGGCAAAGGACTGGGGTAATGGTGGTGGTACTGGTTCTAATACCTCAAATACTGTGGTTCAACAAACAGCAACTTGGTCAAGTATCGGTTTAGTACCTCAAAATTTGCCTCCATATATTGATGCTTTTAGTGGCTGGAAAAAGCAAGCAGTTCAATAACCAAATTTGCGTATTTTAAACGATCTTAAAAATACACAAATTTACATTCTTTATACAAACTTTATCAAAATAAACCCGATTTTATGTAGACATGAAAAGCCTTAAATATAATCCTGATGAGGGATTTAGCCTAATAGAAGTAGTAGTTTCTCTACTGATGATATTTTTCTTTACTACCTGCGCTCTAGAAATGTTTGTACTTTCTAGCATTTTTAAAAAGAAAGCTGTTCAATATACAAATGCCACTAGTTTGCTTCAGCAAGATATGGAAAAAATCAAGAGTGCTGCTGAACAATATTCATTTCCTAAGACTGCTGCTGCGTTAGTTGGCGCAACTACTTTAACCCTAGACTCTACTAATGGGTTAACTGCCGGTAATATAGTTGTGTTCTCCAATGATTCTCATACTTACACAATATCTAGTATTAGTGGTAACAGTATTTATCTTAGCTCTGGATTAAAAATAGCAGTTCCTACTGCAACTTCTGCTGTTAACAGTACATCATGTAACCTTGCTTCTACTGATACTGCAAGTGCCAGCATAGCAACTGGTTTTATGAATTCTCTATCAACTACCGCCACAAATATAGGTAGTACATCTTACTTAATCGACGGAAATACTTATTATGCTGTTACAGGTACTCCCACGCAGGTAAATAGTAAAAGTATATATTATTGGTTGCTGAGGAATCAAACTGTTTCTAGTAATGCCCCTTACAATGTTTTACAGCTAAAATACGTAGTTCAACCAGGTACTAGCACTGCTCCGACTATTACAGCAAAGACCTTAGGAACGGCTTATACTGAGATAATACCTTATGCGTCATTACAATGCCCATCACAATGAAAATGGATTTACTTTACTAGAATTAATCGTGGTAATGCTTTTTGCTGGCATTTTAGCGGCTATTTCTGCTCCTAGCTTCATAGGCTTAAATCAAATTAATAAAGTTAATCATAATCTCTCCAGTGCTAAAAATGCCTTATTAGAAGCGCGAAGAGGGGCTATGCGTAGAGGTCAAGACTGTACGCTTTCTTTCTCTGCTCCTGGTGTAGTACCAGCAACAATTAGTATTGCTGATAGTCATAGTGGTAACTGTTTATCTGGTGATAGTGTAAATAGTTCTAATTTAACTCAGAGAATATTCAATAATGTTTCTATGACTGTATATCAAGATGGAACATCAGGAGCAATTTCTCACCCTACTTTAACATTTGATTATCTTGGTAATAATACAACTGCAATTACAACAATTGTATTGCAATCTCAAGGCAATTTTGCAGTTAAAAAGTGTTTAGTTATCTCTCAACCATTGGGATTAATTGCCACGAACAAATATACTGGTAGTAGTGCTACTTATTCATCTAATTGTACTCCTTAAAAATATGTTAAATAATACTTTTGATATTAAAAAAAATATCGAATTTTATCTTCAAAATTATAAAACTCGTCAATCTTTTTTTCATGACAATGAAGGATTTACATTGATAGAGTTATTAGTATCAGTAGCGATTATGACTATAGTTGTGAGTATAGTTGGTGTTGGTCTTGGGACTATGCTAAAAGAAAACAGGAAAGCGGAATCAGAAAGTGATAGACGTGCTAATTTAAATAGAGCTTTAGATTATATTACCAATGAAGTCAGAAGTGCGAACAGTATCAAGACTAGTGCTAGTAGTGGTGATAATTTAACATTACCTAGTGGTTTTAATATACCCTCAAATACCTATGGTCTTGTACTGACATTTCCTGATAATACAAAAAGCGTCTATTTTTTAGCTCCTAGTGACAAGGGAAGTACCTGTAATACAACAACTAGTTTATGGCAATGTCCATTTGCTGTTTTTCGTGCTCAGGGTAGTTATGCTAGTGGTTCTACCATACCAGCAGGTGATAGTATGATGGTTGTTGATGGTTTGAAAGCACCTACTAGTATTCCTTCTTGTTCTAATATATCTGTAGGTACAAGTGGTTTCTATGGTTGTATTTCCAATAACCGCCAAGTTTTTTTATCTTTATATGGTAAATTAACAGAAACAGATTCAACAACGCTGGAAGTTAGTTCTACTGCTGTGATTAGAGCTAAATAATTAAACGATTTCGAGGTACATATCTAGCGGGCAAGATGCCCGCACCACAAGAGTTTGATTATTTAAATTTGTACCTCATAGAAGCAGAAACCGCTGTAGTTCTAAAATGTGGGGAATCAATTTCCTGTCTGATAGTTAAAGTGGGTTTTAAGCGACTATTTGTTATTTATAAATATTGGGGAGGGGTGAGCATTTTACCCACCCAAATTATAATTTCAGATCTAGGAAACTAGTGATGAAAATGAATACCTATGAAAATATCATAGAGAAATTCCAAAAAGTCCTTTTTCTGCAATAACCCAGAAGTTTGGGGACTACCCTTTTCGTCTAATAACGGCTTCATCAAATCATAAGCTGGTTGGTAATTATACCAAGGAATCGAAGGCCATAGATGATGAATTAAATGATAATTCTGCCCTAAAATCAGGATATTGAGAACCTTACCGGGATAAACGCGGGCATTTTTCCAGCGATTTCGGTCTGTAAAAGGACGGTGGGGTAAGTAATCAAAAAATAACCCCAATGCTATCCCCACTAAAAAAGCGGGAATAAACCAAAAGTTCAGTATATAGCCCAAAAAATGATATTGGACAGAAATATAAACGATAGTAATGATAATTAGGCGACTAATAAACCATTCTAGTAGTTCATAATTACGCCATAACCGTCTTTGAAAGAAAAATACTTCATGGTACAAAAACCTCACCGCAATCAACCACAGTGGACCACCAGTGGAAACATAATGATCTGGGTCATCCTTGGGGTGATTAACATTACCATGATGCTGTAGATGTACTCGTGTAAATACTGGAAAAGCAAAAGCTAGAATCAAGGCGCTACAATGCCCTAACATAGCATTAATAATGCGATTACGATGGGCTGACTGGTGACAAGCATCATGAATCACTGTTCCTGAACAATGTAGTGCTAGAGTATTGACACTAAAACACAACCAATGGGGCCATTCCCAAAGCCAGTACCCAAAGTTAGATAATACTAACATCATCACCACCACTAAAAACATGAGTAAAGTGGGATTAAAATCACCAGGAGGTGATAAAAGTTCTTTGGGGGGAATTGTCAGTGGCTTTTGTGCCTCCGACGTGAGCATTCTTAACTCCTTTAATTATTAATCTTTACGGATCATACTATTAATGTTAGTTAGGAGTAAAGTTATGTGAAGCAATATTGATCTCAATTCATGGAGAAAAATCAATAATTGAGGTTATGATTCTTTGCGAAACCAGCACTTTCAACAAAAAACCTCTCCTAGAGGACTTTTACCCATTAGATTTGTATACGAGCCTAAATTTATACCAAAGTTCCTTTTCTAATGGCTGATAGCAGTGATTAAAACAGATAGTGTGTTTAATTTATACCAATTTGTCAAATGATGGCAATCAATGGAAAAATGATTTGCTGTATAGTCAGTCTTTTATTATCCAAGATCTTAGATCTCAAATGGTATAAGCAAAGATGATGATAAATTCCCCGGTAGACTCCAAACATCTTAAACCCAGCCCATGACGAAATTAAGAGATTCTCAACGCCGAACTAAAATTGTTGCTACTATTGGACCTGCTACCAGTAGTCCAGAAATGCTGAAAGCTATTATTGAAGCGGGTGCAACAACACTACGGCTCAATTTTTCCCACGGAACTCATGCTGACCATCAGCGTAGTATTCGGTTAATTCGGCAAACTGCTTTTGAACTAAATAGACCAGTCGCAATTCTGCAAGACTTACAGGGTCCAAAAATTCGCTTGGGGCGGTTTGAAAATGGTTCAATAATTTTAGCAAAAGGCGATCGCTTCATATTAACAAATCGCCCCGTAGAAGGAACACAGGAAATAAGTTGTGTCACCTACAATTACTTAGCAGAGGAAGTCCCTGTTGGTGCCAACATCCTCCTAGATGATGGTAAGGTGGAAATGGTGGTAGAGGAAATCAACCGCGAAAAAGGTGATTTACATTGTCGGGTTACAGTCCCAGGTAAACTTTCCAATAACAAGGGTGTTAACTTTCCGGGAGTTTATTTATCTATTAAGGCCATGACCGACAAAGACCGAGAGGATCTGATGTTTGGTCTAGACCAGGGTGTTGATTGGGTAGCGCTTTCCTTTGTCCGTAATCCCCAGGATATCATCGAAATTAAAGAACTAATTTCCAGCGCTGGTAAAAGTGTCCCTGTAGTCGCCAAAATCGAAAAACACGAAGCCATTGAACAAATGGAAGCCGTTTTATCTTTGTGTGATGGTGTTATGGTTGCCAGAGGTGACTTAGGGGTAGAATTACCAGCGGAGGATGTACCTGTACTGCAAAAACGGTTAATTGCTACGGCTAACCGCTTGGGGATTCCCATCATTACTGCTACCCAGATGTTAGATAGTATGGTCAGTAACCCCCGTCCTACCCGTGCAGAAGTATCTGATGTCGCTAACGCAATTTTAGATGGTACGGACGCGGTTATGCTTTCCAATGAAACCGCTGTTGGTAGTTTTCCGGTGGAAGCGGTAGCTACTATGGCCAGGATAGCCGAACGAATTGAACAGGAGGAAACCCTTAACACTAACTCCCGTCTGTCACGAGATAACCGGCGTTCTATTCCCAATGCCATTAGTCAAGCTGTTGGTCAAATTGCTGAGAATTTGGGTGCAGCGGCAATTATGACTTTGACACAATCCGGGGCTACAGCCCGCAATGTTTCTAAGTTCCGCCCCAAAACGCCAATTTTAGCCATTACACCCCATGTCAACGTAGCAAGACAGTTACAGATGGTCTGGGGGGTGAGACCGCTATTGGTGCTAGAACTACCTTCTACGGGTCAGACGTTCCAAGCAGCTATTAATGTTGCCCAGGAAAAAAACCTGTTAAGTGAAGGTGATTTGGTGGTAATGACTGCGGGTACACTTCAGGGAGTTTCTGGGTCAACGGACTTGATTAAGGTGGAAGTGGTGACTGCTGTACTTGGCCAGGGAATTGGACTGGGACAAGGTTCAATCACTGGACGTGCTAGGGTAGTTCATAATGCTATGGATGCCAGTAATTTTAATTCTGGTGATATTCTGGTAGCATCCCGGACTGGTGTGGATTTTGTAGAAGCAATTCGCAAAGCATCAGGGATTATTACTGAGGATGAAAGTCTCACAAGTCACGCCGCAGTTATTGGTTTACGTCTTGGAGTACCTGTAATTTTGGGTGTAAATTCAGCAACACAGATAATTAAGGATGGTGCTATTTTGACTTTGGATATGCAGAGGGGTTTGATTTACTCCGGCACTGTGGGAACTTAATCGCTTAAAATTCAAAAAAATAATTTTGGATTTTTAATTTTTAGGTTTTGAAAACAGGGTGCAGACTTCTGAGATTGTGTAAAGGGGTTTTTTCACGCAGAGACGCAAAAGGCGCGAAAGGCGTTTTCTGCGTCTTGGTTTTACGACATATCTAGCGGGCAAGAGGCCCGCAGCAAACATGGTCAAAATGTTGACTTTTGGGATAGATAAGGATTGATTTGCGGTTGCAAATACATTAACTACTTTTTTGTATTATTTTCTAGATAGTAGCATATTATGGATATTTCAAAAAGCGAACTGTGTTGTAATTTAATTAAAATATAATATTCACCATGAATGATTTATCAATTACCATTACTAAGTTATTAGATCCAGATTTGGAAGAATTGAGGAAAATTAGTCAAGAAATTTGGTATAGTCACTATTCTTCAATTCTCAGCTATGGACAAATTGAGTATATGTTATCTAAAATGTATGCCAGAGAAGTAATTGAAAATGAAATTTATAATCAAGGAATATTTTATGATCAGGTATTACATAATTCCAAATTAGTCGGTTATTTATCTTATGGTTCAGAAACCAGGGATAATATTAGTTATTTAAAACTACATAAATGTTATTTATTACCATCATTACATGGTTTCGGTTATGGTCAAAAAATGTTATTTCATGTATACCAAAAAGCGCGAATTATGAACTTAAAACAAATAATTCTCAATGTCAATAAAAAGAATGAAAAAGCCATTAAAGCTTATTCTCGATTTGGTTTTAGAATTATTGATAGTCACATCAAAGATTTTGGTAATGGCTTTATATTGGATGATTATATCATGAGTTACGAACTTTAAAAGCGACAGCGTAACGCACCAAAAGCCTCTGGAATGCTTTGTAATTATGGAGATGGTTTTTTAATAACCACAGTACCAGCTAAGATATCGTGTAAAGAACGATTTTTTTCATTAAATAGCATAAATATGATATCACCTAAACCAAAAGTCAAGAAAGTCAACAATATTTTAACTATAAATCTCCAAGTAGCACGCCACAAAGAAATTCTCTTACCATTCATATTAATCACAACTATTTTGCAGATACCTTGTCCATAAGTTGATTGTTTAACGGAACTTTCAGCTACTGCAAAATGAAGCCAAGTAAAGATTACAGATAAAACTAAGGATATACTATACCATAAATCACTGCAGATACCATTTGTTCCACAATTTTGATCTGGTATCATTACTATGATGATGATACTTCCTAAGAAAGCTATAGATAATGGCATAAAAATACAACATATTATTAAATCAATAAAGTACGCTAAAAAACGTATCCAAGGTGATGCGTATTTAGGAGAACTTACTACTTGATTAACTTTTCCAGATGTGGATACTACCGTTTTAGCATAAGGACCATAATTAGAAGATTGATTATAAGAATTAGAGGTTTTAAATTCTGGTGAGGAAGTTTCAAATTTAGCTAATCTATATAAAATCTCTTGAGTATCTTTCGGTCTATTCCCCGGGAATGGAGACATTAAATAATCAACCAAATCTAACAATTTTTGAGAAATACCAGCAGCATTATCTCGCCAAATTAACGCCCCTGTGCGAGAATCTTCCGCAAAATTTTGAGGATATTTACCAGTTAATAAATAAACAAAAGTTCGCCCTAAAGCAAAAAAATCTGATTGCGGAACAGCCTTACCATTCATTTGTTCAGGTGGCGTATAACCTGCGGAAATAATCCCTGTAACTTGCTGTCCTGCGACTTTTTGCATCAAAGTTTGTGTAACTTCCCGTGCTGTGCCAAAATCAATTAATACTAATTGCCCATTAGGTCTTATCATAATATTAGGTGGCTTAATATCTCGATGAAAATAATTTTTTTGATGGACTTGATGTAAAATTTCAGTTATCTGTTTTAACCACCGTATAGCCGCACGGTCACTAATAGCTTGATTGTTACGTTGAGTTATATATTCTTCTAAATTCATCCCCTCAATTTTTTCCATTACTAAACAATGCAGGGGTTCTTTAGCATCTCTAGGAAAATAAATAAAATAACCATCTGACTCAACTTTAGGAATACCAGGATGGTTAAGTCGTTTTAAAACTTCCGCTTCTTGCTGAAACAATTCAACAGCTTTAGGAACTGTATTAAAAAGAACCTTTAAAACTTTCTTTGTACCAGCGTCATCTACCTCATAAGTTTTACCGAAACCACCACCTCCTAAGGGACGAAGGACTCGATAACACCCCTCTAAAAGTAACTCAGAACCACAGGCTTGACAAAATAAAGGTTGTCCGCTGTTTTGCGGTTGTGGACAGTTAGGATTGATACAGTAACTCATTGACTGCTGTAGGATATATTTTTGATACTCATAAATTATAACTGTTCCATGTAAACTAGGATGTTTTTGCATATATTTATTAATCCACTGATCATTTTTTCCCAAACTCCTGCATAACTTGTTTAGTAATTTCTTGAATTGCTGCTAAAGTTGGAGGGATAATTTCCCTTTCCATTCCTAACCATAAAAGATATTCAATATTTCCCGCAGGTCCGGTTATGGGAGACCAAGTTAAACCCTGATATTTCCATCCTAACTCTAACGCCCCCTTCATAACATTAAAAATCGCATCACCTTGGTCATTAAAATCGCGGACAACACCCTTTTTCCCGACGCGAGACTTACCGACCTCAAATTGTGGTTTTACCAGCAATACAGCCTCTCTAGGGGCTTGTGTTAATCGCCATACCGCCGGCAAAATTTTAGTCAAAGAAATAAAGGAAACATCCACAACTACCAAATCAGCAAATATGGCATTTTCAGGATATAATTCCTCTGGTTGTAATTGACGTAAATTCGTGCGTTCTTTTAAAATTACCCGTTGATCATTTCTGATTTTCCAATCAACTTGTCCATAACCAACATCTACACCATAAACTTGTTTTGCGCCAGATTGTAATAAACAATCAGTAAACCCACCAGTAGAAATTCCCCCGTCTAAACAAATCCTATCAGCTACAGAAATCGCAAAAAATTCTAAAGCTTTAGCCAACTTTTCCCCACCGCGAGAAACAAAAGGAGGACGTTCTTTAATTTGAATTTGAGCAGTAATATCAACTTCAGTCCCAACTTTATCAATCTTCTCTTGATTTACAGTCACTTCTCCAGCTTGAATTAACCTTTGTGCCTGTTGACGAGAGGGACATAATCCCAAATCTACTAATAATGTATCTAATCGCTGCTTAATTAACTTCATTTTTTATATAGCAATCCTAAATGAAATGTGAACATCTCTTATTTTCCTCCCTCTGCGTCCTCTGCGTCTCTGTGGTTCGTTAAAAAAACTAGTTCATAACTCAAATAAGAGTCCTATAACTGCTTATACTTGTTTTTCTATTCTAAATCCTAAATAATTTCTTAACAACAAGAAACCCGATTTTTGAAACAAGTCGGAAATATTTGATTTGTTGATATTAACTTAATATCATTAGTTAATATTGTGAATATGATGATCATTTTCTTGTGAATTAACACCCTTATTCACAAAACCTAAAGTAACTCGTTTCATGAACCAATATAAACCCCAAAGAATTATAAAAGTAAGTGCAATAATTATCAAAGGTTCTTTACCAAGAATTTCCTCTATACCCTTCGTAATTATAGCATCTGGTTGAGTAATAAGATCCCAACTGTTAAACCGTAAAAATCTTCCCCAATAAATACCTACAGCACAAAGAGCATGAGTGATTAACTCAACAGTAAAAATCCATTTGCTTTTACCAATTCGATGTAAATAGTGACCTAAATTTATTAAAGATATCACATAAGCTTCAAATCCACCGAAAATGACAACAAAATAAACAGGAATTAAGACTAAAGTAATCATCCATACTGAATGAATTCGTCGGATATCATTTATGAAATGAATAATATCAGTTAATAAATAAGGTGCGTTTGGTAAAAAAGCATAAAAACTCAGAAATCCTAACCACCAAAACCATGAACCTCCCCGTTTACTGCGAAACAACCAAACACTTAAAACCAAAGGGATAAAAGCCAAAAATAAATTCCAAGTCATCCACCGCATATTAACTTCTAAGATCTGGAAGACCGTTGTTATTAATTTAATCACTTCTGCTTTCATAAAATTGTTGTAGAATAGATCTATACTCTATTTTAGATCAATGTTGCTTGAAATGGTTATTTTTCAACATTTGAGAAATGTAATCTTTGATATTAAAAAAGTGAGTGTTTTCGCTTATTTTCTTAGATTTAGACTGAATACTTTTGGAAAAACCCTATATATGGGCGCGCGGATTTCCATTATAGTGTTATAATAGCAGAAAGTCTGAAATTTGTCAACTACCCAACTGGAAATTTCTGATCTTGTGGTATAAGCCATTCAGAACAAGAATTAATAGAATTTACAAATTTGTTTCCCTGTCCTGAAAAAGATTACATTTAGTGAAGTTACAAAGAAATTACAAATATGTCCATTGAATTGCAAGCAGAACTAGGTCAAGCGGTAGAACAACGTCGCAATTTTGCGATTATTTCTCACCCTGATGCTGGTAAAACTACTCTAACAGAAAAACTATTATTATACGGGGGTGCTATTCACGAAGCTGGAGCGGTAAAAGCCCGCAGAGACCAGAGGAAAGTGACTTCTGACTGGATGGCCATGGAACAACAACGGGGAATTTCCGTGACTTCAACAGTGTTACAATTTGCCTATCGCAACTTTCAAATTAATTTACTTGATACCCCTGGACACCAAGATTTTAGTGAAGATACTTATAGGACTTTAGCAGCAGCAGATAATGCAGTAATGCTCATTGATGCGGCTAAAGGTTTAGAACCCCAAACCCGGAAACTGTTTGAAGTCTGTAAAATGCGGGGAATCCCGATTTTTACCTTTGTGAATAAACTCGACCGTCCAGGCCGAGAACCGATAGATTTATTGGATGAGATTGAAAAAGAGTTGAAATTACAGACCTATGCAGTGAATTGGCCTATTGGTATGGGCGATCGCTTTAAAGGCGTATTTGACCGACAACAACAGCAAATTCATTTATTTGAACGGAGTTCTCATGGTAGCAAGGAAGCAAAGGAGACTGTGCTCGATATAGGCGATGCTCGACTTGAGGAACTACTAGAAAAAGAACTTTATCATCAACTTAAAGACGAATTAGAACTATTAGAAGGAGTTTGTCCAGAACTAGATTTAGACTTGGTACACGCCGGCAAAATGACCCCAGTATTTTTTGGTAGTGCCATGACTAACTTTGGGGTGGAATTATTCCTCAAAAATTTCCTGGACTTTGCCCTCAAACCAGGTATACATAGTAGCAGTGTTGGCGATATTCCCCCTACCTATCCAGAATTTACCGGATTTATTTTCAAACTGCAAGCCAACATGGACCCGAAACACCGAGATAGAGTGGCTTTCGTCCGGGTCTGCACAGGTAAGTTTGAAAAAGATATGACAGTAAATCATGCTCGAACTGGCAAAGTTGTCCGTCTATCTCGTCCGCAAAAACTATTTGCCCAAGAAAGAGAATCTATTGATACCGCTTATCCAGGAGACGTAATTGGTTTAAATAATCCGGGTGTTTTTGCGATTGGTGATACAATTTATACAGGACAAAAACTAGAATATGAGGGAATACCTTATTTTTCACCAGAACTGTTTGCGACACTGAGAAATCCCAACCCCTCCAAATTTAAACAATTTCAAAAAGGCGTTTCTGAATTGCGAGAAGAAGGTGCTGTACAAATTATGTATTCAACTGATGAAGCCAAGCGCGAACCAATTTTAGCAGCGGTTGGTCAATTGCAGTTTGAGGTGGTTCAGTTCCGCTTAGAAAATGAGTATGGTGTAGAAACAATTCTTGATTTATTACCTTATAGTGTTGCCCGTTGGGTTGACGGCGGCTGGGAAGCTTTAAAGCGGGTAGGTCGTTTATTTAATACTACTACTGTTAAGGATAGTATGGGAAGACCAGTGTTGTTATTCCGCAACGACTGGAATTGTCAACAGTTAGAGGGTGATCATCCAGAGTTGAAGTTAAGTGCCATTGCGCCTGTATTTTCCCATCAACAATCAGTAGAAAGTTAAGCAGGAGGCAGGGGGGTAAGATTAATAATCTGTACCTATTCATAACAACCGACCACTGACCACTGACCACTAACAACCGACCACTGACCACTAACAAATTATCAGGGTATCTCAATAAGCGTGCTATTTGTCACTTATAACAGATTGGAGTACCAAAGTTTGTATGCTTTCTCACGCTCAATCATGTTTAGAGGCTGGTTTAGCTGCCCTCAAGCAGGGGAATTACTACACAGCGATCGCTAACCTTGAACCATTGGCCAAAAATCAAAATCAAGATAAAATTTGTTTACAGGCACAAGTTGGGTTAGTGATGTCTTATGCCCGCATTGGTGAAATCTCGAAAGCAATTACCTTGTGTCAAAATCTGATTGCTAATAGTAATCCCCAAGTTCAAGAGTGGGCAACCCTTGCTCTTGAACACCTGCATAAATACAAAAACCAGCAGAAAAAACCCCGTAAATCAAATACTCGGTTGCTTACCAGTTCAAATCCTGCCCAACAACAGCCACAAACTGCCTATGTTGGTGCTGATGGTAACACAATAATCAAACCCGTTAGTATTTATTGGCGAAATGCTAGACGCGCTAAAGTCTGGCAACCCCTAAGCAAACCTAATATTATCCCTTCCCGACTACTTGCCCTCTTCACATTCATAGCACTGTTTTTGACGTGCCGAGAAATGCTGAAATTGTCATTTGGTTTAATTAATCAAATTCTATATCAACTGCCATACTTAGAACCCATCCAAATTTTATATCGTGATCCTAGTTACTTGATTTTAGGATTATTTGTAATCTTAATGGTATTGTCCCCTTGGTTACTCGACTGGCTACTAACAAGATTTTCTGCTCAAGAAGAGTTGTCCAAAGAGAAATTAAACTCCTACAGCCGGGAAACACCCAGGGTATTACAACGCGCTTGTCAACAACGGCACTGGCCAACCCCCCAACTGAGAATCTTACCAATTTCTGCCCCGATAATCATCAGTTATGGCAACCTACCCCGCACAGCGAGAATAACCGTTAGTCAAGGTTTATTAGAACAACTGGCAGATGATGAAATATCCGCCATCTATGCTTTATCTTTAGGACAAGTTGGGCGTTGGGATTTTGGGGTAATGTCCCTAGTTCTGTTAGTAACCTTACCATTTTATAGACTATACCAGCAAGTATCAGTTTGGGGAAATCAGCATCAAGGTAAAATCTGGCGTTGGCCAGGGACAATTTTTGCTGCCGTTAACTATATAATTTGGTGTCTGTTTACAGGAACAGCCTTGCTAAATTCCCGGTTGCGGCTTTACCATAGCGACGCGACAGCAGCAGAAATTACTGGTAATCCCAATGGACTAATTCGTGCTTTGCTGAAAATATCCATTGGTGTAGCCCATGACATTAGCCTCAAAGAACAAACCTGTTGGCAGTTAGAAAGTCTGAATATTCTTTCACCTGTTGCATATCAACACAGCATAAGTTTAGGTAGTACCGCCGGTCATCTACCCTTTGAATCATTTTTCAAGTGGGAAAATTTTCAACCCTACCGCCAATGGTTTACAATTAATAGTTGTCATCCTGCCATGGGTGATCGTATCGAACGCCTTTGTCAAATAGCCCGCCATTGGCATTTAGACACCGAATTATATCAAACAAAGCCATCACAGCCCATTCTCATTCAGCCCCAAGCCTTTTGTTTACAAATTGCCCCTTGGTTGGGAATTCCCCTTGGTATTGTGTTCGCCGGTCTGACTTGGTTAATTTGGCAAACAGCATACACTATACATTTGTTAGACTTGAAATGGATTTATGATAACTGGTCTTTTGTCTCAGGTTTTATGTTGATTGGCTTTAGCATTGGCACGGTGATCCGAATAAATGCTTTATTTCCCGACATTACACCTGTCAATATTCAAAAAGATGAAAACTTCACCAGCTTATTAGCAAATCCCGCCATTTTACCAATTGATAGTATTAAAGTCCGATTTACTGGTAAACTGTTAGGCCGCCCTGGTATTGGCAATTGTTTGGCACAAGACCTAATCCTGCAATCTAGCCTTGGTTTAATCAAATTAAATCATATTCCCTGGTTAGGAAAGTCATTCAATCATCAAGACTTGATTGGCAAACAGATTACTGTTACAGGTTGGTTACGACGTGGAGCAACTGCTTGGATTGATATCCAAAGTCTAGAAACTCAAGGTGGCAAAAAAATTAATAGTCCTCATGTTATTTGGTCTACTGTCATCGCACTTGTTGCCCAAATTTGGGGCGCTTATATTATGCTCACAGGTTCTTAGATATATAGTCAGTTGTTCGTTGTCATTGGGAAGAAATATTCCCCTTGCTGCCTGCCTGTTTTGCCTATTGCTTTAAAAATGTCTTTTATGTTACGATGAGATAACACTATTGGCTATTGGCGGAAAAGTTTCTGCTGAACTGGCTACGCGGAAAATACCATGATAATGTTAAGGAATGGTATGTTATTCTGCAGGCAAGAATTAAGAAGAATGAATTTACTGTGGTGGATAGTTGGCTATTAAATTAACAATTCCTAAAATTAAGGTCATATTAGCGGACGATTGCATAAGAGCTTTTGTTCCGCATAAGCTTGATCCTAAAAAAACTGTATTCTATAAGTTGATAGCATGACTGAGGACACGCTATGCTATTGGATTACAGAAATTGGTTTGTGGCAGTTTTAGCTATAGTATCTATTCAAAAGCCAAAGCCAATTAGTCGTTTTTGTCTGCCCTATTTAATCCCAATTTGGAGGTATATTCCATGTCGATTCGCCTATATATAGGAAATTTGCCGAAAGAAGAAATAGATCGTCAAGATTTGCAAGCTGTGTTTGCAGAAGAAGGCGACGCTGTCACCACTAAACTAATAAAAGACCGAAAAACAGGTAAATGCCGTGGTTTTGGGTTTTTAACGGTGAATAATGACGAACAAGCAGATCAAATTATTGAAAAATATAATGGTCATATGTTCAAGGATACACCAATTAAGTTAGAAAAAGCTTTACCACGGACTAAAGCTGAGGAAAGCGAAGAACAGCCACAACAACAAATTCCCAAACCAGTTATTCAGGGTAGTAGTGCCCCTGTTCCTAGCGCTAACAAAGAAGGCGGTGGTCGTCGGGATAAAAATAAGAAATCTCGTCGTGGTGGTGGCGGCGGTGGTGCGCGTGAAACTGCTGCCAGTGTTGATAATGAAGCTTTTCGTCCAGATCCTCGTTGGGCAGCGGATCTAGAAAAGTTAAAACAAATGTTGGCTGCACAAACTACCAACTAGGTTTCTTTTGCAATCAATCTGCTTTGAGAGTAATTCTTAAAGCTGTTTTGATATTAGTTTTGGTGCGTAAAAACTTATTTCGTCAAGTAGTGCAGGTGGCAATGCCAGGTTATCTGTACTATTTGTGTTGGCTATTTTTTGTGCTAAATTAAATTATTGGTGGGGAACTGTGTTATGAGGTACATATCTAGCAGACAAAATGCCCGCACCACAAGAGTTTTATGATTCAATTTTGTATCTCAGTATGTACTCAAGAGCCGCAATTTTTCAGGTTTGACGGTGTGATTAGACAAAATTAGACAAAATTTGTGAACGTGATATTTTCGGAAATTTAATTTTCATGTATGTACTTTAATAGGAATTATTTTGATTGCTTAAACTTTGTAAATCATGAAATATAAATATCTAACTTATAGATGTGGCGGTGCTACTTTAGGTAGGTTTTATTATAAATTAATCAATCTATGATGATAGATGATATTCACTTTTTCATACAAAAAGATAGAGAAAGATTTCTATCAAAATAAATCTATGAAAGCTACCACTAAAAAATATATTGCTTTAATTTCAGTCCACGGTGATCCAGCAATTGAAATCGGCAGAGAAGAGGCAGGAGGACAAAATGTTTATGTTCGTCAAGTGGGTAAAACCCTAGCACAGCTAGGATGGAATGTGGATATGTTTAGCCGAAAAGTCAGTGCTGATCAACAAAAAATAGTACAACATCACCCTAATTGTCGGACGATTCGGTTAATAGCAGGTCCTGTGGAATTTGTGCCACGAGATCAGGGTTTTCAGTATTTGCCAGAATTTGTAGAGCAGTTACTAGAATTTGAAAAAGAAACGGGGATTAATTATGATTTAGTTCATACTAATTATTGGTTATCCGGTTGGGTAGGTATGGAATTAAAGAAAAGACAAGGAACTAAGCAGGTTCATACCTATCATTCTCTGGGAGTGATCAAATACAAGACTATAGAAAATATTCCTTTAGTGGCTAATCAACGTTTAATAGTAGAAAAACAAATCTTGGAAACAGCAGAAAGAATTGTTGCTACCAGTCCTCAAGAACGGGAACATATGCGATCGCTTGTTTCCCAAAAAGGTAAAATTGATATTATTCCCTGCGGTACAGATATTCAACAGTTTGGTTCAGTGGAAAAACCAGCAGCCAGAGAGACTTTAGGAATTGATCCAGAAGCTAAAGTTGTGTTATATGTAGGGAGATTCGACCTCCGTAAAGGCATAGAAACCTTAATTCGCGCAGTGGGGAAATCGAAGTTTTATAAATCAAAACAATTGCAGTTCATCATTGGTGGTGGTTATACACCTGGAAATAGTGATGAGAAAGAACGCGATCGCCTTGTGGACATTGTGAACGAGTTAGGGATGAGTGAATGCACGTTCTTTCCTGGTTGTCTAAGTCGGGAGATATTGCCGGCTTATTTTGCTGCTGCTGATGTTTGTGTTGTTCCCAGCCATTATGAACCTTTTGGGTTAGTAGCTATCGAATCCATGGCCTGTGGTACACCTGTAGTGGCTAGTGATGTGGGAGGACTGCAATTTACTGTTGTCAATGAAGAAACTGGTTTATTAGTACCACCGCAAAATGTCCCGGCTTTTAATCACGCTATTGATCTGATTCTTAGTAATCCTGTATGGCAGCAAGAATTGGGGAAGGCAGGAAAAAGCCGTGTTATTAATAAATTTAGCTGGTATGGTGTAGCTAGTCAGCTAGACGAGCTATATACCCAACTGTTGCAACCCTCTGTCAGAGAACCCGCATTAATTAGTAAATAGGAAGCAAGGAGAATTTTCAACAGACAGCAGACAACGGACAACGGACAACGAAGAACTGACTATTCGTGCATAGTTGTAAGATAGGAAAGCATCAAGTAAGCTCTAAAGATAGTTGCAGTTAGACGGTAAAATGATGGAAGTTCAAGAAATCAAAAAATTCCCTAAACCCAGGAAACCAGACAGCGAATCTCAAAGTTTTCAGCACGTTAAGATTCTTGACTGCAACGAACCAGTATGCAGGGTAATTTGTGAATGTTGGCACTGCAAGCAAGGAATATTATCCCAAGTAGATGTATCAACTTCACAATATTTAGAGTTAGAATGCCCTAATTGTGGGAAAACTGCCGTCAGACTGATGGCAGAAAAGGTGATTTCTATTATACCTATCCCTTCACCATGGCAATAAACGCTTTTATGGATACATAACTGCTGATACTAGGATAACTGATGTTTGTTAAAGGATGTTTTAAAAGAAAATGGCCATTTATGGCTAGTCTTGACAAACATCCCTAGAATATTTATAATTTGGGGGTTGTATAATTATGTTATGAATATTCATAGAGAACTAGATAAAAATGATTTATATAATTGGTGTGATTAGCTCTTAAAATTAACAAACCTGAATTATAAAAGAGATTAATTGTTTTGCAACCCCTTGATTTTACAGCTTTAACCGCTGCTTGTAGCGAAATTCGCACTAACTGGCTACCTGCACGCATAGAACAAGTATATCAGCGCGATCGCTTTACCATTGCGATCGCTTTACGAACCTTAAAACAACGGGGTTGGTTAGATATTTCTTGGCATCCTCAAGCCGCTCATATTTGTATAAGTGAACCACCACCACGATCCCCAGATACTTTTACATTTAGTCAACAGTTAAGACATCAATTAGGTGGGTTGGCCTTGGTAGGAATTGAGGCTATTTCTCCGTGGGAACGGGTAATTGATTTACAATTTGCCCCTCGTCCAGGAGAAAGTGCGCTTTATCACATATATGCTGAAATTATGGGTAAATATAGCAATGTAATTTTAACTGATGCTAGTAATGAAATTATCACTGCTGCCCATCAGGTTAGTCAACAACAATCTAGTGTGCGTCCCATTCAAACGGGACAAAATTATGAAAAACCGCCGAAATTGACGGGAAAAACCCCCAATTTAACCGAATCTTTAGAACGTTGGCAAGAACGAGTAAGTTTAGTACCAGGGGAAATTAAGCGCCAATTACTCAAAAGTTACAGTGGTTTAAGTTCGGCTTTGTTAGATACAATGTTACTAACTGCTAAGATTTTACCCGATACTCACACGGACGTATTAACCCCTAAAGATTGGCAAAATTTATTTGAATGTTGGCAAGAATGGTTACAAGCTTTAGATTTAAATAAATTTAAACCTGCTTGGACAAAAACCGGGTATACAGTTATGGGTTGGGGTTCTGTCAAATCCACAAACAGTATTCAAGAGTTACTTTACCATTATTATTCTGATCATCTAAATCAACAATTATTTGTACAATTACGTCATCAGTTAAATCAGAAATTAGCGAATATTTTGGCTAAATTACGTATTAAAGCAAAAACATTTAGCGATCGCTTGCAACAATCAGACCAAGCGGAAGAATATCGGCAAAAAGCCGATTTATTAATGGCAAATCTGCATCAATGGCAACCGGGAATGCAGAATATAATATTACCAGATTTTGAAACAGAAAAGCCTATATTAATTGCTCTCTTACCGGATAAAAACGCTGTTCAAAATGCCCAAAAGCTTTACAAACAGAATCAAAAGTTAAAACGTGCCCGTGGGGCTGTTGAACCGCTATTATTTGCAGTCCAAGCAGAACTTAATTATCTTGAACAAGTAGAAGCGGCAATTTGTCAAATAGATAACTACCAAAACCTAGAAGATTTACAGGCCTTAGAAGAAATCCGTGACGAACTAATCGGGCAAAAATACTTAGAAGACCTTGAATACCGCAGCCGTAGCAGCAACGAAACCCCCGGTACTAATTTTCATCGTTACCGCAGTCCTGGTGGCTTTGAAGTCCTTATTGGCCGGAATAATGTTCAAAATGACCAATTGACATTCCGTGTCGCTGGAGACTATGATTTATGGTTTCACGCCCAAGAAATTCCGGGGAGTCATGTGCTTTTGCGTCTAGAACCGGGTACAGTGGCGGAAGAAACTGATTTACAATTTACTGCTAACTTAGCCGCTTATTTCAGTCGCGCCCGTCAAAGTGATCAAGTACCAGTTGTTTATACCCAACTCAAGCACGTCTATAAACCTAAAGGCGCGAAACCAGGACTTGTAGTTTATAGGCAAGAAACAATTATTTGGGGAAAACCACAATTGTTGACATACTCACCTGCCTGAAGGCGAGGTGATTCTTGACGCTTCACCGACTGATGCTACCGAGCTAGTCTTACTCTGTCTCTGCGCCCGTTTAGAGTCGTGGCAATGCCCTATCCCGACTTTATTTAT